>JBDNGT010000310.1:0-2370 GCA_041689145.1 Geopsychrobacter sp. | reverse complement strand
TGGCGGTGACGAGTCCGTTGGATAAATTGTAAAAGAACGCTTATGAAAGGGGGGCGGGAGCCTGAATTCTCTCGGGGCAGGTGACAGAAAAAGCCGTGCAGATGATTGGTAGGATCATGCGCACGGCTTCCGATTTTTTCGATAAATCCCCCTATGGTTTGTAATGCTTATAGCAGATTGACCTGAATAACCCAAAGAGTTTCTCAAGGCAAGAGTTGCAGAACTTTTTGCGGTCGGATACTTTCGCTAGAGATGAGACTCTTTTCAGTTACAGAACAAACTTCCCTGAGAAGGGTTGCTGTTGCCGCTGGGGACGCTCACCACTGCTGAACCCGCGACGATACTGATCACTCTCAGCACGCGCGATTACCCCAGAGTGGCACTATGAACATTTCGATGAGGATATGACTATGCAGCGTTATAAAATTCTTCACCGCACATACTATAATTTTACCGCCTCGGTTTTGCTCGAACCCCATGCGTTGCGCCTGCGGCCGAGGGTCGGTCATGAGCTACGCATCGAATCGGCAACATTGACGATCACGCCCACGGCGACCCTGCGCTGGAATCGGGACGTGGAGGATAATTCCGTTGCCATAGCAACCTTCAACACCCCGACCCGCCAGCTTGCGATTGAGAGCGAAGTCATCCTTCAGCAGCACAATCAGGCCCCCCTCGATTTTCTGGTGGACGACTACGCGATAGACTACCCCTTCGTCTATCCCCTTGAAGACAGGGTTCTGCTGTCGCCCTATATGGAGAGTCATGAGCAGACCGCCGGAGACCTGTTGACGGGGTGGGTCGCGGCCATCTGGCAGCCGGGCGAGGCGCTGCAGACATACGCCTTGCTGCAGCGCCTGAACCTGCATATCCATCAAACCCATGCCTATAAGATTCGTGAGGAGCCTGGCGTGCAATCCGCAACTGAGACACTCGGCAGCGGGGCCGGCTCGTGCCGCGACTTTGCAACCCTTTTCATGGCGGCGGCTCGACAGCTGGGCTTCGCTGCGCGCTTTGTCAGCGGCTATCTCTACGCGCCGCCGACAGCGGACAACCTCGGGGCGACCCATGCCTGGGCCGAAGTCTACCTGCCCGGCGCAGGCTGGAAGGGGTTTGATCCCACGATCGGTGACATCGTGGGGACCGATCACTTCGCCGTCGCAGTGGCAAGGCTGCCTGAATCGGTGCCACCAGTTGCCGGTTCATTCATTGGACCGCCGGGAGCTGAACTCGACGTGGGGGTCTGGGTGACCCGGCTGGACTAAGGCGCTGCGGGCTTGTTTCGCTGCGCGAGATAAGCCCTCGGCAAGCAGAGAGATTCTAGAGGGAATCGAAACATAGGTCTTTCACCCTCGGTATTTCTCCGGCCGCCAGCGATAACGACTGCTGACCGTACGCAAACGCAGGCTGAGCAGAATGGCGGCGGCGGTCAGGCCGGCGATCAGGCCAAACCAGAACCCGGCCGCGCCTAGCGGACCAGGACCAAAGCTGGTCAATCCCAGACTGTAGCCGAGCGGCAGCCCGATCAGCCAGTAGGCGACAATCAGCATCGCCATCGGCACCCGAGTATCCTTATAGCCACGCAGAGCGCCAGCCGTACTGACCTGCACTGCGTCGGATACCTGAAATAGTGCCGCCAGCAGCAACAGGCCGGTCGCCATGGCCGCCACTTCAGGATTTTTGGTGTAGATCGAAGTGATCGCCACGGGAAAGAGCAGGGTTAGACTGGCGCTAAAAATTGAGATAAACACAGTCAGCCCGATCCCGGTGTAGCCCGCCAGGCGGGCCAGACGAAAATCCTGTTGGCCGATGGCACGTCCCACGCGCACCGAGATCGCGCTCGAGATACTCATCGGCACCATGAAGACCAGCGACGAGAAGCTGAGGCAGATCTGGTGGGCGGCGACCATATTCGCGCCAAGGGAACCGATCAGCAAGGCGATCACGGCAAAGATGCTGGCCTCGATAAACATTGAACAACCGATCGGCAGCCCCAGTTTGAGAAGTTGAAGCAGCTCCTTTTTATCCGGCCGCGGCCAGCAGTTAAAGAGACCGGCGCTACGATAGGCCCTGCTTTTCCAGACCGTCGCCAGCAGACACAGGCACATCAGCCACATGGTTAACGCCGTAGCCCAGCCACAGCCAGCGCCGCCTAAGGCCGGCAGCCCAAGTTTGCCGTAGATCAGCAGGTAGTTAGCCAGGCAGTTAAAACCGAGCCCGATCAGTCCAATCACCATGCTCGGCTTGGTAAGAGAGAGCCCTTCGCTGAAATGACGCAGCGTAAAAAAGACCGCGACCGGCGGCATCCCCCAAGAGACCCCCTCCAGGTAAGCCAGAGTCAGAGGCCGGGCTAGCGGGTCGACATCCATC
>JBDNGT010000309.1:0-5499 GCA_041689145.1 Geopsychrobacter sp. | reverse complement strand
TTAAAGATTGAATGTTGCTATGCTTGATGGTATATTTTCGATATGGCCCGAAAACACCGCATACATTATCCTGGCGCATTGTACCATGTGATCCTTCGCGGAAACGCGCAGCAAAGCGTCTTTTATAGCGATAAAGACCGCTATCATTTCTACCTTTTCGTACAGGAAGGCGTCGAACGATTTGGTCATCGGGTGTTGGCTTTTTGCTTTATGACGAACCACATCCATATGGCCATTCAGGTGGCTGATGTACCCTTGTCACGTATCATGCAGAATCTCACTTTCCGCTATACTCAATGGCTGAATTGGCGATTGAACAGGACCGGCCACCTTTTTCAGGGAAGATATAAAGCCGTCTTGGTGGATGCTGATGCATACCTTCTGGAGCTCACGGCATACGTTCACCTGAACCCCGTACGCGCCGGCATGGTGGACAATCCCGAAGATTATCCCTGGAGTAGCCAAAGGGCTTATTCTGGTACAGAGCTGATTCCCTGGCTGAATACGGAATACATCCTGACTCGTTTTTCTTCTGTTCTTTCTGATGCGCGTGACCTGTTAAACAAATTTGTAACAGAGCGAAGCAAAGATGGTCACCGGAATGAATTTTATGGCAAAGAGAGTGCGGACAGCCGTGTCATGGGGGAAGACGCATTTGTTGAAAACGTTCTTGCCCAAACTGAAACGTTGCTGGTTTGCAAGCCGAGCCTTGAAGCAGTGCTTGTTGCAGTATTGAAAATCTACAATCTCCAGGAAGAAGACCTTTCATCTCTCGGGCAAAAGCGATTGCCATCCGCGGCCCGGAGCTTGGCAGCCTGGGGAGTTCTTGAACTCACCGATGCGACGTTGACTGAATTGGCAGTAAGGCTGAAGCGGGATGTGTCGACGTTAAGCGCCGCAATAAGGCGATTTGAGGGCCTTCGACGAAACAGGCCGGAATGTGCGGAGAAGGTGGAACGGTTGAAGAAGGAATTACAAGTTGCAACCTTGCAAGCCTGACCCCATGCCCCCCTTATCTGAAATTACAGCAACAGGGTCGTTTCTGATTCAGGGGAGTCTTTATAGAACATAACCTGCCAGCCAGTAAAGGGCCATGCCGAGTAAAACCGTTCCGCCCAGGCTTTTGGTTTTCAGGGCGAAAAGGAGAGTCGGGATAGCAACCAGAAATTCGGGTTTACCGAGGTGCAATGTCCGGGCGGCGCTTTCGCAGAAGAGCAGGGGTGCGAGTAGCGCACTAAGGATCGAAACCGGGATCAGACCCAGCCAGTCGACCAGCCATTGCGGCAATTTTTTATGCGCCAGGTAGAGCAGCGGCAGGGCGCGCGGCAGGTAGGTCACAGCGCCCATTCCGCAGAACAGTAAGAGGTAGTCGTTGAAGGTCAACCCTTCCTCCTTCTACGCTGTAGCAGGTATCCCAGGGTTGCGGCGCTGATCGATGCGCCGACAATGTATGAATCTCCAGGAATCAGCAGATACCAGGTCACCGAGAGCGCTGCCGCCAGAGCGCCGGTCAGGATATGAATCCTGCCTTGCAGTTGAAATACCAGTAGACAGATGAACATGCCGGTCAGTGCGTAATCGATTCCAAAGGCACCCGGCGGGACAAACTGCCCCAGCAGAGCACCGGTGATCGTTGATAATATCCAGACCGCGTTGGCCAGATGATTGGTTGCCAGTGCGCTCCAGCGATCCCAGGACCCGCTGCGAAAACGGGTCATGTTGACCGCAAAGCTTTCGTCGGTGATGCCATAGGAGAAGAGGGCGAGGAAACTGCGACTGACCCCGGCGAGATAAACCGCCAGCGCCGAACTCATCAAGGTATGCCGTAGGTTGACGACAAAGGTAGTGAAGATGATCGCCGGGATTGAAGCCCCGGCTGAAATCATCGCCACGCAGATAAACTGCGCGCTGCCGGCGAAGACCAGCACCGACATCATCGCCACCGCCCACCAGGGGATGCCCGCTTTTTGTGCCAGTACGCCCAGGGCCAACCCGATAGGGAAATAGCCGATGCATATCGGCCATGCCGCGCTGGCCCCCTGTTGCAGGGGATAATTGGTGTTTTTAGGCGTTTTGTTCATCGAGGGTCAGCATAAGGATTTACCGGCAAAAAACAAGGATAAAAAACCCTTAACAACATAAGATACTTAGCGTCTGCATGAAAGTTAGTTGCCCCGTCGGCGCCTTTGATTGACAGGGCTTGGCCCATGCTGTAGAAGGAAGTGACTTGCCAAAACATCGCATTCTTAATGCGACAAACGCCATTCGGCTGCCATACGGTTTTTTTTTGGTACCAATCTGCTTAATAAGCACATTCCTACCATTTTATTGCACATAAGGAGATAAACGATGCCGGACCAGAATATCAAAATTGGAGAAAAGGCCAAAAGTCTGCGGATCAAGAAAGGGAAATCGATCGAAGAGGTCTCCAGCCTCTCCGGCATCCCCGCGTCGGTCATTGTGGGGATTGAAGATCATGATATCTCTCCACCTTTGGGCAGCATTGTCAGTCTGGCCAAGGCTCTACAGGTTGCGGTCGGCGATATCTTGGGCGATAGCGCGGATTCCTCTTTTTGCATCGTCAGGAGCGACGACAGAAAAACCGTGTCCCGGTTCAGTTCCGCCGGTAAAACCGGTGGCTATAGCTATGAATCTTTGGGTCATCAGAAGCAAAACCGTCAAATGGAGCCTTTCCACGTAACCCTGACTCCGGGCGGAGCTACACCGGCTGAACCGAATCAACACGCCGGAGAGGAGATCATTTTTGTCCTGACAGGACAGGTCGAAGTCACCCTTTCAGGGCATACCGATATTCTCAACCCAGGAGATTCAATCTATTACGATTCAAATCTGCCCCATATTGTCACCTGCCACGGGGAAGAACCTGCCACGATATTCGCCGTAATTTATGCCGAAAAAGAGATGGTAATATTTTAGTTTTTTATTCTTGCCCGGCATGAGTTGGCAGGCTTAAAAGACTTATAGCTTTGAGGACGAATGAATTAGGGGCGTTGCCATCTCTGGGAGAAATGGCAACGCCCCGGCTGTATTTAGAAGCGCCAATTGACAAAAACCATAACCGGGGCAATCTCGTTGGGGAAGTTTCTGAACCATTCTTTTGTATCATTACTAATATTGATGAAGCCGACCTGAACGCTTTTGTTAGAGGTTTCTGCATAGTTCACCAAGCCAAGTTGAACACCCTGCAATCTTTCGGCATAGTTGAACGCAGCCCACTGCAGCCCGGTGAACTTTACCGCAGCGTAATTTGCGATCCAGGCAATCTGTGCCCCTTCATAGCTCTCTGTATAGTTCGCTAGTAGACCGAGCGAAATACCTGAACTCTCACCCGTTGAGCCGTTGACAATCCCGAGGGCCAGGGCATTTTGCGGATTTTCACCCCAGACACTCAGAGATACACCCTTGATGCGGGTGGTTCTGGCCTGAATAGCAATATCCGGGATTAAGCTCAACTGAAACGCTTGCGTTTCGGCAAAAGCGCTGGTGGCTAAGAAGCAACCTATCAACATAAATAGCAATTTTTTCATCTGTTGTTTTCTCCATTCTTGGTTTGTAGAAATTAAACGCTGATTGGGTGCTGGCCAAGCTTACATGCCGAGTTGCGCCCAATCTCAAAGTTTAACCATAGGCTTCTGAGCTAGAGAACACCACGAAAATTCCAAAAATCTTCGCTCTTGCTGGCGATAGAGCCCAAAGACACCAATGCGCAATTTGTAAATTGAAGCTTATCAGTTTATTGTGGATCGGTTTCACTTGTGGGGCCTGTATCTTGGTCGAATATTAAGGAGTATGGTATGCACCGCGTAAAATCTGTTCTGCTGTTAAAATTTCGGCCCATTCAGCCCACCGATCTACTCAACCCTGAACCCCATCCCCCCTATCGCGAAACCTGGATAAGGATCGACGGGGATTTGCCCGACAATCCGGCGCTGCACAAGGCCTTATGGGCCTATGCTTCCGATTATTCACTGCTCGGAACGGCCATGTTGCCGCACGGCCTGACCTTTTCCCAGGGCACAATCCAGGCCGCAAGCCTTGATCACGCCATGTGGTTTCATCGCGACTTCCGCGCCCGAAGATGAAGCAGACCACCTAAGATCACCCCTGGTAGAGACTTCATCCACGCTTATCGACTTAAACTATATTTATGCTGGAGTTACAGATGGGACTTTCCCTACAGGAGCAGCTACTTAAGGCCGGACTGGTCGATAAAAAACAGGTTAAAAAAGCCGATCATGAAAAACGGGTCAAGAACAAACAAAAAAGAAAGGCTGGGGACTCTTTTGAGGACCGTGACAAGCTCAGGCTGCAGCAGCAACAGGCCGAACGCGCCAAACAGGATCAGAAGCTGAATGCCGAACGCGACCAACAGATCCAACGTAAAGCCGATCAAGCCGCCGCGCAACAACTGATCGCCGCCAACCGTTCAGCGGTTGAAGAGGGGGAGGTCAGTTATCACTATGTCGGTGCCGATGGTAAGATCAAACGCATTCTGGTGAATCAGGACATTGCGGATCGACTCGCCAATGGACGACTCGGCCTGGCCCTGCATAACTTGGAGATTGTGCTGCTCACGTCTGAAACGGTGGTCAAGGTCCTGGCACGGGATAAGGGTGCGCTGTTGGCCTACAGCGATCCGGCAGAAATAGAGGATGAGTATCCAGCTGATTGGTAGCTACGGTCAGGTACCTGGTGCCCCTGACCAATTCGGCTAACCCTCACTCTCCACCTCCCGTTTCGTCCAACTGATCAGTTTTGGAGACTGGACTTCATTACAGCGATAGACACGACCCTTTGATTCTCGCACGAGACAGACCCTTACTTTCTTTTTGCAGTTGTGCTAAAAACGGGAAAATTCACGAGCAACAGAAGGAGCACTTTATGAAACAGGTCAAAGAAACAGACAAGGTCACGATTAACTTTATCGGCAAATTGGCCGACGGAACAGTTATTGACAGCACCTACGACAGCCCCGAAGAGGATTCGTGCAACGATGATGATTGTTGTCACGAACACGGCCCAATGGAGTTGACCATCGGTGAGGGTGATTTTTATACCCCGATCGAAACCGCATTAATCGGTATGAAGATCGGCGATAAGAAGATGGTCGTTGTCTCTCCGGAAGACGCCTTCGGTGAATATGATGAAGAAAACGTCTTCAGCGTCAAACTGAGCGAACTCCCCGAGGATATCACCCCGGAAGTCGGGATGGAGCTTGAGGTGACGGGTGATGACGATGAGCTGTACATGGTCTCGATTATTGAGGTGACCGACGAAGATGTCACCCTCGATACGAACCATCCGTTGGCTGGGGAAGAATTGACCTACGAATTAGAGTTAGTCGAGATCCTCTAATTCAACCCTGGGCATAACAAAGATCCAAAAAAGGCAGATTGCATACCAGCGATCTGCCTTTTTCAATTTCATCGCGCTGAGGAAAATCGAGAAAACCTGCGACCCGGCAGTTGATTATTGACG
>JBDNGT010000308.1:0-1604 GCA_041689145.1 Geopsychrobacter sp. | reverse complement strand
TGTTCGGCTGGCTCCATGGTAAACTCCTTCGGTAAGAATGATGCCCGGCATTGGGTCATTCAAAGAAGTTATACCCCGGCGGTGGTTTTGGGGATGAATGTGAATTTGTTTTTTCCCGCCGCACTAGCGGCTTCGTTCAACCACACAACAAGTAGGAGGTCAGCACAATGATTCCAGAAAAGTTACAGGAAATAATGAAAAAAGATGGCGTAGTTGCAATCGCAACCCTGGGTGAAGAGGGTCCGCACATGGTGAACACCTGGAACAGTTATCTCCGGGTGTCAGATGAGGGTCGATTGCTGATCCCGGCGGGTTATATGCAAAAAACCGAGGCCAATGTTGCCTACAACAATCAGGTTCTTATCACTTTGGGTAGTAGTAAGGTGACGGGTAATAATGGGCCTGGCGCAGGTTTTCTGATTAAGGGTACGGCTGAGTTCATCACAGAGGGACCGGACTTTGATCTGCTTAAATCAAAATTCAGTTGGTTGCGGGCCACCCTCGCCGTCACCATTGATTCTGCCACTCAGACTTGGTAACTTGTGCCTTCAGTAAAAACCAACAAGGAGGATCGCAATGGATATTACAGAAAAAGTTTTAGAGATTATGCGTGCAGAAGGTCAGCCTCTCAACGCCGGTAAAATTATCGAGCTAGCCCTGCCCTTTACCCATAAAATACAACTGAACTTTTAAGCCACATTGCAATACTAATTTTTCGTCATCACTAAATTGGATCGCCTTGCTAAGTCGGTCGTTGATCTTGCGAACATCGTCCAAAAGTTCGAGGTCAAGAATGTTGATCTCGTGGAAGATCACACAGAAGCATCGGGTGCTTTTCAAGATATTGGATAAGCTCTACAACCTTGGGTTCCAATTGCTTCTCGAAAAGCTCCTTGATCTCACTAAATAGTTTCTGCGCCTTTTCCTCGACTTCCGGATGCTTTACTAAGGCTTCCGACATGACACCAGGGATTTGATCATTCGACTGATAGAGGTCTACGAATATGGCGGGATAGAGTTCCCTTTCCAGCTTTGACTCGACAGCTTCCATGGCTGAGATTCCCTCTTGATTTAACAAATCAATAACGGAATGCAGGAAGTTGTTGCTTGGAACGCTGAAGAGAAAGAGGACCAGGTTAATGTGGCTGATGATGGTTGAATCGTAAATTGCAACCCTGCCTTTATCGGTCGAGTTGTACTTGACGTCTTTAGGGATCAAGCCTCTTTCTAGGTATTTGCGAAAAGTCGCTTGAGTCAAAGAAAGACCCTCGCGCGATGCAACATGGTCAATCTCTTCCCAGGAGAGGCAGTCTTTATATGATTCTTCGATTTCTGTAAGTCGTTCTTTCGAAAAAAATCTTCGGACTTTTGCCCTTCTTCGAAAGGTGAAAATCGGCAGATTAACCGGAACGTGCACAATATTTAGAATAGACCTTTTTGATGTCTGATTTGTTGTTTCATTAAAAGTTGACGGTCGTAGAAGGTCAGAATTTCTACAATCTTAAATACCCTGCGAAGCAAGAAAGGCCACCCCCTTTCTGAGGTGGCCGTTCTTCATGTCTGTTTTATCGTAATAGTCATACAAGAAAGAGAGAAAGAGGGAC
>JBDNGT010000307.1:0-2639 GCA_041689145.1 Geopsychrobacter sp. | reverse complement strand
CGGCAAAGAACAGGTCATCGAGCGGGTGGCCTACATCTGGTTCAACCGCTTCTGCGCGCTGCGTTTTATGGATGCGAATCGCTACAATCGCGTCAACATTGTCTCTCCAGCCGATCCGGGGCAGTTTCAGCCCGAAATTTTGGCCGAGGCCAAGATGGGGCACATCGATGAAGAGATGGCGCCCGACAAGGTTCGGCAGCAGATCTTTGCCCTGCTCGACGGCAATGCACCCAGTCGCGACCCGCAGGGCGAAGCCTATCGCCTGCTGGTGGTTGCCGCCTGCAACTTTTGGAACAAGACCATGCCGTTTCTGTTCCAGCGTATTGACGACTACACCGAGCTATTGATGCCCGATGATCTACTTTCGGGTAATTCTATTCTTGCCTATACTCGCGAGGCGATGACGCCGGATGCCTGCAAAGATGTTGAGGTCATCGGCTGGCTCTACCAATTCTATATTTCTGAGAAGAAGGATAAGGTTTTCGCCGGTCTGAAGAAGAACAAGAAAATCACGCCCGAGAACATCCCAGCCGCCACCCAGCTTTTCACCCCGCACTGGATAGTGCGATACCTGGTTGAAAACTCTCTTGGTCGCTTGTGGTTGCTCAATCGTCCCAATTCGAGACTTCATGAGCAAATGGACTACTACATCAAGCCCGAACAGGCCGAAACTGACTTCCTGCGTATCAGTAAACCGGAAGAAATCAAGATCTGCGATCCGGCCTGCGGTTCGGGCCACATGCTCACCTATGCCTTCGACCTGCTCTACGCCATCTATGAGGAAGAAGGCTATGAACCCGCCGAGATCCCAGAAAAGATCCTCACCCACAACCTTTACGGCATCGAGATAGACGAACGCGCGGGGGAATTGGCCGCCTTTGCGCTGACCATGAAGGCTCGCTCCAAACAACGGCGATTCTTCAACAGAGGGGTCAAGCCAAACATATGTGTATTGGAGAATGTCCAGTTCGACCAGGTGGAACTGAATGACTACATGGATTTTGTCGGACGCGACTTGTTCACCGCATCGCTACAAGCCACCCTGCGCCAGTTCGAAGAAGCTGACAACTTCGGATCCCTGATTCGCCCGGATGTCACCGATGTGGAGGGAATGCTCAAGATTCTGGAGTCAAAGAACGTCTCCGGACAACTGTTTCTCAGTCTAACTCACCAGAAGGTGCTGCAGGCGTTGAGGCAGACTGATTACCTAAGCCCTAAATACCATGTGGTGATAGCTAATCCGCCTTATATGGGGGGCAAGGGAATGAACGAACGTTTAGCCGCTTGGGCAAAAGACAACTATCCGTGTAGTAAATCCGATTTGTTTGCGATGTTCATTGAACGCAACTTTACCCTTGCTCAAAAAGGGGGGGTGTTTGCAATGATAACCATGCAGAGCTGGATGTTTTTGTTGTCCTTTGAGGCATTGCGATCAAAGATCTTGTCTCAAAATACTTTACTCTCAATGGCACATTTGGGTGCTAAGGCATTTGATAGCATTGGCGGTGAAGTTGTATCAACTACCGCCTTTGTTATGAAAAATATAATCGCACCTGACTACGAAGGATCTTATGTGAGACTGGTAGATGGGAAATCTGAATCTGAAAAGCAAGAGGCTCTTCTCAATGCGGCAATAGATCCTGACTGTGATTGCTCTTTTAAAGCTTCTGCAAAGATCTTCCAAAAAATTCCTAGTAGTCCTATTGCTTATTGGGTTAGCGAGGGGATGGGAGACTGTTATGTGAGAGGAGACCTTCTTTCTAGTATTGCTCCAGCTAAATTAGGGATGAGAACAGGAAATAATTCTAAGTGGTTACGCCTGTGGTATGAAGTCTCTTACGATGAAACTAACGTCTCTGCTACGAGCTCACTGGTCGCTAAAGAATCCGGGGAAAAATGGTTCCCATACAATAAGGGTGGTGAATTTCGTAGATGGTATGGAAACAACGACTATATGGTTTTTTGGAAAGATGATGGTTATGCAATAAAATGCGAAACACTTGAAAAATATCCCCAACTTTCTTGGGATAACCTTGGATGGAAAATCACGAATGAAGCCGATTTTTTCAAACCTTCTCTGACCTGGTCATTTGTTAGTTCTTCCAACTTTGGCGTTCGGGCTTGCCTCGGAGGTGCACTGTTCGATGTCGGCGGATCAAGCGCATTTCCTCAACCGAATCAATATTGGGTAATTGCGGGTTTTCTGTGCTCACGCCTTTCTCTTGAGTTTTTAAAGCTTTCAAATCCGACTCTTAATTTTCAAGTCGCAAATATTAATGCTTTACCGTGGTGTGGAGCAGGAGGCAAAGAGAGAGAAGTAAATGTTATTACCAAACGATTGGTAGAAATTGGGAGGTCAGACTGGGACTTCAACGAAACCTCCTGGGATTTCACCTGCCTCCCGCTATTGAATCCTGACTACCGCCAGCCGACCCTGAAGGCCACCTACCAGAAGCTCCGCTCCCACTGGCGGGAGATGACGCTAGAAATGCAGCGGCTGGAGGAAGAGAACAACCGCATCTTCATCGAGGCCTATGGCCTGCAAGATGAGCTGAATGAAAAAATTGACCTCAGTGAAATCACCCTGACCTGCAACCCGCATTATCGCTACGGTGGCAACAAGAGCGAAGAGGAGTTGG
>JBDNGT010000306.1:0-5635 GCA_041689145.1 Geopsychrobacter sp. | reverse complement strand
TCGAACCTCTGCTTGGCAAATATCTTGGCTAGGAGACTGTCGGACTATTCATGATCTGGCTGCAAATCCGGCTGGTTGGCCCATGCTTCAGCTCCTTTTTGCCCCATAGCTACGGCTATGAGCCTGCAAACGAGCTAAAATCTGTTCTCAACCATCCAAATTTTCGCTTCAGTTCGAATAGTCCGACAGCCTCCCAGACTCTGTCGGAGTTTTTGCTGCCTGAGTGATTTTTCAAGGGGAGATTGCAATGTTTGTTCTGCAAAAAAAACTTTCAGTATTGAGCGTACCGCGTAGTCGCGTGGGGATGCTCTATCGTTCTGGTGCCGATATCCAGCTGGCTCTGCCTGGGTTGCCTTCTCAGATGGGCAGCGCCTTCATGGTTTTATTGAAAAAAGGGGGGGGGGGCAAGGTGCAGGTTCTTGTCGGTCTCTTTTTGGCAAAGAGTCGCTGTAACATTTTCTATGTTTCAGACTCCGGCGAGGTACCGCTTGAGCTGGTGGAGCAGGAATTGGCGGCTGGGCAGATTTTTGCCGAGTCGATGGGCTTCATCCTGAATGACTCCCAGCTGGGGAGGATGAGTGCCGAACAACAGGAGGTTTACTGGAACGCATTGCCGATCTGTCAGCGTCATGGTGATACCCTTCCTGAAATTAAGGCCGCAGATACTTCTTTCGCACCAAGTCCTGTGTCTGTGAAGAGTAATCTGCTGGCAAAACGTCAGGCTTTAAGGGAACACTTGGGTAAATTGTTAGCTTCTTTGTGATTTGAAAATAACCTACTTTTGGAGGAAACTATGCCATTCAGGACTATGATTACTGTCCTGCTTATTGTTCTGCTCGTTGGTTGTGCCGGCACAAAAAACAAGCAACCAAAGGCGATGCCGCATTACACCCTGGGACTCTCCTTCCTGCAGAGTGACAACCCTACTCTGGCGCTGAGAGAATTTCTTAAGGCGGTTGAGGAAAACCCGAAGGATCCACAGGTGCATGCCGGTCTGGCCCGGGCCTATCAGTATAAAAAAGCCTATGCCTTAGCTGAACAGCACTATCTCAAAGCATTGACGCTCTCCGACAACGACCCGAAATACCAGAACAATCTGGCCGCGCTCTATATCACGCTCGAACGTTGGGACCAGGCGATCGAATATTTTCAGAAAGCATCTGAGAATCTGCTATTTATGCGGCCAGAACTGGCATTGATGGGGAAGGGCTATGCTTATTACCGCAAAGGGGACTACCCCGCGGCCTTGCAGGCTTACAGTGAAGCCGAAGCGATTGCACCGCGCCAAGCTGCACTACACTTTCATGTTGCTGAAACCTACTTGGCTTTAGGCCAACTGGATTTGGCCGTTGCTTCCTATGGAAAAGCCCTGTTGCACGCGCCGACTTACTCGGAAGCGCGATATCAGTTGGCCGTCCTGTTACTTAAAGAACAACGGATTGATGAAGCAAGAAATCTTTTAACGATCATTGTTGAACAGGATCCCCGCTCTGATTGGGGGATGAAAGCCAATGATTACCTCAAGGCCTTGAAATGATATGTTGTCTGCTGGACAAAAACATGAGATTAAGTATCCTTTAAGGAGGGTACCGATTCTGTTTAAATCCGATGTTACCGACTCTTGATAGGTTGATCGACGGTTATTATGATTATCCATTGCCCAGATTGTCCAATCCGCTACCGCATTAAGGATATGGCCCCCGGTCGTCCCGATGCCCGTCTCGTATGCCCCAACTGTAAATTTCACTTCACCCTTATTGCGCCGCAGAGTGTCGGACAGCCTCCAATAATCCGTTCGAGTGCCAAAGTGCTGATTGTGGATGATGCCCGTTTTTTTCGCGAAATGCTGGTAGATTTGCTGATGCCCTTGAATCTGAACGTACGCTTGGCGGCTAACGCCGCAGAAGCTCTTGAGCAGCTGCACCTTAAATCTTGTGACTTGATATTGCTCGATCTGCAGCTACCAGACAAAAACGGTTTTGAACTCATTGCGAATATCCGCGCGGACAACAGGATAGGTAAGACCCGCATCCTTGCGATGAGCGGCGTCTACCGGCGTGAAGAAGACGGCATGGATGCCATCCGTGCCGGCGCAGATGGTTTCTTGAACAAATCTTTTCGTCCCGATGATCTGCGTGAAAAGGTGAGAAAGTTCCTCCCTTAAAAAGGAATAGCCTTGAGTTTCCTCAGACTGTTAAACCGAGCCGTCGGTGAGCTGGTCTGTCTGAGCCGGCAAGTTTCCACTTTTGCTCCTTTGTTAAATCAAAAATCATTTCAAATTAATTCGTATCTTATATTTAAATACGTAAAAACAGATACTTACTCTGTTTTCTCGGACTTGACAGCCCTTGAATGCATGCTAGACTCTCTACACTTTACTGCAATATATCTGAGTTTCCGGGGCGATTAATGAAAAAAATCCTGATTGTTGATGATGAGGAAAATGCGCGTATCGGCTTGAGTAAATTACTCAGCCAGGAGGGGTATCAGGTCAGCGCGGTGGGCAATGGGCATGAGGCGCTTGATTTTTTGAGTAATGAGCAAGTTAGTTTGGTTATCACTGATATCAACATGCCTGAAATGGATGGATTGTCTTTTTTACGTGAACTGAACCACGAATACCCAAGCACCGACGTCATCATGATCACCGCGTACGGCGGTGTTGAGTCCTACCTTGAGGCGATGAATCTTGGTGCATTTGAGTATCTCAATAAGCCTATCCGAATTGATGAGTTGAAGTCCGTGATGAGAAAGATCTTTCATCATCGTGATTGTCACGAACCATTTTCAGTAAGAGAGAGGGCTCACCATGAAAAGTCTGGATAGGATACTGGTTGCCATAGATTTCTCCGACAGTTCGGATAAGGCATTTAACACAGCGTTTTTTATGGCCCAAAAGTTTTCGGCGCACATGATCTTGGTTCATGTCATCAATGAACCGGTTGATTTGCGTGGATTCTATGTCCCGCACATCTCCTTTGATAAGCTGGAAGAGGAGATCAAGGCCGGGGCTGAAAAAATGATGGAACATTTTTGTCGAACACATTTGAAGGATTACCATGACTATGAATCATTGATTGTTCCCGGGATCCCCTATCAGGAGATATTGGCGACCGCGAATGACAAACAGGTTGACATGGTTGTGCTTGGGACTCACGGACGTGCCGGCCTTGATCACGTGCTCTTTGGCAGCACCGCCGAAAAGGTTGTGCGGAAAGCCTCTTTGCCGGTTTTGACGGTGCGTTTAAGCGAGGAGTGAGTTTCCCCGATCTTCAGTTCAGGTAACCTCTAAGGGCAGCGTTTTCGCTGCTCTTTATTTTCTCCTGCACCTTGCGTCAGCTATCTTCTCGGGCTATTCTCGAAGACTGTTTTCGGTCGAATGGAGAGGTCGATGTTAAAGGCGCGAACCAGTCAGTTTGCCGGCGAAAAAATTTTGGTAGCCGATGACGAAGAGGTCATTGTTGACCTGACGGCCCTCTTGTTGCGTGGACGCGGTTTTGAGGTTCTGACGGCGTATGACGGGGCAGAGTGTCTTGATCAGGTAACAAAAGAACACCCGGCCCTGGTTCTCCTCGATTATATGATGCCGGTGATGGATGGTGAGACCGCACTGAGAAACATTGTGGAGCACCATCCCGACACCTACGTCATCATGTTTACCGGGAAGGGGAGCGAAGAGGTCGCTGTCCGCTTGATGAAAAGCGGTGCTGCGGATTACCTGCAAAAACCCTTTGTTAATAGCAGTTTGTTGGAAAGAATCGACACGGTCCTGCAAATCAGGCAGGTTGAGTTGATTAACCGTGATCTGACGCGTGAAAAAGAGCTGCTGCAGCGTGAGATTGAGGCCTGGAATCTGCATCTTGAGCAGCGGGTTGATCAGAAATCTCAAGAGCTTGAACTGGCGCATCGCGAAATATTGCAAGCGGAAAAATTGGCAACCCTCGGCCATATCAGTGCGGGTATGGCTCACGAAATCCGCAATCCTCTTAATGCGATTAATCTATTTGCTCAGATTCTATCAGGAGCTTATCGCGAAGATCTGGAAAATAGTAGCTATATCCGGAAGATCATCGAAGAGGTCGAGCGTGTTGACAGTATCCTGATCAAGATGCTCGCTGCGAGTCGCGGGACCTCGGCTCCACGGAGTGAGGTCAGAATTGACCAGATTGCCAACCGGGTGCTGGCCAACTGTGAAGTCCTGTGTCGTACGCAACAGGTAGATGTCGAATGCCATTTTGAGGAAAATATCCCGCCGTTAACCGCCGATCCGACCGAGATTGAGCAGATTTTCACCAATTTGCTGACGAATGCCTTGTTTGAGATGCCGCAGGGTGGGCAACTGGGCGTAAGCCTGACCCTTGATGAAGGTTTTATCCATCTGGAGATTTCCGATACTGGGCGAGGGATTCCCAAGGAACACCTTAGTCAGATATTTGATCCCTTTTTTACAACGAAAGAGAAAGGGACCGGTTTCGGCCTGTCAGTTGTCTTGAGGATTGTGCGCGGCTACGGCGGCTTGATCAAGGCGGAGAGTGAAATCGGCCGCGGCACAACATTTATCGTTAAACTCCCCATTAGACAAGTGTCGACAAGATAACCGATGGCCCTGCGCTTACGAGAAATCAAACTTCAGCTCGAGGAAGACGAGAGCCTGCTGCCTGAGCGGATAGGCCAACTGCTCGGGCTTAAAGCCGCCGATGTACACAACCTCAAGCTGATACGCAAGGGGATAGATGCACGGCGTAAATCTGCCCTTCTGAAGGTCTATACCCTGAAATTTGAGGTTGCCGATGAAATGGCTGTTCTACGGCGGCAAGCAAACAATTTCCACCTGAGTCTGGCCGAATCTCCCGCTATGTTTACGCCTGTTGTGTGTGCCGCACGGCGTAAGGTGATCGTTGTCGGGATGGGTCCAGCCGGACTCTTTGCCGCCCTGACTCTGAGGCATAGCGGGGCCGAAGTGCTGTTGGTCGAGCGCGGCAGGCCCGTCGCCGAGCGGATGAAGGATGTTCAATCCTTCTGGAATGGCGGTTCTTTGAATCCGCAGAGCAATATCCAGTTTGGTGAAGGGGGTGCGGGCACTTTTTCAGATGGCAAGCTGACCACCCGAATCAATCACCCGCTGGTAACTGAAGTGCTGAAATCTTTAGTCGATTTTGGTGCTCCTGAAGAGATCCTCTGGCAGGCAAAACCGCATATCGGCTCGGATCGGCTGCGCAAGGTTCTGGTGCGGATGCGCAAAAAGCTGCAGGACGATGGGGTGGAGATCCGCTTTTCGACCTGCCTGACCGGGTTGGAACAAGCAAAGGGATGTCTGGCCGGAGCGATTCTCAATGGCGATCATTTCGAGGCCTGTGATAGTCTGGTGTTGGCTGTCGGGCATAGTGCACGCGACACCTATCGAATGTTGCAGCAGGAGCAGATTGCCCTCGAGAGTAAATCGTTTGCCATCGGCCTGCGCGTTGAACATCCCTTGGAGTTGATCAATAAAATCCAGTATGGTCTGGCCCGCCACCCGCAGCTTGGTGCGGCGGAGTATGCTCTCGCTTGGCAAGACAAACTGGCCGGGCGCGGGGTTTACTCCTTTTGCATGTGTCCGGGCGGGGTGGTGGTGAACGCCTCATCGGAGCATAGT
>JBDNGT010000305.1:0-10481 GCA_041689145.1 Geopsychrobacter sp. | reverse complement strand
TTTGTTTTCTGAGCTGCCTATCCGGCAGTGAACCAGCCATAAAACCGGCACAATTCCTGTAATTTCAAGTAATTATCCTACAAAACAAAAATTCACCCTATTTTCACAGGCCAACAACAAAACTATAAATTTCAGCAAGTTGCAACCTCTCTGAGAAAAAGGGTCAAAACCATGGGACGGTGGCTTGATCACTTAATCCGTAGGAATTGAATGATCCCGTCCTTGCCTCAACTTGAGGTTTTTGTTGCTGGATAAACAATGGGAACCGCTGGCCTGTAGATTGACTGTTTAATTGGAAAAAGGGGTTTTTCAACAATGACCTTTCCATTAACAATTTTTCGGCCTCCTCCTCCAAAATTGAGCCGCGCTTTACCGCCCTTCTCAACCGGGCAGCGGTCAGCTTCGGCTGAACCCGTTTGACCTGGATGTGTCGGTATTCAGCTGGGACTTCACTGATTTGTGAGGAACAGGTGTAATCATTCAACCCCCGTAGCCAGTTTTGCTCCATCAACCGCGTTAGCGCATCTTTTCCAGCATGTAGCCGCAACAAATCGCCAGGGGCTTTGCCAGCACGGGGGAAACTAACCCCAATTTCGCCGCTCCCCACGGTTGCTAACGCCCGGTGTAATTTTGCGTACAGGGCATTCATCAGCATCGTGGAAGGAAACTCCGGATCGGGCAAAACTGCTATATCCACATAATGATCCATATGCGCTCCTTAATCAGCTTTGCCGAAAACTCCGCCCCGAATCAATGTGGCAATCACATAGTGTTGCTGCTCCTTGGCGGGCACTTTATCTTTGACAATCCAGTTATCCAGAAGATTATAGAAATCGATCTTATCCTTGGGTTGGCGATAGGCTTTGCCACGGTTGGTAACCGATCCGTAGGGTTCCACGGCAATGGGACCAACCGTTTCTGCTTCAGAATGCCAGGTGTCGATTGTTCGCAGGGCATTGCCGATTTTTTGTGAATGGATGGCGGCAATCTCTTGAACTTGGTAGAGCACCTTGCTTTTGTCACCCTTACCCTTATCTAAAATTAGCTCTTGCGAAGGGAAAACTTCTTGTCCCGCCCCCAAAAGAACAAAAGCATCGACAGTGACAAAAGCGAAATCCTCACCGGATAGCCCTTTTTCGATAACCGCACTCAGAGTCTTCAGGTCACCAGTGGGTTGCGAGAATTTGTGTAAACTAAAATCCTGATGTTTAAACACCCAACGGTTCGATGCATGGCTGACATGGACTTCAACAAACTCTGCCCCAACCCTGTTGCGCCACAGAAACCGTCCGTTCGCAATATTCTCGGCATAGCGGTTTGCCAGTTCGGTAAACGTATGTTCCTGAATATAGCCATTTATTTTTGCGGACAGGGTTTCTTGATAGGCTGGGTTATTACAAGCCGAGGGTGTCGCCAAATTCCCCAGCACACGAAGAGTAAAAGAGACTTTTAGCGTATCGGCAGAAAAGGGCAGAGCTGCAACATCCACGCGTTGCAGATTGGCCTTCTCGATTTCGGCATCCAGTTTGGCCGGATCATTTGCAATCGCAGCTTTCATACGATTTGAGATGGTACCGCGCACGTCTTTCTGCTGTAACGCTATCGGTTGCCAGTTTTGGCTGTTTTCGCGCTCTGCCCAATTGCCCGCAAACATCAGGGCGTCCGAATTTGCCAGCTTGCGCTCAAACGCGAGCACTGATGCCGTTTCCAGTTTTGCCATGAGAATCCTCCTTTGGGGTTAATGAAATTCTAAACACTTGGTTGAAAACTGTTTTTGCACAGGTACCAATCACCGTCCTGATGATGGTGCCAAAAAATCTGTTCTATATCCTTAATCCGATGCGGGCTAAGCCACTGCCCGACACTGTAAACTGACTCAACGAAACGAAAAGGGGTGGTGGAGTCGCGGGTGTTCTCAACCTGACCAGGCTCATAGAGTGGTGAAATCGCCTTGTAGCCGGTCATGATCGGCACCAGCCAGCCCTGAGCGGGTTTTTCAACGTACTCCCACTCTGCCGGAGTGGTCTCGTCGGCAATTTGTCCTTCTTGCAGTTGCACCTGAGCACGATACTTTAGCGCTGAGAAATCGATCCATGCATCAATTAATTGAGCCTGTGGATTCTCACCTTTAAGCTGTTGAAAATGCGCGTTTAAAAGCCCTGAACGATCAACCAGCATGAAACCAGGTAGCAGCTTCAACATCTGTCGTCGAAACTGGCGCTCCCGCTCTTCTGTGACCTCAGAAAAAGGGACAAAGTTGACTTGTCCGACATCCAGAATGGTGCCGCCAGCAAGACGCATCGTCAGGATTTTATGTTTGATCTGCTCCTCGAACCGGGCAATATCTTCAGCGTCACTGCCGGTATCGAAATCGATATCGTCCGAACTGAAATCACATTCGATAATGAGCGAAACATCCAGATGAACACGCCCTTCTTCGTTGAAGGGTGCGGTTTTGCCTTCTTTGGTCAGGGGATTGCGTGTCAAAGAAAAGAGATATTCACCATAACCGGCAGGCTGGCTGGCCTGGATCTGGTGCTGATGACAAACCACCGCACAACCATTGAAGTTGACGGCATGACGAGACTCAACAAAGCGAGACAATGCATGACTGAAACCTAAAAAATGAGTCATCGCCGGGAATCCCCAGGTCAACCCGGAGATCGCATTGGCGTTCTGCACTTTTACCCGTTTTAAAAATAATACAGATTTCATGCCCCACCTCCCAAATCGTCTGCAAGTAATTTTTTCCACGTATCAAATTCAGCATCCCCCAAAAACAGTTTTTCTGAGTTGCTACTCAATTTATGGTTGAGCCAACCCGCAAACTGTTTGGCGATCTCCACTTGCCAATCATTTTTATCCCGTTCCAATTTGAACTCTAAATCGAAATTCGCGCGATGCGGGTCAAGCCATAGTTGCTCGGTTTTGGAAAGGTCAGAACCTTGACTCCAACCAGCCTTATCCTTCAGGTGTTGGACCTCGGCGGCATAAAACAACAGCTTATCTACCAGTTCATCAACCAGTTCGCTGCGCTTATCACGACGACCTTTCGTACTGGCTTTGTCAGAGATGTTTTCTAGATATCTTCTAAGAGATTGGGCGGTTTTCCAAGCGCGGTGCTCGTACTCGCGCCAAAATGAATTTTTCCCCTGCGGTGGTTGCTGTTGCGTTTTCCAAGTAGGTGGCTGACTGGACAGTAAATAACTGCGACCGTAGCGGTTGGCATTCAGTTGCGAAATGTTTTGCTGATTTGCCCCACCATGACCCTGAATCGCAATCCCAGGATAGGTAACCGCTGCATACTGATGATAGGTGCGTGATTTTCTGGCTTTACGTGCAGCCTTGGCCGGGTCCGAATAAAAGTTATCGGTCAAACGGTTGTACAAAGCCTGGCTCAGGCTTGAAGAGTACAGAGGGCTAAGTAGGTGATAGAGATTCTTTTCCAGTGGGAAATAAAGTTGCTTGGCGAGTTGCCCGGAAGTAGGTTTTTTGGCACTTAACGCCAGATTGAACCCATCAAGCCATTCTTGTAACTGTTCATCAGATGTTGCAAATGTTTGCAGCGCAGGGCTGCTCCTTCTAGCCACTTGATCACGCAAACGTCCTTCCTCTGTGCGTAAATTCAAAAGAGCCGCAACATCCAGTGCCGCAGCATTTCCGGCCACATCAACATGAAGCACATCAAGGGACATGCTACACAGGTATTGTTCACTACTAGAAATGTTATCTAGGTTCTCCCGTTGCAAAAGAACGCCCATACTTTTGGTATCTGAATGGGTGTATTTAGGTGCATGAGTCACTATGCTGATTTGCC
Source organism: Geopsychrobacter sp. (assembly GCA_041689145.1). Classification (GTDB taxonomy): domain Bacteria; phylum Desulfobacterota; class Desulfuromonadia; order Desulfuromonadales; family Geopsychrobacteraceae; genus Geopsychrobacter. The sequence goes on along the minus strand of JBDNGT010000305.1, from coordinate 6,664 downwards.
AAGCTCGACTTGCCGCATCAGAGAGCCATTCGACCAGCTGGTATTTTTTCAGCAGTTGATTACGTTTATCCGCTAATTGCGTTGCAAGATCGACCCGCTCTTCAATAGGGCCTTCCTGTAACTTTTTTTCTGCTGATTTGTCAAAGTCTTCTAATTTGACTGCCAATCGTGAACCGATAAAAGACTTAATGCACTCAACTAAAGTATGTGGTGTTTCCTCCATGTGCCCTCCTTACTAACAATTGTTAAAATATTCAACTAATCAGTGAAACTCCCTATGAACCCCAAACAATGGTTGATAGATCCAATTTTCTCCCTCTGCCAATCGCAACCCCGTAAACCGACGTGAACACTCAGCCAGCTCCAGCCCATCCTTTTCAGCCAACTCAGCAACCAGTTGATCCGGATCGTTTTCCATCCAGGGAACAACCCGTTCCGCTAACTCCAGTTCCGTGCGGACAAAACGATTTTCCTGTTCAATCCGGGCACCATCAGGACTAAAGGTACAAAAACGGAGCGCTTCGGTTTCATCCTCTTGGAACAACACAAAATACTCCTCAGGGCCGGATTGCCGAAAGGGTGTTCGTCTCTGCAGTTCCGAACACCATCCGGGGTTATGATCCCACCAGAGGGAGGCGTTGATCGGTTGTCGAGGATGTCCGAAGAGTCGGGCGTTTAGATGCGCGTGTTCCAGAGCCACCAGATTGGTTTGCGGGTCCTGAGTATTGTCCGCATGAATCCGCGGAATGGCACTGATGTGTTGATACTGCTCAGGTTGCAATAGTTCGTTCAAATCCTTACTGGCGAGCATGAAATCTTTTGATTCAAAGCCCGGTTTTGCGTAAGCAACATCTATATTTCTTAAGGCTTTGACATTTTTATTCAAAATAAGCAGGTTCGGTGTTGCTGGCGGTTGACGCCGATGGCGTTGGATGCGTCCGGCGAGCTGTATCAGTGAACGCATGGAGCTGGGTTCGGCGATGGCCCAGTCATAGTCATGATCACGGCCAACTTCGGTGACCGCCGTTCCTAATACGACAAACAGGTGATGTTCTTCGGGATATTTCTGCAACGCTGCGGCTATCGTAGGCTGTTGCCAGAGCGCATCAGGATTGTTCCTGTTTAGCGCCTTATCGAGCACCGCTTCCATATGGGAGCGAACCAGCAGCGGATGCTGGCTGTGGTAAACACAAAAATGGAGACGATAGTTCGCAGGTGGCGACATCCCGAGGAACTGCCTAGCCAGAGCCACCAAGGGATTGATATTGGCCATGCGGATCAACCCGAGGGAGACGGTCTTGTTCTGCTGCGGATGCCGTTGATGGTGCTGCTGATGGACTTGATAGATCTGGTTGTTGAAGGTCTCGGCCAGTGTGCTGATAACCTCTTCGGCTTTCGGCCCCGGCGTGACAACCGGCACCAGAGCTGCGAGCCGTAAGCTGTCGGTGTTTTTCTCCAGATGTGCGACTCGCGAGCGCACAAACTTATCATGGGCATCCTGAAACGCTTCGGCCTGAGCGTGGTCAGACTGAGCTACGCCAAATTCGTCAAACCAGGCACAGCACACGGGGGGTGAAAGACCAGGGGTTCCGCAGCTCCGATTGTATTCTTTTCGGCCCGCAGCGTAGGCCTCAAACAGAGCCTTTACTAGTGATGGCGGCAGAGTGGCCGAAGAGAGTAAAACACGCGAACCGAGCATTCCAGCCCAGTTGACCAGGCGACAGAGGGCGGGAAGATCCTCCAGACCAAAATCATCGGGTTCATCCAAAACCAGATCCGAAGTCAGCAGGCGCAACATTGGCGCGATCTGCTTGCCGCCCCGCACCCCTTCGGTCGCGGGCATCAGGTAATCGATGGTACTGACCAGCACCGGGGCACTGACCAAATGGTGCAACTGCGGCGAACGTTGCAACCAGTCTTTGAGCGGACCATCATCGAGAGAACCTTCGTAATGCAGATGTTGATCCTGCTCAAAAAAATCTTCGATGGACTCACTGCCACCTTGCTCGGCCAGATCCTGCTTCTGCTGTTCCTGTGTATTTTGCGCGTGCAATTGGCGTACTGCCTGGGAGCCGACCAGCACTGCCATATCTTCGGAATTAAGTTGAAGTTTCTCGCGAAAATCATCGCCGGTTTGCAGCGTTAGGGTGCGTAATCCCAAAGCGACCCCGAAGCGACAGCCCCGGCGTTCATCTGCAATCCCGTACATAATTCGTGCATTACCGAACGTCTTACCGCACCCGGTCGAGGCCATATCGACCCCGAAAAAGCCCTGATCTTCCGTGCGTTGGGCAAGCCCTCGGGCCAGATCATAGGCCCTGTCCTGCCAGCGATAACGGGGATCGGCAACCCGTTTCTTCAGCACCTTAAGGCGGGTAATGGCCGGAAGGGTCTGGCGCATTGCGGGGAGCCGTCGCGCCAGCAAAAAGGCATTGTGGGCCACCCCGACAGTATGTTCATCGAGTTGTTGTTTCAACTGCTGAGTCTGCCGATCGGTATTGGCGAAGGCCTTATACGCTGTGTCTTGCCAGTGCGATGTCGGATCAGACGCCGAATAACAATGATCGGCCAGCATCAGCGACAGGCGGGCCAAATGGCTGGAGAAACGATCTTGAAGCCAGTTCTTGCCCGTTAGGCCCGGATGCTTTAGCGCTCTTTTCCCCAGACTCTGTGCCTTGTCGCACCAGGTTCGGCTGGAGAGTGGTGTCCCATGCGTAAAGGCCCAGACATTCTTCCAATCGGTGGCGACCCAGTCATCATAAAAAACCTGGGGGGAATTCCAACCAGCGTTAAATTTTTTACTGGTCAGCCAGCGGTCGATTTCCGTTGACTGTGGTGGACTATCCCTGTCCTTGGGAAACTGCGCCAAGCGATGGTGACTGACGATCAACCAAGCCACGATTTGCGCGACCGGGCGAGCATCTAAGTTTTTGAAGGGGTTGCGTAGATGCTCAGGACTATCCGTGACAAGGACGGCTAGAAGGCCAACTTCCATCTCAGAGTTCGCTTGGGCCAGACGTTCCAACCAGAGCTGATCTTCATCTTCTGCGATAAACGCTAGAAACAATCTCAAACTGACCCATTCATGACGAAAGGGCTCACTTTTTTTCTTTTTACCGGGCCGAAGCTTTTGCTGAAACAGGCTATTCGCCTTGCCAAAATCATGGAAAAGCCCTGCAATGGCAGCCAATAGAGCGATGGCGGCGGCGGTATGCCAGCCGTTCTCGTCTTGGCTGCGGAGAATGTTTCTGCTGGTGATATTGGTCGGAACTGCGCCTTCGGCATTGAATTGGCGTTGATCGCCGATAATCCATATCAACTCGCTGTGGTTCTTACCGCGAATCCAGTGGCAGGCAACGGCGGTGTTTTTACGTGCGCTCTTCTTTAACAGTTTGCGTAGAGTTATGAGCCCCTGCATGGTGATGGGGGTTTGCCACGTGCGGTCCCCGCGCCGTTCAGCGAACTGATCGAGGATACGACAGGTCTCCTTGAGGGCATTTTTATGACAGCGAGAAATGAGCAAAATGTTCATTTTGCTTCCCCGAGGCTGACCGCGATCTCCTGCAGGCAATCAATCATAAAGTCGAGCGAACCTGAACTGGTGAGGGCTTCGATACATTGACCCCGAAATTGTTGTTCATCATCGCCACGTGCGGCGGCAATAAAAGCCAAAGGCAAAATCACGGCATCCTTGACGAGGTCGGCGACATCGAACACCAGCCCCCCACGGCGTGTCTTGCCGTGCAGCACCGCTAGACCATGAGGCAGCCCCAGAACCCAAGTGGCTGTTGCACCCATCCCATAGGCCAGGTAGTTTCCATGGTCTAAAAATCGGTTGGCGGCATCAATTCCGGAACCGCGCTTGCTGCGGACAAATTCGCCGTAATTCACGGCATTAACCGCAAGCTTGTATAACTGCTTTGTCAGACGAGCTTCTTCTGTAAGCAGGGTATTGACCTCGGTGGCTGCTAAAACACGTTGCCGATTCCCCTCCAGCAGCTCTTTGAAATATTGCGGCTCGATGACAAAACCAGCATCTTTGAGTTTTCGACTGTTGAGCCAAGCTTTCTCCAAGCGTAGAAGTCTGGCCAATTGGATTTTCTGCGCGGCCTGAAGGCGTTTGTCATCATCGAACCAGAAACGAACCCAGGACTGCAGGTATTCGGTAGGGCGATATTCACTTTGGGGAGAGAACCAGAGGATATCCGTATCGCGTTCGGTGGCACTGAAGAGCGGCGTTCCACCACCGCCACTGAAACCGACCAGAACACCCGACTTGGCCAGTTCCCGCATCGCGGCCTGGGTCACCGAGGTGCCGGTTCCGAGCAGCAGCGCGGTCGTGTTGGCGATGGGAATGTTCCAGTAAAGTGACCGCTTCCCTTCATCCGTTACGTATTCGACCCGGCCGCCGTTCACGAGAACTCGGCAGTGTTCCAAATAATAAAGATTGGCCCGCTTGGAATGTAGAATCGTTTTTAGATCGGTGGGAGAAAAATGTTCCATGTCGACCTCCCTGGTTTCATATAAACTAAATCGCCGTTGTGACATAATAAGTCACATTAACGGTTGGATTTTTGACTCTACTTAAAATCCTTATTGATCCTGTAACTTCTCGCACAGCTGGCCATGAGAAAAGATACTTGAATAGCGTTTTTTTTGGCAGAACTGGTTGCTCCTCTACGCTCTAGCTTGGCCAGAAAGTCAGGGGTAGGGGTTACACCGGCACCGGTGACTCCGTCGCCGCGGTATTACTAAGAGAAGCTGTTTTTGAATTGTTGTTGTACGGGGATGTGACATGGAGACTTTTGTGGCTTTGGCTACTATTTCAGAGAGGACAAAAATCGTTTGTCTCATTTTTAGACTGGAATGACTACAGTTAGGAACTATGTTGCCACTATGTACTAGCAGGGGGGCTGGCAATGCTATCGAAGGAATAGTGTGAAGGGTTGCTATGCTCAGAAGAGTTATTTTTGAAAACACGGAGCCCTCCAATGGTAAAATTCGCAGATGATGAACCTTTTTGGGAGGCTCATTTACGAAGTGCACTTATAGACGAAGTGTTACGATATTGTCAAACTGGATTAATGGGAATAAATTTATCTTGTGTGATTCGGTGGCATCGATTTTTCGCAAATTTTGTATCTCAGGGTCTTGCATAGTTGTGAGAGGGAAGGGGCTTGTAAAGTTGCAAACTTGAACAAGCCGATATTTGATGGCGAATAGGGGAGGGAATTCATTCGATTCGAGTTCTAAAATAAACAACAGTGTTGTACCGAAGGGGTCAGCCCTTCACTATTAACAAGAAACAATCCGCTGTAAAGTTCTGGCAAACTTATTCTGCGCGTTGATAATCACCAAATGAATAATAGGGAGGGACGATGTCTGGGATCTACGTAGCCACAAATGGCGTTGAGGATTGGCAGGCTCTACTCGCCGATCCGATTAAACATTGGAAAACCGGACACTCGGCAAAGGCTTTAGCTCATTGCTGGGAGGACGCAACCGGTTTCCCGTCCGAGATTCAGGAATTGTTTGAACTGTCACAGTTGACATGTTTCAAAGACCTCCAGCCATTGCTGACCATCCCTGAACATAAAGTCCCTCTCCCTGGCGGAAATACTCAATCGCAAAATGATGCATTTGTGCTTGCTCGCTCGGCCAGTAATTTGATTTCAATTTCAATCGAAGGAAAGGTCTCGGAGTCTTTTGGGCCGACTCTGGGGGACTGGTATAAGGAACCGTCGAAAGGTAAGATCGAGAGGCTCGACTACCTCAAGCAGATGTTGGGACTCTCTGGAGAAATAGCTCCAGCCATCCGCTATCAATTGCTGCACCGAACGGCATCTGCGGTGATAGAAGCAAAGCAGTATCACGCGACTAAGGCTGTAATGATTGTGCACTCTTTTAGCCAGGCTAGCGCGTGGTTGGAGGATTATCAGGCGTTTGTCCAGTTGTACGGAAAAACTGCGCAAATCGGCGAGTTGGTTCATCTCACTCAGGTTGATGGGATTGATTTGTATGTGGGCTGGGCTAAGGGTGATGCCAGTTACTTAGGGGTGTAAGAGATGATTGCCATTCAATGTACGAAAAAGCTCCTGAAGGAAGTCGGGCAGGAACATACGGCAGCTTTCATTTCGACCGTGCACCATTAAGCAAAAGGGCGATCCTGAAAAGGTCGCCCTTTTTGTGTCATTGATTCCCGAATAAAAACAACTTGGTGAGGTAGGTTGAAAAAGATGGACACCAAAGTTTAGAGTAATTCTCAAAATGGAGGTGAGAGGTGAAACCGGCCGCTGGTACCGGACCATCAACATGACGACTCAGGTGGAGGGCCTGTATGATTTTGTCCAGCTCACCATCGCCTAGGAGCTGGTTGGTGGATGAACTCTATCTTCTGTCCAGTTACGACAAGGCCGGCCAGCTGATGCAGAAAATTGTTGACATGCCCGACCGTCTGATCGACCTTTTCATTCAGCTCTGTTTGCAGGGGGGGGGGCGGACCGGGTTTGTCCAATCTTTAATAAAGGATCCATGAATATGAAATCAATCAGGAAAATGCTGGAAGGACTGACCCTCGAGGATCTGCGCGAGTGGGCCGGCCGCAAGATTTACACTCGTGGCAAGGATTATGTGCCCTGTGTATCGCAACTGTCACGGATCGAGG
>JBDNGT010000304.1:0-1730 GCA_041689145.1 Geopsychrobacter sp. | reverse complement strand
CTCATCTGCCGAAATTACATCATCATGACATTCCAGACAAACTTCAGCACCCGAAGCCAAATGAGACGAAGCCCACGCCTGGGAGCCCCAGAACAGGGCAGACAACAACAGGGAATAGAACAGAAACTTACACATTAGTTATACTCCTTGGGCAAAACCCTAATAAAAAGACAAACAAACCCGGCCAACGAACCGACATAGAGGGTGGCAGATCTCGATAGGCACTGATTTAATGATGTGTATATTTTTCACATATAAGGCAAACAGTACTCACCGCCACTGATTTTTGCAACCAAATTTCTCCTTAATAAAACATCGGCGCCCACTCTCTTTTTCGTCAGGGAATGAGCTCTTGCTTGCACATCCAGCGCCAAAGCGTCGTGCGATCCACCCCGAATTCACACGCGACCAGCGCGCGGTTTCCGTCGAAGAGGGCCAAGGCCGCGTGCAGTTCGACCCGTCCGGGGCACCCGCGCCTGCGCGTCTGTATCGGTTTGCGAATATTCTCCGGCAGAAGTTCCTCGCCAATATGCTGCGTGCGACAGCAAAGAACGGCCTGTTCAACGATATTCAGCAACTCTCTGACGTTCCCCATGAATTAATAGACCATCAGCCTGTTCAGCGCTTTGACGGAAAATCCGGCTACGGACCTGTCATATTTCGGGTTGAAGCGGGCCAGCGCCATCTCCAGCAAAAGGGGAAAGCCCTCCCTCCCGCAACGGCGAGATCGTCGAGCCGATCACATTGAGGCGGAAATAGAAGTCGTGCCTGAACCGCCCTTCCTCGATCATCCGTTCAAGGTCATGGTGAGTCATCGCAACAATCCACGAAAAGCCCCGCGCTTGTCCCGCACGCGTTTCGAGGACATGCAGCAGTTTGACTTGCAGCGCCGGTGAGAGATCGCCGATTTCATCCAGAATCACGAAAAACCCAGACATTAATGTGACTATTGAAAGAAAAATAGCCTGTAATCAGGACTCCCCCAGGTGATTTCACGCGTGACATTGTAGACCGTATGATGTCCGCCAACTGTGGCGTAGAGAGCCGCGATTGCGCCGATCATCATCACAAGACCTGAAATAAATACCGCGATATAATAGCCGTTACTTCCTGATTTGATCCGCCCGATCAGGGCAGATTCAATTTCGACCAGGGTTATACTCGGTTTACCAGTACCATTTGCCATACGATTCAACCTCCATGACTTCAAACTTGCTACCCATTGAAGAATGTTTCAGCGGGCTTCTTCTCCATGAGCCAGATGCCGCCCCAGCAAACAATCCGGGCTCCCTGCGTCGTTGGCGGCCGAGGCTAACACCAAACGACCAGCCAGCCAGTGATCCAAAGCCTCTTCAACGGTTCCATTGACATTATGAACCACTGAAATTCCGGCAGCCCTCAAAGTGCGAAACGCTTTGGGGCCCGTTTCTCCGGTTAACACCACAGTCACCTCCGCGGCTATCATTGTTTCTACCGTAGAAACCCCGGCCCCACTTACGCGGGTCCTGTTTTGGCTATTGTCGATCGCAAACCACAGACCTTCTGCCGGGCTGTAAATCATTAGCCAGTAGGATCTACCGAACTGCTCGCACACCTCCGAAAAGGGACTCTCTCCTCTCGAAGTCACACCAACTCTCAGATCTGCGGACGCTCCCTTTATCTCCATGTCCCTCATTAATCCAAGGGTTGTGCCAGCCGTCCCAGTGCAAAAGATATTGCTGATTTTTTTT
>JBDNGT010000303.1:0-3840 GCA_041689145.1 Geopsychrobacter sp. | reverse complement strand
GATCAATCCCTGCGCTGGCGCTGTACGGTCTGCGGTTATGTCCATCAAGGAGCGACCCCTTGCGCCTGTTGCCCGATCTGCGGCGCATCTCCTGACCTGTTTGAGCCCTGTACCACCTCAGTCATGCCGGTCGAACCCCAGGCAATCGACCGCTGGCGTTGCCTGAACTGTGAATATATCCACTCGGGGCCAAGGCTACCGGAGCGCTGTCCGCTCTGCGCCGCCGCCACAGAGCGCTTTGAGCCACTCATCGAGGTTGAGGCGATACCCCCCGCCCTACAGCAGGAGCTGGAGATCATCATCGTCGGTGCGGGGATCGCCGGGGTTTCTGCCGCCGAGGCGGCCCGGGAAAATGCGCCGAAATCACGGATCACCCTGATCAGTCGTGAAGAGAATCTGCCCTATTATCGACTCAACCTGACCCGTTACCTGGCGGCGGAGATCGACAGTTCCGAGCTACCGATCCATCCGCAGAGCTGGTATGCCGCAAACGATATCAAACTGTTATGTGGCACAGAACTGCGTGCGATCGATCCCCAGCGCAAAATTGTCAGTCTGCGCGGTGCCGGCGAACTGACCTACGACAAGCTGATTCTGGCCCTCGGATCCCACCCCTTTGTCCCGCCTTTTCCGGGGGGTAATCGCGAAAATGTGACGGTTCTACGCACCCGCCGCGACGCAGACTTCATCCTCGGCCAGATCCAGGCGGGGGGGCTGCCTTGTGTCGTCATCGGTGGGGGCCTGCTCGGCCTTGAAACCGCCGGTGCCTTAGCCAAGCGTAAATCCGATGTCACGCTGATCGAAGGCTACGACTGGTTGATGCCGCAGCAGTTGAACCGGAACGCCAGCGAGCGGTTGGCGCAGGATGCGGCCAAACTGGGGATCAAGTTCCGCCTGGGTGGTCGGGTGAAGCAGCTCGAGGGGGATGAACGGGTGCGAGGGGTCGTCCTCGAAACCGGTGAAATCCTCCCGGCCGAACTGGTGCTGATCACCGCCGGAGTGCGTACCAATAGCTATCTCGCCCGCCTGGCGCAGCTTGAGACCAATAACGGCATTGTGGTCAATAACGCTCTGCAGACCAACAATTCAGATATCTATGCGGTCGGTGACGTCGCCGAACATCATGGGGTGTGCTATGGTACTTGGGGACCGGCGCAATTTCAAGGAACCATTGCCGGGTTGAACGCGGCTGGAGGCAAGATCGAGTTCGCCGGCATTCCGCGCTCCAACTCGCTCAAGGTGCTGGAGTGTGAACTGTTCAGCATCGGCCAGATCAAGCCTGAGGATGGCAGCTACTGCGAAATTGAAGAGACCCTGGATGACAATTATTTCTACTTCCTGTTCCGCGACAGCCGGCTGGTAGGCACGATATTACTCGGGGACACGCGCCTGTCGGCCAGCGTCAAGCACCTGATTGAAAAGAAAATTCAATGCAGTGAACTCCTCGCCAAAAAGATTGTCGGGGAACCGGTCTGTGCGCAACTGGAATCAGTCAGAACCAGCTGACAGAGTTCAAGGCCAACAAACTTCTGGAGGGGGATGCTATGCTGTACTCTTTTATCTTGCTTATTTTGGTTTTTTCGAGCCCGGTCTTTGCTGTTTCATCTGAGATGACTCCGCAAATTTCAAAGTTTGAATTTCAGGGGGTTCATTTCGGGGATTTCCCTTCGGTCGACATGATCTGTATCAGGGGACTCTGTCCTTTGTGTCTACGCTCCCATCTCAATTTTCCTAAACAGGATACCGCCAATGACGTTCATCGACCTACGAAGCGACACAGTGACCCGGCCCTCAACGCTGATGCTCGAAGCCATGGCCAGGGCCGAGGTCGGTGACGATGTCTATGGAGAGGATCCATCGGTCAATCGTTTGCAGCAGGTGGCAGCCGAGTTGGCCGGCAAACAGGCGGGACTGTTTGTGCCGAGCGGCACCATGAGTAATCTGATTGCGCTGCTCAGTCACTGCCGGCGCGGCGACGAATACATCGTCGGGCAACAGGCTCATACCTACAAATATGAGGGGGGTGGGGCGGCCGTGCTGGGGAGCATTCAGCCTCAACCCCTCGAATTTTTGCCCGATGGTACGTTGGACCTGCGACAGGTTAAGGCGGCGATCAAACCGCACGACAGCCATTTTGCACGGTCAAGGCTCATCTGTCTTGAGAACACTCAGGCTGGCAAGGTCCTGCCTTTAAACTACCATGCTCAGGCTGCGCAATTGGCTCGGGATAACAAACTGGCGCTGCACCTGGACGGAGCCAGGGTCTGCAATGCGGCGGTGGCTCAAAAGATCCCGCTGCAACAGATTTGTCAGCACTACGATACTGTCTCGATCTGTCTGTCGAAGGGGCTGGGGGCCCCTGTCGGTTCGGTGCTTCTCGGTTCGAAAGAGTTTGTCGCAAAGGCCCATCGCTGGCGTAAAATGTGTGGTGGGGGCATGCGCCAGGCCGGTCTGCTGGCAGCGGCCGGACTGATGGCGCTGGAGCAACAGTTCGAGCGACTGGCTGAGGATCATACGCGCGCTCGGAAACTAGCTGAAGGTCTGAGCCAAATCGAGCAACTGAGCATCGATCTGACCCAGGTTCAGAGCAACATGGTTTTTGTCGACTGCGCGGTTGAACTGCAGGGACCGCTGACGAACCATCTGCGCCAACAGGGCATTTTGATTGGCGGGTATGGACAACTGCGGCTTGTGACCCATCTGGATATTAAGGACGCGGATATCACACGGGTGATTCAGGCCTTTCTGAACTTTTTCGCCACAGGAAGACCGCTCATTCGTTAAGGGGCCAACTTACTTTTTCCTCCGCGTGAAGCCCTCGACTTGATGGCCCCACCCTGCCCATTTCCGTAAGTTTCCGCCGGATAATGACCGCGCTCAGTAAAATAAGTGTCCTGCCAGGGGTTTTGCCCTATAATCGATCGGTATCCCCATTCGATTATTTTATGAAGGAGAACTCGATTGATGTCTCAGGTAAATACCAACGAATATTTCCGTCTCTTTTTTGAAACCGCGCAAGAGATCCTCTCAGCCCGCAACATGCAGGCGACTATCGATTCTTTGGTCCAACGCACCGTTGCCGCCCTGCAGGTCAAGGCTGGAGGCCTGAGACTGATCGATGAACAGACCAACTGTCTCGAACAGGTCGCGGCCTTCGGTTTGAGTGAGACTTATCTGAGCAAGGGCGCTCTGAACGCCGATCAAAGCATCCCTGAGGTGCTGATCGGAAAGCCGGTCTGTATCAAGGATGCTTATAACGACCCGCGCATTCAATATCCGGATGAGATGCGCGCCGAGGGGATCAACACCATCCTCTCTGTACCGGTCGTCGCCGGCGAGAAGGTTATTGGTGTCTTGCGGCTCTACAGTGCCGAACCGCGCGACTACAGCGAAGAGGATCTTGAGTTCATCTCCGCCCTTGCCGAAATGGGTGGCCTCGCGATTGCCAACGCGCGGCTTTACCAGAGTAAGGGGGACGAACTGGCCTCGCTGTTCGAAGAGATCGGCGTCGATCTGCCCGCGCCAAGCGAGAGCAGTGAGCAACGGTTTGACCCCTGTGCCTTTTTGCCGATCGATCCGCTCAAGAGCCTCGGCTATTTCAGGACGCTGCATGAGGTGACCCAGGCCATCCTCTCCACGCTCGACTCCAAGAAGGTGATGCAATTGATCGTCGACAAGGTGATCGGTATCATGCAGGTGAAGGCCAGTGCGCTACGCTTGCGCAATGAGACTACCCACGAGCTCGAACTGATCGTCGCAACCGGGTTGAGTGAGAAATTTCTGGCCAAAGGACAACCCCACACCGATCAGAGCATCAGTGCGACCCTGGCCGGGCAGCCG
>JBDNGT010000302.1:0-3829 GCA_041689145.1 Geopsychrobacter sp. | reverse complement strand
TTGGTGCCCGCCAAGAGTGCGCCGATCTGCACCGGGTCTCCACTTCCCGGGCCGTCTCCTTCCATCCCAACGACCGCATCGACAATCGATAACGCCGGTTTTAGCTGTTCGCAGAGTTCTAGCAGCATCAGGGCAAACAGCGCCTTGTCACTGCCGGCCTTTAGGTGCAGTTGCGGTTTTCGAAGTCCAACCACCGCACCGAACATATTTTTCACCGCGCAGGTTAAGCCCATCATCTGGTGGGTTTTAAGCTTTGGGAGGTTAATCACAACGTCGGCTTCAAAGAGGTCACGGGCCACTTCAAGCTCCTGAAAGGTTCGCCCGTGGGGATGAATCTTGACCGATACATCGAAGGGACTGAAGCCGATGCCGAGTTCCTCAACGACCGCCATGATCCCACATTTGCGGGCGACATTTTCCGCACTGCCGATGCCCGGTGAGTCACCGAGGGCTACTATTCCTCCCGCCTTTTGAACCAGTTCCGCCACCGCGCGTACCAATGCTGGATGGGTAGTGACGGCCTTCTCCGCAGGTTTGCCAGCTAACAGGTTCGGTTTGAGCAGTACCTTCTGTCCCGGCTTGACAAAATTCTTCATGCCACCCAGAGGCTCTAGTAGCTGCTCAAGCGCGGCCATGACTTGCGGCGGGGAATAGTTCGAAAGAGCCTGCAGGCTGACTCGATTGTCTGGCGCAGATTTCGGCATTTAGCCTTCGCTTAGTTTGATCATCACGCGGCGCGGAAAAGGGCCATTAAACTCACAAAAACAGGTCCCCAGGCAGGGGACCAAGACACAGCGGTTGTGGCTGCGGATGGAAATTTCAGCGGATTTCATCGGGAGACTTAAGGGCGGTGGCCACCGCCTCGATGGCTTTGCGGCGGTAGAGAAGTCCCGTGTGGCCAATACGGTCAAGAATGATATTGTCGACCCCGTCGAGGTGGGCCGAGTTGGCCGGGACCACCATGTTGTCTTTGCTGCTGTAGATATTGAATAATTTTGTTTTGGGTGGCACCGGGGCAGCGGCCAGCCTTTTTAGGAACTCAGAATTTGGTACCAGAGCATTGCTCAGGGGCGAAAGGGCAAAGGGGGTTAACTTTGATCCGGCATGGGGGGTGCCGAGAAAGACGCAACGCTCAACCTTGTTTTCGCCGCCACGCAGTTGCAGGTAGTTGCGGGCGATGATGCCCCCCATCGAATGACCGACCAGATGCACCCGTTCGACATTCAGGCTGTGTCGCAGTTCATCCACGCATTTTGCGACCTGTTCGGTCAAGGCCTCTTCGTTATGGTAGGAGGAGAGGTTCATGGTCACCAGGTTGCGAAAGCCGCGGCGCCGCAGGGCCGTCTTAAACCAGAACCAACCGGCGCGGTTGATAAATAAACCATGGAGCAACAGGATTGGCGTTTCGCCTTTGAACTGAGGCGTTTTGCGTGGCGCCCAAAGACCAAACGGCAGCAACAGCATGGTCAGGAAATTAAAGAAAATTTCCTGGCTGATCAGTGTTGTGGCCAGCAAGAGCGAACGCAGCCGAAAACGCTCGTTCATCAGCAGTGGGTTGCTGTTGGCATATTCATACCAGCACATGCTATAGCTAAGCACGACTACTAGGCTTTCTGCCAACAGTAATAACATCAGGACAGTGAAGATAATGCTCATCTGATCGGGCCTCTTGTGGGGCATTCTTGGTTGGAAACCTGCGTGGATCAAGCTTGCTTGAAGTATGGCATGCTGCAAATGGTTGGTCAATTTTTGTTGGTAAGGATGTTGGTAGGAACAGGGGGCAGGATGCAGCAATTGCTCGAACAATTTCTCCGTCATCTTGACGTTGAGCGCAATCTCTCGCCGCGGACCCTTGATGCTTATCGGCGAGACCTGCAGCAGTTTCAGGCTTTTTTACACCAGGATCAGTCAGCGACTGATGAGGGTTGCGGACTGGCCATAATCGATGTGGTTTTGTTGCGCCGATACCTTGCCCGTCTGCACCAGAAAAATAGCCGAACCAGCATCGGGCGAAAGCTCTCTGCACTCAGGACTTTTTTCCGTTACCTGGTCAGGCAGGGGGTACTCGAGGCTTCGCCGGCAGACTCGCTCGCGACACCGCGGCGTGAACAGTACTTGCCGAAAACCTTGTCGGTCGACGAGGTGACCCATTTTCTCGATTATTCGCAGAGTAAACAGGCCCCCCACCTCCGTGATCAGGCCATGTTTGAACTTTTCTACTCCAGCGGTTTGCGGGTTGGAGAGGTGGCTGCCCTCGATGTTGCTTCGATTGACCTGTCTCAGCGACTGGTGCGGGTTCTGGGCAAGGGGAATAAAGAACGTCTGGTCCCCGTCGGCAAGATAGCGCTTCGGGCTCTGCAGGCCTATCTTGACTCACGCGGTGCCCCGGTCGCCGACGAACCGCTGTTTCTCAATCAGCGTAATGGCAGACTGACCCCACGCAGCATGCAACGGCAGATGAAAAAATATCTATTACTCTCAGGCCTGCGAACCGATGCCAGCCCGCATTCGTTGCGGCATTCTTTCGCCACTCATCTGCTTGACGGCGGGGCCGATTTGCGCGCAATTCAAGAACTTCTAGGACATGCTTCACTCTCTACGACCCAAAAATATACCCAAGTCAGCCTTAGCCATCTGACCTCAATTTACGATTCAGCCCACCCGCGGAGCCGTAAAAAAAAGTAACCAATCTGGTCATAATTGCCTTGACAGCTGATCCTTCTCGGTTAAAATGATCTCCAACCTCAAAATCAACCACAATTCATCTGCAGCCAAAGGAGAAAATCGATGAGTGTTTTAGTCGGAAAGCAGGCCCCTGAATTTAAAGCTACGGCGGTTATGGCCGATGGTTCACTTAATGCCGAATTTAGTCTGGCTGATTACAAAGGGAAGTACGTTGTGCTTTTCTTTTATCCTCTCGACTTTACCTTCGTTTGTCCTACCGAGTTGATCGCTTTCAGCCACCGGATTAAAGACTTTGAAGCGCGCGGGGTGCAGGTTATCGGTTGCTCGATAGACTCACAGTTCACGCATCTCGCCTGGCGGAACATGCCGGTCGATCAAGGCGGCATCGGCCAGGTCACCTATCCGCTGGTCGCAGACGTCAAGCATGAAATCTGCAAGGCCTATGATGTTGAGTTCGAGGCGGCAGGGGTTGCTTTCCGCGGGTCTTTCTTGATCGATCAAAGCGGCAGGGTGCATCACCAAGTGGTCAATGATCTGCCGTTGGGACGTAATATTGATGAGATGCTGCGGATGGTAGATGCGCTGCAGTTTACTGAAAAACACGGCGAGGTTTGTCCGGCTGGATGGAATAAGGGAGATAAAGGGATGACCCCGAGTGGTGCAGGTGTGGCTTCGTACCTGGCTTCAGAGTCAGATAAACTTTGATTGCCTCTTAATCCTCGCGTATTTTAAAATCAAAATAAAAAAACGGAAGAACTCCAAAGGTTTCTTCCGTTTTTTTATGGATAGATGAGCGACATAACGAAAAGTATCAAGCAGTTCTTCAGCCTCTTGTTGAGCTTTAACTGCGCATGACCTCCTTGAGAACAGAGTTGACGCCCCTATCGTTGTAGCAGGGGATTGGCAATCCATGCTAAATTGAGTTCAAAACATTTATATATTGTTTTTAGGGAGGTACTGATGACGAAACAGAATGGCAGCTGTGAAGGCGGATCGGGGCAATCGATCAAAATCCGGCGGCTGTTGGCTAAGAGGGCCGAAGAGGCTTGGCTGACGATCCCTCATTTTCATGTGACGATGGCCGTTGACATGACCGATGTGATCCGCTTTCGGCAGGATCTCGGCATGACCATCAATGATTTCA
>JBDNGT010000301.1:0-27018 GCA_041689145.1 Geopsychrobacter sp. | reverse complement strand
GTTCGCCCTTTTCATGCGGCATGTAGTTCGCCCTGGGCAGACACATGGGTCTGCCCCTACGGGTTTAAAACAATTCCAATCAGGGAGCAAACAGATGAATCTGAAAGATATCCTGGTCCATATCGACAACCGTCCGTCCTGTGCTTCCCGTTTGGCGGTTGTAATTCGGCTAGCCACACAGCAAAAGGCGCGGCTGACCGGTCTCTACGTCATCCCGCAACCTTACGCGGCTCCACATCTGGGGGATCCGCAAAAACTGGCGGATGAAGCAAAAGAGCGCTTCGACCAAGCGACAGCGGCTGCCGGGCTCGAAACCGGCTGGATCTGCTATGAAAGTGTGAAGAGCGGTCTTGGTCTGTCTCACGCCCTGAACCTGTATGCCCATTATCACGATCTGCTGGTGGTCAGCCAGACCGATGCCGGTGCCGCTGACCGCACGATTCCGGCCAGCCTGCCGGAGACGGCGGTGCTCGGTTCCGGGCGCCCGGTGCTGATTGTTCCCTATGTGGGTGAATTCGAGACTCTCGGAAAACGGGTCATGCTCGCCTGGCGTGGTGGCCCCGAATCGAGCCGCGCCCTGCACGACGCGCTCCCCTTGTTGCGCGAGGCTGATTCGGTGCGGGTGATCAGCATCCAAGGTCATGGTGGTGATGAGGCCTACGCCGCGCACGATGCTGATATCTGTGAACATCTGGCGCGCTACCGTTTGCCGATCTCTTCGGAAAAGCTGAACGCCGGTAACCTGAGCGTCGGCGATCTGCTCCTCAGCCGCTGTGCCGATGACGGCAGCGATCTTTTGGTGATGGGGGCCTTCTCGCAGTCGCGGCGCGGGCATCAGACCCTCGGCGAGGTCGGGAGTCATCTGCTCAAGTGTATGACCCTGCCGGTCTTGATGTCATACTGAGGACTCCTCACAAAAAAAGTTGTGTGGATGGACCGACCGAGTCAGGAGCTGACCTGGGAACATGATGCGAGCATCAAACTCAACTGTGGCGCCATCCGAAAGCCTGATCGAAGCCGAATTCTTTGGCTATGATATCAACGCTGGCAGGTGGGCCAGAGACTCTCCCTGCCGCTTCCCCCGGCAACCGAGATTGAAGATCTGAATATGTGCCCACCCAAACTCCATTTCGTTTATCCCTCTATCTATGCTCTGATTAGGCAAATTCCGCCCGGTTATGTGTCGACCTATGGAAGGATTGGCCGGATCCTCGGTTGCACACCGCGTACCGTTGGCTTTGCTTTAGCTGGCCTGCCCGCAGGGAGCGATGTCCCCTGGCAACGGATCATTAATCGTCAGGGGAGAGTTAGCCCGCGCACCGATGGTGATGGGAATTTGTTGCAGCGTGATTTGCTTGAGGCGGAAGGTTTACAATTTGACCGCTTTGGGCGGATTGATCTGGAACAATTCGGTTGGGAGTTCCAACGACAGGAATGAGCCCTTTTTGTGGTCTTTAGTGATCTTTTGGTTGGTTTGAAGCTGGACAGTTTCCACTTAACCTTTGATGGAATTGTTGATGTTTTTTTCTAGTCCTTCCAGATTGAGCGGTTTCGGGTCGCTGGTTGGCACTATCGTCTGAAGAATCTTTATCGGGAGTGACTTTAGTCGTAGGGCGGTGAGGAACGCGACTCCGAGTAGGAGAACTATTAGCAGGACAACTCCTCCCCAACCCCAGCCACTGTAAAAAAACCCCCCACCGGTTCCAGAGATACTCGATCCCAGATAGTAGGCGAACAGGTAGAGCGAAGAGGCCTGGGCGCGCGCCTGGCCGGCGAGAACGCCAACCCAGGCCGAAGCGATGGCATGAGCACCGAAAAAGCCGATGGTGAAGATCACAATCCCCAGGATGACAGCGATCAGTTGCGACACCAGGGTGAGCAGCAGTCCGGCCGTCATGACCGCCAGGGCGCTGAACAAAAGCGGGCTGCGGCCAAAACGATCGACCAAGCGGCCCATGACGCTGGAACCGCCGGCCCCGAAGGCATAAGCAAGGAAGATCAGTGCTACCTGGCCCTGACTCAGGTTGAAGTCTGGTCCCAGCAGGCGGAAGCTGACGTAGTTGTAGAGGGTAACGAACCCCCCCATGCAGGTAAAGGCGATCAAGAAGAGACAGCGGAGCCCGGGGTTGCGCAGATGACCCAAGAGCGAGGTACTGAGCTGCCCTAAGTGCAAGCTGCGCCGCTGGAAATTGCGGGAGGGTGGGAGCAGAACCAGAAACAGTACCGCTAATATCAAACTGAGCAGGCCGATTCCGGCGACGGCTGTGCGCCAGTCGAACAGGTCGGTCAACCAGGCGGTCAAGATTCGACCGGTCATGCCTCCGCAGGCGTTGCCGGCAATGTAAAGCCCCATGGCACTGCCGATCGCCTGGGGTTCAATCTCTTCATTCAGGTAGGCCATGGCGACTGCGGGCACCCCCGCCAGAACCATTCCTTGGAGCAGGCGCAAGGCAAGCAGGCTCGGTAGCGAATCACCGGCGGCGCTGACCAGCGCGAGAAGCGCGGCCAGAATCACTGAGATCCCCATGAGACGTCGGCGTCCCCAGGCATCGGATAAGCTTCCAGAAATTGGCAGGGTCACCGCCAATGCAAAGGTCGCGAACGAGAGGGAGAGGCTGGCGAGCGCCGGTGAGATGCCAAACTCGGCGACCAGGTTTGGAAACAGAGGCTGAAAGGCATACAGGGTCGAAAAGGTCACGAACCCCGCAAAAAAGAGCGCCAGGTTGGCGCGCCGGTAAGCTTGGCTACCACGTACGATGAAATTGCTCGTCATAACTGTCCCGCTCTCCTGCCCTCTACCCCTCGTGAGAAAAAGACTACTCCAGGATTGATTATAAGAAAAATTATATTGTCATTATTTAAATCGATCTGCCTACAGCCCAAGATCTTTCCGAATGCGTAAAAAAGATGGAAATTTGGGGATGCCCGACTGGTATTTGCCGTAATGTTTGAAGGTGACCAGCGTACCAATCGGCGGAGGCGACTCACGCTCGGCATCACTGAAGCCCGAGCCGATACGGAATTGAATCCCGTCATCCAACGCGACCAGCAAGGCCCCGAGGCGCCCAGTATTCCGGCCTTTGCCCGGGAGATGTGCCAGCACCCTCGCCTCGGTATCCTGATAGTTTTTGACCTTGAGTATCTCAGTGCTGCGTCCGGCAGCGTAGAGTGCTTCTGGCTTGCGGACGATCAACCCTTCGCCGTCGAGATTTTCAACGCGTTGCAATTCCTGCTGCAGCTGTGCTTGGTCGCGTAGCGGAATCTGTGGGATGACAAATGCATAAGCGGATGGGTGTGCGGCAAACCAAGTTGCGGCTTGTGCTATCCGCACGGTGAAACTACCCGGAGCCTCGGGCACGTCGAAGATGGCAAATTGAAGTTGCAGCCAGCCATCATGGGGCTGCTGTTGTTTGACCGCCGCCAGGGTTTGCTCAAACTGCCCGCGACCCGCCCAGATTTCGCCTTCAAGCGCGAAAGGGGGGAGGTTGTGAGTGAAAGCCGTTGGCGGGGAAAAGGGGTTTCCGTTCTTTGAAAGGAGATTCTTCCCATCCCAGTAGCCACGAATGCCATCGAGTTTTTCGCTCATCAGCCAGCCTGAGACCTCAGTTTGCGGCGTATAAACCTGGGGCAGCATCGGTCCTGCGCCCCAGCTTTGGACTGTGAACAGTAGCCCCGTACAGCACAACAAAATTGCGAGTATTCTTCGGGCCAGCGTCGCTCCGCCGTGACTATCTCTCTCTGCATGTAACATGATGTTCCCCCTCCTGTGTGAAATCAAAAGATTTTTATATGCGTCACTATTTTGAAATGTTATCTACCCGAATCAACGCATGAGTGAGCCAAGGAGATACCTAGCATTATTCTCAAGATGTGACAGCTTATTCCGCTCAGGCGGCGACGGCCAAAGCCGCAGTTCAGTTCTTTAACGGCGTTTTGTTTAACCATGCTTCAAATCGTTCGCGCGCGACCCGGGACAGGATGCGGTGAAATGTTTTTCTGTCGTAGAGATAGAGGCAGTGGCGGATTGAGGTGTAGGGGCTGAAGCTGTTCCCTGGGTCTTCGGCAAGGAATTCGGCACTGTACTCCCTGACCGTTTTCATGTTCTCGAGCATACTTTTGTGCAAGGTAGACTTTTCGATGCCGGGGGCCAGTTTGAGGATATCCTGAACAAAGCCGTCGACCTTGTAATCCTCGAATTCGAAATCACGAAAAAAATGACCTGCGACGCGTAGAAAGTTAAAGGCGTTGACCTGCTTTTCATTCGCCAGGGTTTCGGATATCGCATCCTTCTCCGCCGTTAGATCGTCAATCGGTTCGACCGTTGCCTGCTGCATCAGTGCGGCGGTGGCGTTACGGATCTCCTTAAATTCGCGGTCAGCCAGTTCGAATAGGGCCGAAAGCAGGTTGATCCGACGCCGCAGATCGTTGGGGATGGATTTTTTGTATTTGATCTTGTGGTCCAGCACACTCCATGCATCCTGGATCAAAGAACGGATCTGAACCTCGAAGGGCAGGTCGGCAAAGGGGTGGTATTTGGGCAGGGCGGTCTGCGCAGCGCTGAGGGCCAGATCCATGTGCAGCCCCTTGTAGCCGAAGGAATCCTCCGTGCTCTCAACCGCCGAGATCTTGTCGGTGACATCGATAATGCGAAAGTGGTGTTGTAGTACCTGGGAAACCAGCGCAATCTGATCCTCATAGAGGCAGACGATGCGGATGCCGATCAGGTCGGTAATATAGTCCTTGATCTGGTAGGGCTTCTCATCGGTTTCGAGCTTGCTCTGGTATTTGCGGTGAAATTTTTTGATGCATTCATCCGCGTCCTTGACCCGCCCTTCAATTTTGGTCACCTCGCCGATATCCGACTGTTTGATCAGCGTGGTAATGATGCTGATATATGCCTGTTTCGCCGTTACAAAGTGCTGTCGGTGACTGGCGTAATACTCGCGAAAATTACGCCGTTCCAGTTCAAAATCAAGAGAAGACACAGCAGGCTCCTTGTCCATTGGCCGAGCAGGCGAGCCCCAAGTGGTAGCGCCCCCTGCCAGTTGATTAAATGAATGAATACCTGATCTTAACATCTGTCGGATAAGAAGTGTTACTTGTCATGACCGACTCCACGCAGTCGGTTCAACAACCAGCAGAGCTGTGCATATTCCCCTGGCTCCAGCCCTTCGGTAAACTGCTGACGCATCTGCAGCGCCAATGGGGTCAGAATCGGCTCAAGCTTGCGCCCCTCCGTGGTGAGGGCGACCAGGCAGGCGCGCCGGTCGGCGGGGTGGGGCAGGCGGGTCACCAGCCCCTGTTTCACCAGCCGATCGATCAGTCCACTCAAGGTCGTACGGTCGATCTCGGTCTTCTCCGACAGTTCGACCTGCGAGAGTCGGTCCTGTTTCCATAGAAAGCCGAGCAGGGCAAACTGCGGCGGCGTGATGGCATGCGGGGCGAGCAGATCACGAAAACGTGCGAAGAGCGATTGGTGCGCTTTGGCCAGCAGAAAGCCGACGCTTGTTTCGATATCAAAGCCCATGTATACGGCCTTTCTGTTTGTTTTAATACGGATAATCAGTATGCGATCAAAGGGAATATATTAAGACGTTGCCGGGCGTTGCGTCAAGCAGGAAGTGCGAGGTGGTGTTCAGCTACCGGGTCAATGATATATGATCATCACTCACCCTCGCGCGTTACGGTTCGCCGCCTACGCGAGAAGATCAACTCTGTTCTCTCTAGCTTGGTTGCCATGTACTTCTTTGATTATAATCAGCCACTTTTTCGTCCGCCGTCCGAAGCCCACAGCCTGATTTTTCAAATCACCCTAGGCTGCAGCCAGAATAACTGTACCTTCTGCGGCATGTATAAGATGAAAAATTTTAAGCTGCGTTTGGTCGCTGAGATTGTTGCCGAGATGCAGTCGATTCCGGCAGCGGACCATTCTGCGTTCCAATCATGTAACGAATATCCTCAACTTGGCTGGAAGCTATCCGAAAGATCGTGAACGGATTATCGGCCAGGCCGAGGCCTGTCTCGCTGAGGCCCGTCGCCATATCGATTGGTATCATTTGGTCCCCGATTACGAGGAGACTCATTTCTGAGGAAATGGTGAGGGGCGTGAGCTGAGTTGGATAATTGAAAAGGCCGACGGGGATTCTCGCCAGCCTTTAGTTTTGACTTTGATCGCCTAAATTCAGGCGCGTTGGAAGGTGCTCTCGGCGAAGGAGTATTTGAAGCTCATATGATCGGTGTAGGTATCTTCGAGGATCGCAACCACATCCTCAGTAAAGACGAGTTCCTCGTCGGTCGGGATGACAAAGATCTTGACCGGTGAGCCGGGGGTCGAGATCATGGTTTCGCGCTTGCGCGTCATGGTGTTGCGGTTCTTCTCTTTGTCGAGAATGATCCCCATGTGCGAAAGATCTTCCAGCGCTTTTTCACGAATAAGCCAGGCCATCTCGCCGACGCCGGCGGTAAAGACCACCGCATCAAGGGCGCCGAGGCCTGCCATGTAGGCCCCGATGTACTTCTTGAGGCGATAGCCTTCGATTTCGAGGGCCAGTTGGCAGCGCCGATCCCCTTTTTCGGCCGCCTCAATCACATCGCGGCGGTCGGTGTACTGACCGGTGATACCGAAGATCCCCGATTTCTTATTCAGGGCGGAATCGACCTCTTGAGCCGACATCCCTTCAACCTGTTGGATAAACATCGGCAGGGCCGGATCGATATCGCCGCACCGGGTCCCCATGACGGCCCCTTCAAGCGGGGTCAAACCCATGGAGGTATCGACCGAAACCCCATTTTTAATCGCGCAGTGTGAAACCCCGTTGCCGATATGCATGGTGATGATATTGCAATCCTTAGGAGCCTTGCCGAGCAACACCGAAGCCCGCTTCGAAACGTAGAGGTGGCTGGTGCCGTGGAAGCCGTAGCGGCGCACACCATGTTTCTCGTACCACTCGTAAGGTACCGGATAGGTGTAGGCCTTTTCGGGCATCGACTGGTGAAAGGCGGTGTCGAAGATGGCAATGTGCGGCACGTTAGGCAGCACGGTCTGGGCGGCTTCAATCCCTGAGATGTTGGGTGGATTGTGCAGGGGCGCAAGGTGCTGAACCTCTTTGATGGTGTTGAGCACATTCTCGTCGATCGCGACCGAACAGGTGAACTTATCGCCGCCATGGACCACGCGGTGGCCAACGGCAGAGATCTGGTCCATGCTCTTGACGACACCCTCAGAAGCGCTGGTGAGGGTCTTGACGATCAACTGCACTGCGATCCGGTGGTCGGGGCACTCATACTCTTCACGGTAGGTTTCACGGCCGGGGACCTCGTGAATGATGTAGGAATCACCGATGGTGACCCGTTCAACCATCCCTTTGGCGATGACTTCTTTGCGGGTCCAGTCGAAGAGTTGATACTTGACTGATGAGCTGCCGCAGTTAAGGGCAAGAATATCCATTTCTACTTCTCCTTGAGTTTTGTATGAAAAGAGGATGCGATTTTCGAAAATAAAATTATGTTTTAGTTTGGCTGAAGCTGTTAAGTATTTTTTTAGTGATACTGGAATAATCCCTTGAATGTCACACAGTTGCAAGGTAAATCGCTATACAGGCTAGCCTGTTTAGCGGCATAGATGCAAGGACTTTTGCCGCTGGAATAAATTCCTTTAGGCTACTTTACAGCGAAATTAACTTACAGTAGAGTGTACGCCTAAACAGCAGAGACTGGTGATCGATTCGCCATTGTCAAATTACCCACTAGAGGAGGAAAGACCGATGGCCCATTTTATTTCTGATGAGTGTATCAACTGCGGAGCTTGTGAGCCTGTTTGCCCGGTAGAGGCAATTTCTGAGCAAGGCGATGTCCGTGTGATTGATGCAGCGACCTGTACCGATTGTGGTGCTTGTGTCGATTCCTGCCCGGTAGATGCTATCTCTGCCTGATTCCGGTAGGGAAGAGTGAGTTAACAGAAAAGGGGTGGTCTGCTTGAGAGCAGACCACCCCTTTTAAATTACGATTGACGGAAAATTTATTGGGTTGCGGGTTTAGTGTCAGCGACTTCGACCACAAACTCCGACAGGGTCTTCGGCAGGTTGCGGAAAACGATAGTGAAGGGGATCGATTGGTTCGGGGTCACGTTGAGGTTGGCCAAAGATTCGCCAAACTGGTTCCCCATGATCTCCTCGATTTTGCTGTAAGGGAGTTTGCGCAGATCGTTGCCGCTGATCGGGTTGCCACAGAAAATGGTCTTTTGCAAAAGGGGCTTTCCACTTTTATCGAAGATGACCCCCTTGACCTGAATAGCGGCCTGAGCCTCACGGAGGTTGTTGACGGCAACCCCCTGAATGACGAACAGTTCACCTTCTTTGCTATTCATGATGAAGCTGCCTTGCAAATTCTTCAACAGGATGTCGTTTTTGAGCTCGGTTGCCGCAGGTTGGCCCGTCAGGTTTGAAATCAGCCGCTCGATCCCTGCCGGCCCGTTTTTCCACATCATGAAACCACCCGCGGCCAGGATAATCAAAATCAGGATCAGTAGGGAAACGAGAACGACCGAAACCGAGTTCCGGCTTGAAGCTTTGCTGGTCGGTGGGGGTGTGGCCATGTCGGAGTCGTCAAGATAGAAAGCGTCTTCACTCGGCGGCATTGAGATGGCGTTGAGGTTAGGATCTTCCTCAAAACTATCGGCCAGTGGATCTTCGGCCGCAGCTGATGGCGGTTGTGGTGCTGAAGAGAAGCGGAATTGTTCTTGCTCTACTGAAGGAACCGGTTGTGTTGTGTTTGGCGTAGGGTCTCCAAACGAGAAGGGTCCCTCTTTCTCGAGGCTATCGGCATCATCACCCAGACTCACATTGCCGTATTCGCTGCCAAAAGAGAACGCATCATCGTCATCGACGGTCGCATCATCGTCAAAGTCCGACGGGTCGAGCTCGTCATTTGCACCACTGCCGATTTCCGGAGTGTCGATATCGTCAAAGCCGAAATCATCGTCTTTGGCCACGTACTCTTCCACCGAAGCAGGTTCTGCTGCAGCGGGAACCGGCTCGTCGACCGGAACCAGTTGCTCGGCTTCAGGTAGTTGAGTGCTTGGGGGCTGGAAAAGAGCTTCGACGGATGCTTCCGGCTTGGGGGCGGGTGGGGTGACCACAAAAATATGCTTGCAGCGGGCGCAGCGGATCTTGGCCCCGTGCGCAGGAATTTTGCCTTCATCGACCCTGAAACGGGTAGAACATTCCGGGCAGGATATGACCATGGGATAGCTCTCCTGTGTATTCAATCATAAGATCGCGCCAGGCACATGTTTGGCCGCGGTCACAAAAAAAAATTAGAAACCTTCGACCGTATAAATGTCCGGCAGGTTCCGATAGTGTTCATCGTAGTCAAGGCCGTAACCAATGATAAAACTATCATCCATGGTCATGCCGATATAGTCCGCCTCGATATCAACCTCGCGGCGACCCCGTTTGTCAATCAGGGTGCAGATCTTGAGCGACCGTGGTTCCTGCAGCAGCAATTTGGTGAAGAGGCATTTCAGAGTGTAGCCGCTGTCAACGATATCCTCAACAATAATGACATCGCGCCCTCGAATCGGCATTTCCAGCTCTTTGCGAAACTCAATAATTCCAGAAGATTGGGTGTCAGATCCGTAGCTGGTCAGTCGGACAAAGTCGACCATGGTCGGACTTTCAATCTCGCGAATCAGATCGGCAATAAAGAGAAAGGATCCTTTGAGGACTCCTACCAGCAAAATGTCACGTTGAGAGTAGTCGCGGCTGATTTCTTGACCAAGCCGCTTGATTTCTTCGGCAATGCGCGCGCGGGAATAGAGGACTTTGAGTTTTTCGCGGGGGATCGGCACTAGGGACTCCTTGATGCATAATTAAACGCACTCTATATCAGCAAGCTGGCCGTTCTGTCAACGAAATCAACCGTTCCCAGACCCGCCAGTTCAAGCTAGGTAATGCTCTGCGACCTTCAAGTTTTGAGCGTGAATCGGGGCCGGCATCAGGCCAGGCCTTTACAGTCTTTGTTTCGCCTCGTAAAATGACATATTATGGAAGTCTTCGCCCCGCTCGATATAAGCAAGGAATTTTGTGCCATGGATTTTCCACCCCGCCCGACCCGGGCAGACATCAGCTTAAGCGCCTTGCGTCACAACTTGCAGCAGATCAGGGCCTGCTGTGCCGCTGGACAGGGTGTGTTGGCTGTCGTCAAGGCGGATGCTTATGGCCATGGCGCGGTCGCCATCAGTCGCGAACTTGAGGCTGCAGCGGTCGAGCAGTTCGCCGTCGCGACCCTGGAGGAGGGGATCGAATTACGCGCCGCCGGCATCCAACAGTCGATTCTGGTGTTTGGCGGGTGTTATGCCGGTCAAGAAGCGGAGTTTGTCCACCAGGGGCTGGCGGCGGCTGTTTTCAGTCTGGCGGATCTGCAGCGCCTCGAGCGGTTCGGTGCAGGGCATGGTTTAGGTTTTCCGGTCCACCTCAAGTGTGACACCGGGATGGGCCGGGTCGGATTTCTGCCTGCGGAAATCCCGCAGGTGATCGATCTTGTCAAGCAGGGAGCTGGGCTTGAGGTATCTGGGTTGATGTCGCATCTGGCCTGCGCCGATGAGTCCGCTTCTGTCGAGACCGGTAGACAAATCGAAATTTTTCGCAAAATTCTCGGACAACTCGCCGCCGCCGGGATCCATCCGCTCCATATTCATCTCTGCAATAGTGCTGGTCTGGCAGCCTGGGACGTACCGGAATGTACCCTGGTGCGCGCGGGAATCGCGCTTTATGGCGGCTACCCCTCTGCTGAGCTCAAGCCACGGCTCGAGCTGCAACCGGTCATGACCTTTACGACGCGGATTGCTCAGCTGCGCATGATCGAAGCGGGGCAGGGGATCTCCTACGGGCATACTTATATAACGAAGCGGCTGACGCGTTTGGCCGCCCTGCCGGTCGGTTATGCTGATGGCTTTAATCACCTATTCTCAAATGCTGGAGAGGTACTGATTCGCGGGGAGCGTGCGCCGGTCGTCGGCCGGGTCTGTATGGACTGGATTCTGGTCGATGTTACCGATATCCCTGATGCTGAGATCGGGGATCGGGTTGTCCTGCTCGGGATCGACGGTCATGAGTCTATTCGCGCCGAAGATTGGGCCGAAAAGCTTGATACGATTAATTATGAGGTATTCTGTCGTATCAGTCCGCGAGTGCCGCGCTTTTTTGCCTGAGGTCGCAAGTGGCTGAAAAGGGTTGCTCGGACTTAGGCCTTTATGCTAGAAAAAGCCCTTCTTCCGGCTCCGTTCTGATGTCGGAACTCTCCAAAATTATAATTGTGGATGGGCAGCTGCTGCGGCTGGCCATTCTTGCTTCGATTTTTCGGGTGCGGCCTATTCGCTGGTACCCGGTGTGTAAAGGATATGGGTTGCCTATGGCGACGATCAAACGTGCTCTGGTGTCGGTCTCTGATAAGGCCGGCATTGTCGAACTGGTCCGTGAGCTCTGCGGATTCGGGGTCGAAATTCTCTCAACCGGCGGAACGGCCAAGCTGCTTCGTGAGGCGGGGCTGCCGGTCATGGATGTCTCTGAGTATACAGGCTTCCCCGAAATGCTGGATGGCCGGGTCAAGACTCTACACCCCAAGGTCCATGGTGGTCTGCTCGGCCTGCGCGATAATCCGGCCCATGTGGCGACCATGGCCGAGCATGGGATCGAAAATATCGACATGGTCGTGGTCAACCTCTACCCCTTTGAGGCGACGGTCGCTACCCCGGATTGCAGCCTGGAGGACGCCATCGAGAACATCGATATCGGTGGACCGACCATGCTGCGCAGCGCGGCCAAGAACAATCGCTCGGTGACGGTGCTGGTTGACCCGACCGATTATGCGCCGCTGCTCGACGAGCTGAAAAAGAGCGGCGGCAGCATTTCGGCTGAAACCAATTTCAAACTGGCGGTCAAGGTTTATCAGCATACCGCGGCGTACGACGGGGCGATCTCCAACTGGCTCGGCAAGCAAACCGCAGAAGAGCATACCGAGTTCCCCCCGGCACTCAGTCTGCAATTCAAAAAAGCCCAGTCGATGCGTTATGGAGAGAATCCGCATCAGCAGGCCGCCTTCTATGTCGAAAAAGACATTTCCGGGACTTCCATTGCGACCGCCCGTCAGTTGCAAGGGAAAGAACTCTCCTATAACAACATTGGTGACACCGATGCCGCTCTGGAGTGCGTCAAGCAGTTCACCGAGGGCCCGACCTGTGTCATCGTCAAACATGCCAACCCTTGCGGCGTCGCGGTGGGGGAAACACTGCTGGCGGCGTATGAGCGGGCCTTCTCGACCGACCCTGAATCCTCCTTCGGCGGAATTATCGCAGTGAACCGTGAACTCGACTGCGAGACCGCCCAGGCGATCGTCGACAAGCAGTTCGTCGAGGTGATTATTGCGCCGGCAGTAGCCGAGGGCGTTTCGGAAATTATCGCGGTCAAGAAGAATGTTCGACTGCTGGTCTGCGGTTTCTGGTCTGAGCAGTCGAGTGCGCGTTACGACTTTAAACGCGTCAATGGCGGCTTGCTGATGCAGGACGCTGATCTGTTGCTGACCGGCGAGCTTAAGGTCGTGAGCAAGCGGGTCCCGACCGCCAAGGAGCGCGAAGACCTGATGTTCGCTTGGCGGGTCGCTAAATTTGTCAAGAGCAACGCCATTGTTTATGGGCGTGACGGGATGACGATCGGGGTCGGGGCAGGTCAGATGAGCCGGGTTAACTCGGCGCGTATTGCGTTGATCAAGGCCGAACACGCGGGGCTTGAGGTGCAGGGCTCGGCGATGGCATCCGATGCCTTCTTCCCCTTCCGCGACGGCATCGACAATGCGGCCGCAGCCGGGATCACGGCCGTGATTCAGCCGGGCGGCTCGATTCGCGACGCAGAGGTCATTGCCGCCGCCGATGAGCACGGGATCGCGATGATTTTTACCAGCATGCGGCATTTCCGGCACTGAGAAAATATTTGCCATCAAGGCACCAAGGACACCAAGAGGATCAAAAACTTAGGCAGAGAGCGGCGCAAGGCTGATTTTTTTTGGGTTAAAACCAAAGGAATAGATTTCAGGTATTCTCTGTGCCTCAGCGTTAAGTTGCTTTCCTTGGTGTACTTGGTGTCTTGGTGGCTAACTCAGTACTTTATAGGAGTTGATTCATGAAAATATTAGTTGTCGGCGGGGGTGGCCGCGAACATGCACTCTGCTGGAAGATTTTCCAGTCGCCGCTGGTCGATACTCTCTATTGCGCGCCGGGCAACCCGGGGATCGCTGAACTGGCCGAGTGCGTCCATATCGGCGCCGATGAGATCGATGCTCTGCTCGACTTTGCTCTGGCCGAACAGATCGATCTGACCCTGGTCGGGCCTGAAGTGCCCTTGACTATGGGCATTGTTGATCGTTTTCAGGCAGCCGGCCTCGAGATCTTCGGGCCGAATCAGGCGGCGGCGCAGATCGAGGGGAGCAAGGGGTTCTCCAAAGATCTGATGGCGCGCCACAACATTCCCACGGCGGACTATCAAAGCTTTCCAGATCATGCTGCTGCGGTCGCCTATGTTAGGCAGCAGGGCGCGCCGATCGTGATTAAGGCTGACGGTCTGGCGGCCGGCAAGGGGGTCATCGTTGCCATGACCGAGGCTGAGGCGATCGCCGGGCTCGACGATATTATGCTCGATAAGGTGTTCGGCTCTGCCGGCGCCAGTGTAGTCATCGAAGAATTCATGGCAGGGGAAGAGGCCTCGTTCTTCGCCTTTACCGACGGCAAAAACATCTTGCCCTTGGCTTCTTCACAGGATCACAAGCGGATTTTTGATGGCGATCAAGGGCCGAATACCGGTGGCATGGGAGCTTATTCCCCGGCACCGGTCGTCACCGCGGCGTTGCATGACGAAATCGTGGCGACCATCGTTAAGCCGACCATCGCGGGGATGGCCGCCGATGGCCACCCTTATGTCGGTATCCTCTATGTCGGGCTGATGATCAAGGATGGTAAGCCGCGCGTGGTGGAATATAATGCGCGCTTTGGTGACCCTGAAGCCCAGCCGCTGCTGATGCGGATGAAGTCGGATATTGTGCCGGTGCTGCAGGCCTGTGCCCGGGGTGAGTTGACCCAGAGTTCGATCGAGTGGCATGACAAGGCTGCGGTCTGCGTGGTGATGGCTTCCGGAGGTTATCCCGGTGATTTCGTAAGAGGTCTGCCGATCAGCGGCCTGGAAGAGGCTGCTAAGCTCGATGATCTGGTGGTCTTTCATGCCGGAACGATGTTGCAGGATGCGGTGGTCGTCAACCATGGCGGGCGGGTGCTCGGAGTGACCGGCCTGGGTGATGACGTGGCTGCGGCCATCGAATGCGCCTATCGGGGGGTGGCCAAAATTCATTGGCCGGATGCCCATTTTCGCAAGGATATCGGTCAGAAAGCGCTCAACCGCTGAAGAACGGTGAGGGGTGAACCCCTCACCGCTAACGGATTTCATAGGAATGGAGTCATCAATGGAGAAACACCCGCTAGTCGGAATCCTGATGGGGAGCGACAACGATTACGAAATTATGGTCGAAACCGGCAGGGCGCTCAAGCAGTTCGATATCCCCTTTGAAATGATCGTCTCGAGTGCCCATCGAACCCCCGAGCGGACCACGACCTTTGTCCGCCAAGCCAAGGCGCGCGGGATGAAGGTGCTGATTGCCGGCGCTGGCGCGGCAGCACATCTAGCCGGAGTCGTAGCGGCTGAGACCATCCTGCCGGTGATCGCGGTCCCCATCGATGCGACCGCCATGCGTGGACTGGATGCCTTACTGGCGATGGTGCAGATGCCGGCCGGGATCCCGGTCGCGACCATGGCGATCGGGAAGGCTGGGGCGAAAAACGCCGGGATCTTTGCCGCACAGATTATCGCGGCCGGCGATGCGGGCCTGGCGCGTAAACTTGAGGACTATAAACTCGAAATGGCTGCTGATGTCATCCGAAGGGCAGAGTCGTTACAGCAACGCCTGATAGACGACGGACTGGCCTGAATAACGGCGTGCCGGGTTCTCGTGCGCTGAGGGCATGAAATAACATTTTATGGTATACTGTATACCATTATTCCGTTGACACCCTCAGCCTTCTGTAATATTTTCTGAGGTCATTTGGGGATCAATTGTGTTTCTGTAAACTGTCGAGGAGCTAGGTATGAAAAAGATTGTGATGTTGTTGGTTGTTGTCGGTCTTGTTGCTACTACCGCTATGTTTGCCATGGCCAATAACGGTCCTGCCGAAGTCAAGCTTGAAGCCAGCATGGGGACCGTAACCTTCCCGCACGCTGCACACCAGGCCATAATAGCTGACTGCAAAACCTGTCACCACAAGGGTGTTGAGGCTGGTGCTTGTCGGAGTTGTCACGGTGTCGACGCCGCTGCACCCAAGGCCAAGACTGCCTTCCACAAGGTGTGTAAGGATTGCCACAAGGCCCAGAATGGTCCGACCAAGTGTAGGGGCTGCCACGTTAAATAAGGCATAACACACAGGTTCAACCTATAAAGAGCCGGTCTGGCAATAGGCCGGCTCTTTTGTGTTGTTTGGCGCTGGCATTGCGCGCTCGTCAGTCAGCTTTTGCTGGATTATGCGATCATGGAAACAGTCGATATCTTATATGCAGAATCAATCAATCTGATTCAGGCCAAAGACGGCTATCGTTTCAGTCTTGACCCGGTGCTGCTGGCTGATTTTGTGACGTTGCGGGGTGGTGAATCTGTTCTCGATCTCGGGACTGGCTGCGGTGTTTTGCCCCAGTTGCTGGTGCGGCGATCCGCTGGCCTGCGGGTTGTCGGCTGGGAACGCCAATCGCAAATGGTTGAGCGAGCACGTCGGGGTGTCGTGTTGAGCGGAATGGGTGAGCAGGTCACAATTGTTGAGGCCGATCTGCGTGAGTATCCAAGTCTGGCTGAGGCCGGGTCTTTTGACCTGGTAGTTTCTAATCCCCCCTACCGGACGCTCAGGAGTGGGCGCATTGCCCCGATTGACGAACGTGCGGCCGCGCGGCATGAGCTGGCCGGTGGGTTGGATGAATTTTTGGCCGCTGCGAGCTGGTGCTTGAAGTGTGGTGGGTGTTTTGCGATTGTTTATCTGGCGGAGCGTCTCAACGGGTTGCTGGCGGGAATGGCACGGGTCGGGATCGAACCGAAGCGTCTGCGAATGGTTCACGCACGTCAGGGGGCCGTCTCGAAGATGGTGCTGGTTGAAGGGCGAAAACGTGGCGCGCCGGGGCTCAAGGTTGAGTCGCCGCTCTTTATCTATACCGAGGACAGGGCGGTGCGGGAGTATACCGCTGAGGTGTTGCGGATTTATGCTCGAGATGGGGCGACCGATGTCAGATTACAATGATCGACGCAGAAGTTATGTTTGCGCTGATGAGGGTCTGGAAGCCCGTCCTAATGTGTCCCTATGTAGCTGGCTTAGCTGGTTTTCGCTTTAGTCAGTTTTTTCTGGCGCATAAATAACTTGCGTATCTCATTCTTTAAATCCCCATCCTTGAGCCCTGACAGGCTTTGCTCTATCCCCGCCAGTTCTGCGTCGGACAGGCTTTCCTTTTGCCACTCAATCTTAGGTTCTGCTGCGGCTGTCGTCAGCGGCTGCGGAGTACCGCGACGCAGGTAAATATCCTCAATGTCGCAGTCGGGCAACTCCTCATGGAGCTTTTTGAGGATCTGTGATTTGAGCATCTGGAGTTGCTGCATCCACACGGGGTGATCGACTCTGACTTCGAGAATTTTTTCACGGATGCGTAAGGGGCGCGCGCGGCGCGCAATCTGTTCACCAACGACCTTGTCCCAGACCAGCCAAGCTTGGTAGCGCGGTAGACGATCCCCCAGCCCCTTATCGCCAAGCAGTTTTTTTAGCAGGCTGGCGACGGCTTCGGCTTTTTTGAGTTTTGGGCGTACGTTGCGACTCACGTTTGATGCATTCGCAAGAGAGAAAGATTGTGGATAGTTAAGTAAAAAGCGCCAAATACAAGACGCTGTAATGTCGAGCAATGAGGCGTGCTAATGTACGCCGAAGCAGCGAGAGTCTTTGCAGCTACGCAGTAGCAGTCGAGTTTTTGCGACGTCATCACGTTTGTCGACGACGGATGCGCGAACCGGCAACCTGTCCGGCAACGGCGCAGGCGAGGGTGAAGGGGATAACGGTCCAGTTGAAGCCGAGGAGTAAGCGTAGCATAATGATAAATGGGATTGAAAGGTGGATCAGCACGAACCAGCGGAGTGAGAATTTTTGGCAGTTTTCTCGTAGATAACCGAGCGGCAGGTTGCTGCCGAGGGCAAAGATTAGCAGTGCGATTAGTTGTAGGGCGCGATCGGGGGTCAACTTAGGTGTTTCCTTTCTGGACCAATTAACAATATATGCTGAATACTGCAGATATTAACATGGCTGTATGTCGGAGATAAAGAGGCTGATTGTGATCCCCTTTATCAATAGTAGAAATTCTGTGCAGGGTGTCCATTGTGCTGTCGATCCTTTTTGTTGGCCTATGTGGTATGAGGTACCGGGAGTGCCCAGATCCACCGGCCCCACATAGGCAATGATCGGCGACGCCCCGATTTTGAGCCAAGATCGTCGCGCTGACGGGGTTTTTACCCCGGAAAATATCGGATCTGGTGGATAATGCTAAAAGTGGCTCTCTGTATGTCTTTCTGGGCGCGTTTCGGGCGTAGTTGACCCTTGATGGTCAGTTTTCTTTTGCCATTTAACCCTAGAGCCAAACGCTGATTTCGATGAATACCGATGCCAAGCTGAGCGGAAGAGCGCTGGCCCAGGCCAACGTGACCTTAATCTCCAATACTATTACCGCCCCTTAAGGCCTGAGTTGTCCTTTGCTTTTAAAGCAGGATAAGGTCTGATCTTAAGGGTACATCAAGGAACAAGGAGCGAAGCACGATGAACATGTCAATCTTTCTCGCTGTATTAGGTATGTGCTGCGTTAGCGTTCAGGTGGGTCAGTACCTGAGTAATTTAGGCCATCCAATAAAAACCAGGGCTTAAATTGCTTGTGTTCAAGAAGAGAGGTTGAGTAAAGCCTTTTTTAGAATCGACTTCTCTCTTTCAAGCCGCTGCACCGGTTTTTCTAACTCCCGAATGCGTCCCTGTTCCGGTGTCAGCGCCTGCGCTTTTGGTGTCAATCCGCTATGTTCACCTTGGAGTTGCTGGACCCAGCGGCGTAGCGCAAACCCACTCCCATTGCACGACAGGCTTCAGCCATTGAATAGCCTTGGTTGACAACCAGGCTGGCTGCTTCGTGCTTGAACTCTTTCGTAAATGATCGTCTGTTTCTTTGGGTCATTGAACACCTCTCTTTGGGTGGCGATTATACCACCTAAATTGGTGTCCGGTTTCATTGAACTACTACACCCTCCCCCTATCGTCACGGGTGACTCACCCTTTTTTCTCCTTGACACCTAAAAGATAGAGTGCAATTCTTTATAAAATCATATTGTGATATTTAATAATCACAATATGATCTACCATTAACTGGCTAATCTAATCTTGTTGGTTTGAGCAATGCGGGCGTCAAGTTTTTCCGTAGAAATAGTCGATGCAGTCAATGGATGTTTGATTAAGGGAGAAATTGATGGGCAAACGGTTACGTGTGGCAATCCTGGGACCAGGAAATATTGGTACTGACCTGATGTATAAGGTCTTGAACAGTCCTAAACTCGAGCTGTGCTTGATGGCAGGAGTCATTCCTGACTCTGCGGGGATTCAGAGAGCATTGAAACTTGGCATTCCAACGACTGCGGAGGGAATCGGACCTATTATCGCTAGCGATGACATCCCTTTAGTATTTGATGCGACAAGTGCAAAACAACACTTGATTCACGCTCCGCTTCTCAAACGGGCAGGGAAGATTGCTATCGATCTAACCCCGGCAGCCGTGGGACCTTATGTCGTGCCAGCAGTGAACATGGCTGACCACTTCGATAGCCCCAATATTAACCTTGTTACTTGTGGTGGCCAGGCCACAGTTCCGATCGTGGCGGCGATATCACGGGTCGCACCAGTGGCCTACGTAGAGATCGTTGCCACGATTAGCTCTAAGAGTGCCGGGCCTGGTACTCGGCAGAACATTGATGAGTTTACCCAGACTACTGCACGAGCTTTAGAGATCGTGGGTAAGGCCCAGAAAGGAAAGGCTATCATCATCCTTAACCCTGCCGATCCTCCGATTCTCATGCGGAATACCATCTACTGTGAATTATATGAATCTGTCGATCCTGACGAAGTTCTCAATTCTGTGCAGCGAATGGTTGATATCGTACGGCGCTATGTTTCTGGGTACCGACTCCGCTTGCCGCCAATAATCGATGGTAAATTGGTGACAGTCATGATTGAGGTGCAGGGGCAAGGAGACTTCCTGCCGGAGTACTCGGGTAATTTAGATATCATCACGGCTGCTGCAGTTGGGGTTGCTGAGAGACTCGCAGAGAGAATAATTGAAAGGAAAGGGGGAGCTGATCATGGTTAATAGATGTGTTCGAATTGTTGATACTACCCTGCGGGACGGGATGCATTCTGTCTCTCATAAATTCACACCCGCCGAGATGGCCACTATTGCTGCAGCTATTGACGATGCAGGTGTGGACACGATTGAAGTTTCCCATGGAGATGGGCTGGGTGGTTCGTCAATCCAGTACGGCCGATCTAATGCTTCGGATCAAGAATATCTTTGCGCTGTTGCTCCGGTGCTGAAACATAGCAAGCTGGCAATTCTTATAATTCCTGGGGTGGGAATACAGGAGGACCTACGCATGGCTGCCGGTGAGGGAGTCAAGGTAGCCAGGGTTGCTACTCACGTAACTGAGGCCGATATTGCAGAACAGCACATCAGCCTCGCCAAGAAGTTGGAACTGGAGGCCGTGGGATTTCTCATGATGTCTCACCTCGCCACTGTTGAGAGGATGGTTCACAATGCGAAGCTCATGGAAAACTTTGGCGCTGACTGTGTCTATGTTGTCGATTCGGCAGGGAATATGTTGCCGAATGAGGTCCGGGAAAGAGTGCTTGCTTTACGCCACGGCCTTAAGTGCCATGTTGGGTTCCATGCCCACAACAACCTTGGACTTGCTGTCGGCAACACCCTTGCAGCTATCGAGGCTGGGGCACATCTTGTCGACGGGTCTCTGCGGAGTATGGGCGCAGGTGGTGGAAACACTCCTACGGAGACCCTTGTGGCTGTCCTTAATCGGGCGAAGATAAACTCTAGAATTGATCTTTACAAGATTATGGATGCGGCAAATCTTTTGGATGTTTATAAAACCGCTCAAAAATATGGCCCCGATGCCGTACTGATGCTTGGCTATGCCGGGGTGTATTCCAGCTTCCTACTGCACGCAGCTAAGGCCGCCGATCGATTCAATTTGAGCGCCAGGGAGGTGCTGGTGGAGCTCGGGCGACTTGGCGTAGTAGGTGGGCAGGAAGATATGATTATTGACGTGGCCTATGAATTGGCGAACCGAGCGACGAACAGTTAGCAGAGGGTGGGTAGTCATCGCTCAGAAATTATTCCGCACGATATTGGGTCTTAACCATTACATCAGAGCTTGTTTTCACGAAGGATTGTGACGTACATCGAATTAATAAACAGCATTTGTCTTCGATGGGCGGTTAGATCTAGACGGGCTGTAGAGAATTGAGAACGACGTTTGCACGAATTCAGTTTCCCCGCGTTAGCGAATTGATCCTGTTAAGGATCGCTTTCCAATAAAGGATTGGCTATTAAAACGCTGATCTAATTATGATATTTAAATAAATCTACTGCCACTTTTTACTTGAATCTATCTAGGTCATAATGTCATAATGTAATTTGTAAAGTTCATAATGTGACACCAAGAGCGTTTCTGGCATCGTGATTAAGTGGCCGGTTCATATCAAGTTACGAGGTAACCTCTCCCGGGGTGATCTTGGGTCACGCGGAAAGTGTAGGCAGATATTGATAGCTTGTTGATGATCATCCCACAACCTTTTTGAAGAGGAGGAAGTCATGTTGAAACGAATGTGCATATTGATGGTATTCACGCTGGTGGCATCCAGCGCCACAGCATTTGCATCGAACGCCATGCTGACAGAGGCGTTGAAAAATACAGACGCTGTTGCGATGACGCTTGCTCATCCAGAGACCCCTGACCCACAGAATTTTATTCACGCCGCCGCCTTGACCTTCAAGGAATACGTGGAAAGCGAATCAAACGGTAAGATCAAGGTCAATATCGCACCCGGAGGTCAGCTTGGCGACTCGGCCGAGATGGTCAAGCAGATCCAGATGGGTGCAATCGAAGCAGCAATGTCAATTGCAGAAGGTCACGTTGCCCCCTACTATAAGGGTATCCAGGTTTTGTCCATTCCTTACCTGTTTCTTTCCGTAGACCAGGCCCTTTACACCCTTGATGTCGACCGGCCCTTTGGCAAGAAGCTCTGGAAGGATTTTGAAGATAAGACAGGCCTGAAGGTTCTGGCGATCTGGGACAACGGCGGATTCCGCTGTTTTACCAATAACAAGAGACCCATCCACACGCCCAAGGATATGGAGGGGCTCAAGATTCGTACCATGCAGATCCCTGCCCACATGGAAATGGTGCGCGCGCTTGGTGCTAATCCTACTCCTGTGGCATGGACTGAACTGTACAGCGCCCTCCAAATGAACGTTGTTGACGGTGAGGAGAACGCGGTACCAACGATAGCGATGGGGCACATAAATGAGGTACAGAAATACCTGACCCTCGACAGGCATGTGTACTCTAATCACATTTTCCCCATCAATAAAAAATGGTTCGATGCACAGCCTCCTGTTTATCAACTCATTATCCAGCAGGGAGCAGCGAAGGCTGCCCAAACTGCACGGCGGATGACGCGGATTCAGCGCTCAACGCTATTGAACAAATTTAGAGCTGAGGGTATGGAGGTTTATGACCCGAGCCCCGCAGAGTTGGAGATGTTCCGTGCGAAAGCCCAGGCACCAGTACTGAAGTTTATTCGCGAAGCTGTCGGTGATGAACTTGTTGATGGACTTCTCAAGGCTTCAGACGACTCCAAAAAGGCACTTGGCTACGTAAAGTAAGCTTATATGAACTAAACGGGCAGGGATGTCTCCCCCTGCCCGTTTTAAAGCATTTCCAAGGTTAACTTTCCGTTAGATTCCGATGTCTTGCCTTGTTGGTTTCGAACGGTTTTCATCCTCATTTGTAACTGCCACAAAAACCAAAGGAAACTTGTTTCAAAAACAAATTTTATTACTGTCTATGCTGCCGAACAAAGAAGTGAGAAATTTATGGGGAAAATTGTCAGATATTTCGAACGCGTAATCGAATGGGTGAGCTCATCGATATTGGTGGTTTTGCTCGTCATCGTTTGGGCCCAGATCGTCTCACGGTATGTTTTCAACAACTCTCTTGCTTGGACGGAGGAGTCTGCGCGCTATATCATGATCTGGGGCGTGATGCTGGGTTCTAGTATTGCACTACTTCGGGGCTACCTTATTTCCATCGATATTTTTATTCGGAAAGCGCCACATTCCTTACAGCTAATTGCCAAATTTTTTAATGTCGGGCTCTCTCTCTCATTCCTCGGTATTCTAGTCTACCAAGGAGTGAAATTGTGCGAGATAGGCGCCAATATGGAATCCCCTGCCTTGGGTATCTCTTATTCCTGGATGTACTCAGCTGTTCCTGTTGGAGCCGTTTTTCTTTTTTTCGCTTATCTCATTCATTCTCGGTCATAGAGAGTTTCCGGAGACTATTCATATGACATTGTTGTTTTTCTTCTCTTTGCTGATTTTGCTGATGATAATTGGTTTGCCGGTGGCATTTGCGATTGGTGCCACGGCCTCCATCTGGGTGATCTCCAGCGGGATGCCGCTTGTGATAATTCCGGACAAGCTTTTCGCAGGAATGGATGTGTTTGTCTTGATGGCCATACCCTTTTTTATGGTTGCTGGAGAGACCATGAACAAAGCTGGCGTTACTGAAAAGTTAATAAAGTTTGCCAAATTTTTCGTAGGACATTTTCGAGGGGGGCTGGCGTACGTAAATATCCTGTCGAGCTTAATCTTCGCCGGGATCACAGGGGCTGCTGTTGCAGATGTCTCTGCACTCGGGACAATTTTCATCCCCAGTATGGAGCGCGACGGGTATACAAGGGCCTATGCTGCTGCTGTCACTGCGGCGTCGTCAATTGTCGGGCCGATTATTCCACCCAGTATCGTCATCGTTGTCTACGGAGCCATAACAAACACCTCCGTAGCTGCCCTGTTCGCCGGCGCTATCATTCCGGGCCTTCTCATTGGAACTATCCAGTGTGCGGTTGTCTTTATACAAGCCCGGAAAAGGAACTTCCCTAGAGAAGATGTGGAATTCACTTCCGCAACAGTCTTGAAAGCATCCAAGGAAGCCTCTTTGGCATTGGTGATGCCGTTGATCATTCTTGGGGGAATATTGTTTGGCGTGACGACCCCAACAGAGGCGGCTGCAATTGCCTCGCTCTACGCTTTCATTATCGGTGTCTTTGTCTATAAAAATCTGAAGTTCATGGATTTTTTGTGTATTTTCAAGAATGCCACATACCAATATACCTCCCTCATGATAATTATGGGATCTGCTTCTGTTCTCGGCTGGATTCTGAGTCGTTCTAAAGCTCATTTGGCCCTCATTAAGATACTCTTCAGCCTCACCGACAATCCGCAAATCATTCTTGCCTTAGTGCTCATATTTCTTCTGTTTGTCGGTACGTGGCTGGAGACCAATGCCACCGTTGTCCTTCTCGGTCCTCTTTTGGCTACAACTATGGGGTTGATTGGCATCGGCGCCCTCCACTTTGGAATCATGATGATCCTGGCAGTGAACATAGGCTTAATAACTCCACCTTTGGGGGTGTGCCTCTTCGCGGCATCTGGGACAGGGAACGTAAGGGTCGAAGCTATTGTTAAGGAAATTTGGCCTTATATTTTTGCGTCCATATTTGTGTTGTTCCTTATCGCATATATCCCGGGGATCGTTTATTTTTTACCCAATCTGCTTGGATTGATGTGAGATATACTCTAAGCGAGAGAAGTATCTGATATGCAAAAACTGTTTGTTATTTCTACGGGAGGAACGATTGCCAGTAGATATAATCCTGAGACGAATCAAGTCACCTCTGGTGTACTCAACAGTAGGGCTTTGCTGGATCAGGTGCTGGCGATAGAAAATCCTGAAACAATAGAGGTCCAAGATTTTTCTAATATCCCAAGCTCATACATGACCTTGGATAAAATGTTTGCCTTGGCTACTGAGGTGCGGAACACTTTGGCCAGGGAAGATGTGTCGGGCGTTGTGGTGACACACGGTACGGACACCTTGGAAGAAACCTCATATTTCCTGGATCTCGTCATAGATTCTGGAAAACCTGTTGTTATCACCGGTGCACAACGGGGCCATCAGGAGATGGGGTCTGACGTCGCCTCTAATTTGAGGGATGCTATCAGGGGGGCGAGACACGATGCAAGCAGGGAGAAGGGTGTGTTGGTGGTGTTCAACCAAGAAATCCACTGCGCTCGTGAGGTGACCAAGACAGACACGTGCAAATTGGAGGGCTTCCAGTCACCTAATACGGGACCTTTAGGTTTCGTTGATGGGGAGACCGTACGTTACCACGCGCTCCCCATCAGGTCGTCTCACTTCTTGCCCCTGGAATTGACTGCGACGACTACCTTATTGAAGGTGGTTGCCGGAATGGACGGAACCCTGGTGGAGTGTGCCGCTGCGGCCAGATACGACGGCCTGATCCTGGAGGGGTTCGGTCGTGGCCATGTCCCGCCGGGAATGGTTCCGAGCATTCGGTCTGTAGTGGATCGGGGCCTCTGGGTCGTTGTTGCCTCCCGCTGTTTGCGGGGGTGCGTGCGTGAAGTCTACGACTTTGAGGGGGGCGCCGGCGACTTGCTGGCGAACGGTGTGCTCCTGTGCCAGGGACTCAGTGGCATTAAGGCAAGGATCAAATTGGCCGTCATTCTAAGTATATTCAAGGAGCGCAAAGATGTTGAGCGTGCATTTCACTCCTGAAACTTAACCTCGCTGGTCGAGGGCCATGCCGACAGGAGTTCAGTACATTCGTACCATGGTTGCACGATGAGTACCCTGGAGCTCTCATTGCAGAGGTTGAAATGTGGACAAGTCACCACAATCTTATCTTTTTTCGAATAAATAATTAGAAGCAAATAGGACTTAACGCCTGAGCTATAGTTGAAGAGTTTGATACGAAAGCTTGGGGTAACATCTAATTCTTTGAGATGGGATGACTTCGTGAATGGATCAGAATCATACAGAATAAAAATTCTCGACAAACTCTTCGCTATTCTAGGTCTCTTTAGCGATAAAGACCGTTTTTTGACTGTAAAGGAAATCAGTCACTCCCTAGGATATGACAAGAGTACCACCTATCGCATTATTCGAAATCTTGAAGAAAATGCTTATCTTCAGAAGGATCCTGACACACAGCGATACTGTCTCGGTTTCGCACTTCATCACCTGGGATCGTTAGCGGAATCCTACGGTCCCATTACCCAATTGGCCCATCCCTTTTTGGTAGAGATGAGCAATCGATGTGACGAAACGGTCCATTTGGCTGTTTTTCAGAAGGGGCAAGCGCTTTACGTTGACAAGATCTCTAGTAAGAGGCGAGTTCTGCAGATCATCTCAAAAATTGGTTCCAAACTTCCCTGTCATTGTTCTGCTGTTGGGAAAGTTTTGTTAACCTCTTTGATTGACTCTGATTTGGATAAGGTGATCGAGGAGTACGGGTTGGATGCGCGGACCAGGAATACAATTACCGATGCGGCGCAACTGAAAATTGAAATTCAGAAAATCCGTCAGTGCGGTTATGCTATCGACAACGAAGAGATAGAGTATGGTCTCAAATGCATTGCAGCTCCGCTCCGAGATGGAGATGACAAGATTGTAGCTGCTGTGAGTATCTCAGCTCCTAAGGAGCGTTTTGGTTATGAGTTCGACAGTCTTAAAACGCTCCTCAAAGATAACGTTGACAAAATATCTATGTCTTTGAAAAATTGAAAAATCCACCTACGGCGAGAATTATTCTGCCCGATCATGACGAGACTTGAGCCATTATCCAAAAGAGATTGAAGGCTCCCTCTCGCCTAAGCTCACAGGCCATATTTAAATCAGGCTCTATTCTCTGCCTCGTTGCAGACCGTAGAAAAGGAAGTGAAGATGGAGATTAATCTTAAAGGAAAGGTAGCTGTTGTCACTGGCGGTACTGCGGGCATTGGGTTGGCTACAGCACGGATGTTTGCGCAAGAAGGCGCTAATGTAGCGATTTGTGGTCGAGATCAAGCCAAGGTAGACGCTGCCGTCGAGTTCCTCTGCAAGGAAGGTCTTGATGTCTACGGAGAGTCCGTCGACGTATCAGATCGGGAGAACTTGTTTCGTTTTGCTGATGTCGTTGAGCAGCGTTACGGTGGTATAGATATCTGGGTCAGTAATGCTGGTATTTTGCTGGAAAAGAAGATTGTTGACACTTCCGCAGATGAATGGCAG
Organism: Geopsychrobacter sp.; assembly: GCA_041689145.1. Classification (GTDB taxonomy): domain Bacteria; phylum Desulfobacterota; class Desulfuromonadia; order Desulfuromonadales; family Geopsychrobacteraceae; genus Geopsychrobacter. The sequence goes on along the minus strand of JBDNGT010000301.1, from coordinate 453 downwards.
CGGCTGATGGATATCAATCTTAATTCTGTTTATTACGGGGGGCTCATTGCCCTGGAAAAGTTCAAAAAACGTGGCGGTGGAGTCCTGATTAACGGCGCGTCATTTTCCACGTTAATGCCCTCCGTGGGAAGCGGTGCGTACGCCGTCTCTAAAGCCGGCGTAGGTAGCCTGACGCGAACACTGGCTGCTGAACTCGCACCATATAATATTCGTGTGGTTGGGTACATCCCCGGCGTCATAGAAACCCCTATGACCGCTCGATGGATCGAGTCGAAAGGCGCCGCTCTCGCCGGGCAAGCGGCGCTGCAAAGAACCGGAACGCCCGAAGAAGTTGCTTCTGCACTTCTTTTTCTTGCTTCCGATCATGCCTCCTTTATAACCGGAACGTGCTTGGATATCTCTGGTGGGAAGTTCTGTGTGCAGAACCCTGCTGATGCTTGGTGACCACATCCG
>JBDNGT010000300.1:0-3840 GCA_041689145.1 Geopsychrobacter sp. | reverse complement strand
GATTGGCCGTAAGGGTTATCTGATCGGCAAACAGGGTGTTATTGCCGGAACCAAAGCCCTTGTGATTGATTGGCGTAAAGCGGCTCTCTCCCAACTCTTTTATGATTACGAAGAAGGGGAAGAATATGCTGAAGATATTGTTGATAGGGAACGCGAGGGGATCATTGAGAAAAAGAGTAAATATGGGATAGCCTGCGCGAAGCTGGGCCGTATTGAAACATCAAAAGAGACCCTAGAGCTGATCGATGGCGAGTGGGCTTGTAACGGAAAGTCACTTACCACTCAACAAATCAAAGAGACCAAGGGCGATTATCGGATGACCGATATTATCACTCTGATCTCCCCTGTTCAGTTTCGGCTGATCACAAAGAGCCGATTGGGTTGCACCTATCTGACCGGTGGGGCCGGCAGCGGGAAAACCACAGTTGCCCTGCATCGTCTTTCGTTTTTGATCTTCGATAAGCCCGAAACCTTCAGGCCGGAGAGGTGCCTTGTCGTGATGTTTAATCGCGCCCTGCAGGGCTACGTCAAAGAAACCTCTAAAGAGCTGATCCACGAAAAGACCCCCGTTCTGACTTTCAATCAGTGGGCTGACGAGGCTCTTAACCAGTGGGGGATCACTCGCAAGTTCCTCTCTCCAAAGCAGTGTTTTGCCGAGATCAAAAAAGCTTGCAAGCTTAAAACGGTGCTGGAACTGTACGCCAAACACACCAAGGCCGCTCCAGACCTTATTGAGGATCTGTATCGGTTTTATGCTGACCAGGACATGATTTTTAAATGGTTTGGTGAGACCGTCAAAACGAAACAGTTTTGCGCTCACTACCAAGAGATGCTTAAAATCAAAAGCTACAGCATCGACTTTGCGGATCAGGGCGTTCTGTTGCGCTTATTGCAGCTTCGGACAGGCGATGACTTCGTTCCTTCTGCATTTAACTGGTACGACCACATGCTCATTGATGAGGCACAGGATTTAAGCCGAGTCGAACTGGACGCGCTGGCCGCAGCTTGCACGAAAGCGAAGAGCATGACGATCTGTGCGGACGTTCACCAACGGATACTTGATTTCATTGATGACGGAGGATTCCCTTCTTTCCAAGCCGATCTTGCCCGTATGGGGATGGACAATACCGAGCTGGCCGTCAGTTATCGCAGCACAGCGCAAATCATGAAGCTCGCCTGCCAGGTTTCAGGCCGAGCCGCGTCAAAGGTTGTTAAAGACGGGCCAGAACCTCGCCACCACACCTTTAACAGTAAAGATGAGGCGCTAGACGCTCTCTATCGCGCTATTCGTGCCTTATCGACCAAAGAGCCCGGCAGCCTAACCGCTATCGTGTGTCGGTACAAAAAAGAGGCTGAAGAGGTCTATGCACGATTGAAGGATATTAACGGCGTTCGCTTGGAAACAAGAAGCTTCAACTTCTCACCGGGTATTATTTGTACGCACAGCCATCAGGTCAAAGGGCTTGAATTCACTGGGGTTATCCTCTGGAATCCTTCAAAAAGAAACTATCCACCGACAGAGATCAGCAAGAACTTACTCTATGTTGCAATCACCCGAGCTGTTGAGCGCTTGGCAACCTACTCCTTTGAAGAAAAATCAGTGCTTTTTGGAGTGACGAAATGAATTTGGTGAACCAACCCGAAGGAAGCCGACTCTGCGGCCAGGCCTGCATTGCAATGATCGCAAATATTTCCATTGGGGAAGCCATTAATCTTATCGGACACTCGCATGGCACCCACACAAAAGAGATCATTCAGGCCCTCAAAACATTGGGCATACCATGTGAAGTTAACCGCCTCACTGTCCGAAGAGGAAAAGATTGGCCCGAGCGAGCAGTCGTGAAAATTCCGCATCCTGAAGGATCGGGGTGGCACTGGGTCGTTTTAGATGGCTTTTGCGTGTATGACCCGCAACGGACAAGTCTTTTGCCCGTGGAATGCCTCGACCTTCCAGAGTTCAGAGCAACATCATTTTTGCCGATTGCGGCTTAGAAGAGAATCCAATGACTCAGGGAAAGGAAAACGATCATGGCTGACTATAAGATTGTCACGATAGAGGAACTGGAAGCGGCATACGGTCCTGAGTGTTGGGGTGATGGGCGTAAACAGGACTTTCCGGTGGTTCAGGTCGATGAACACGGAAATATCTGCGAGAACACCTTTGTCTGTACTTTTGATCGCGTAGCGCCGTAGGAAGCCCCTTCCTTCAGGGAGGGGAGGATGTCAATCCCCAGATGAAGCGAATGAACAAATTGAGATATGAAAGAGCGAAGATCAGGACAATGACGATGAATGGCGGAAAGAACAGGCGATGGAAAACGGCATGTTGCACGGAGTAGACGCGTATAACGAGACTATGGGTTTCTCCTGACCCAAGAGCATCAGACCATTCATAGGTAAACAAAAAGGCCTACTGAGATCATCGTGTAGGCCTTTTTGTTTTATTTTTCACTGATCTACGGGTAGCGCTCAGCTAAGGGCAGCCAGGCAGACCACCACTAGCTTGACTGTGGTGGTCTGCCTTTCCTGCCGGACTGTCACATCGCTGGAGCCAACGAATCATCGTCTTGACTCTCTTGCTCAACCAGAGAATCATCTTCGTCCCAATTATCGTCTCTCGGCGCGTCTATCAAAAATTCACTTGGGAGTTCAAGGCTGGAAGTCATGCCCTGCTCTTCCTTCAGTTCCTCGATAATCTCTTCCAGGTAGGCCGTAAAGTTATCGCCTAAGAACTGACCGTAGTCATCATCATCCTTACCGCCCTCTTCTTCTATCTGTAGGGCCAACTCCTGTTGCCGCTTTTTAAGCTCAACCAGAGGGGCACCATCTTTTGAGGTCAGGGTATTAAGGGCCTCAGCGGTATCAAGGACCATTTTTTTACGATAGTTGATTGTATTTTTCACCGCTTCTATCTGATCGGCATTGTTCAGGATGGCCTTTTCAACATCGGCGGCCCGTTGATAGACAAGATCCCCTTGAGAGGTGGTGATCGTCCATTCCTTCTCGATGGTCTTTACTTTCTTGTGGCTGTGCATATCGACCGACTCAACCTCATGTTGTCCGAGGATAACCGGGACACCATTATATGCTAGGCCGTTTACGGTGACACCCGGATTGACCTTAAGAATCTTGTTGAGCACCTTAAACATTTCTTCTCGCGGACCCTTAAAAGTTTGCGGGATATCAAAGGGGCGCATGTCGAAGGTCCAAGCACAGATGTCTTCCGGATTCCTTTCGGGAATTGTCTCTGCGAAGGCTTCCAGCCTTTCCAGCTTTTCGCCAGCCTCTTCATTTTCTGCGAGGTATACCTGCTCTCGACGGTTGAGGGTATAGATCTGGTTGGCTTGACCCCGTGCTAAGATTTCCATCCGAGTCACATCCTGGTCAATCTCTATCTTCTCCCTGATAAGACCGTTGTTGCTTGTGATTGCCGCTGTCTCGGCAAAAGTCGGGTCAATCTCCATATTCAATTCACGAATATTGGAATCGCCTTTAAATACCTGGCTGAACGTTTTTGCTTTGATATCCATTGTCGACCACATGAATAAGTCGAAGGTCCCTTCAGTTGTGTAAATGTACCTGCGCATCTCGGCATTCATGTTGCCCTGGCGTTCAGCCCGACCATCTCTTTGCTCGATGTCAGACGGTCTCCAAGGTGCGTCCAAATGGTGCAAGGCCACAACACGATTCTGAACGTTTGTGCCCTCCCCCATCTTCTGCGTTGAGCCTACCAAAAAGCGGATATCACCCGAGCGGACCTTTACAAACAGATTGCTTCGTTGTGCGTCATTCGCGGCATCATGGATGAAGGCAATCTGCTCAGCCGGCACACCTTTGTTG
>JBDNGT010000299.1:0-2237 GCA_041689145.1 Geopsychrobacter sp. | reverse complement strand
ATGTGGATCTGCGCGACCCATTCATCTGGGGGCAAGTGTTTGCGCATAACAAGGCATATCAATTCAAACGAGTCGATCCACACATCAGTCATGCTTGGAGTCCTGCCGAAGGCAACAGACATAACCGGCGTAGCTGGTACCTAGTTGAGCAACTAGGTTGGACCTGGGTGCAGGCCCGGGACTTTTTGGCACTGTTCTGGGAAGTAATTGATGACATTGGGCTACTTATAAGTCTGGACAAGGGATACGGAATCGATGGAGAGAAACTACAGTTTGTCTCTGCTGTTGATATGCCATTACACGCTTGCCAGAGTTGTGGATTGCTTCAGATCTATGTAGTCGATTCACGATGTTCGGCCTATAAATGTAATGGCGTGACTCACCAGTTTACGCCTCTGGAACGTGAAGAGCTTGGGCAGAAAAACCATTACATTTATAGTTATTCGTCGGGACGGGCCATGATACCCCGAGCTAAGGAACACACGGCTTCTCTCTCTACTGACTTAAGAGAGAAAATTGAGCAGGAATTCGCAGAAGATAAAATCAATCTGATTAGTTGTACCACCACCATGGAAATGGGGGTTGATCTCGGAGAGCTTGAGGCCGTTGTCAACCTGAATATTCCACCGGGCATTGCCAATTATCAACAGCGTACTGGACGGGCAGGGCGCCGTGCTCAAGCGGCTCCATTTTGTGTGACTGTAGCTAAGAATTCCAACCATGATCAGAGCAGTTTTCGTGAGTTTCGCCAATATTTGGAGAGCAAGGTTCCCGTTCCCTTTTTCTTACTCGACAACCCCCAACTCTTCAGACGTCACCAGAATGGTATTGTTCTCTCGGGTTTTTTGCGCCACCGGATTAATGATTTAAGTAAAAATGCTCCGTCACTGGTCGACTTTTTTGGAGAATCATTTGGAAAAGACGATTTTGAAACATTCAAAGGAGATTTGAATCATTGGCTGGAAACAGAATCAGGTCTTAGCTGCCTTGCTGAAGCAGAACGGTTATCGACGCTTCTGCCAGATACCGTACCAACCTCAACCGGATTGGTTGGAGGAGAATTATGTGACCATGTGCGAGCGAATCTGCATCGTTTTGCAATAATTGTGCATGATCGGTGGGCAACTTACGACAAAAAACTTCAGGAATGTGATGCAGAAGAATCGCTGGCTAAAACGACAGCAGAAAAGCAGAAAGCGGTCAATGCCAAACGGCATTGGCTGAATATGCAGGAAAAATTCATGAAACAGTTTCTGGTCGAACAGCTCTCTCAGAGGGGTTTGATCCCGACTTACAGTTTCCCGGTGCATAACCTCAGTTTAGAAGTGGTTAAAGAAAAGGAGCAGTCTTTTGGTTTTGGCGGCGGTGATGTTGCTCTAAACCGTGATGCTGCCCTTGGTATCAGCGAGTATGCACCAGACTCTGAAGTCGTGGCTAATGGGCGTATCTGGCGGAGTGCCGGACTTGCATATTATCCAAAACAGTTTATGCCAACCGAATATTACGTCGCCTGTCCAGATTGCCATAATGTTGATAAGGAAATCGCCCGCGAAGATGTCCCCGATGCCTGCAGTAATTGCGGCAGCACGGAGCAACGATATCCAAGACAAGTGATTGAACCCAAAGGTTTTGTAACTCACTATGATGATAGGATCGGCAGAGATCCAGGCATGCACCGTCGTCGCCCGCGCAAAGCAGATGAAGCGCGACTGATTACAACTCCACAGGACGAGAAATTTCAGATGACTGATCACTCTGATGTGAAACGAGTCATCCTCCGCGCCATACCATCGGAAGGACAACAGGAGGGGAAACTTGTCATTATTAATCGTGGCCCCAGGAAGCAGGGCTACCATATCTGTCCATTCTGTAACTATGCTGAACCGGCTAAAAAGTTTGCTCCTGTTACCCTTTCCCATCGCGACCCAATTGGTGGCAGACCCTGCAGAATGACTAGAATGCCTCTTTCGAAAGATCTTGCGCATTCTTTTGAGACGGATGTCCTTATTTTGCGGGTCAATCGGGAAATACCTCGATGTACAGAGCCGGGGAAGGAACAACAGTTTCAGGATGCGTTCGCCCGCACCCTTGTGGAAGCGATCCGGTTTGCCGCGGCTGATATCCTCGAAATTCAAGCAAGCGAGTTACGCGCCACCTTCCGGAGAAGAGGCAGATATATAGATATGGTTCTATATGATGCCATTGCCGGAGGTGCTGGTTACTGTCTCAGGCTCTCT
>JBDNGT010000298.1:0-2770 GCA_041689145.1 Geopsychrobacter sp. | reverse complement strand
GCAAGGATTCTTTTTCGGCATCATAGCAAATATTCTGCGAGTAACTCCAGAGCAACCCCTTGACCCTCACTCGTTCAAACAGCTCTGACTTGGCACGCTCATTAGCAACAATCTTAGAAATTGCCACCGCAGAGAGGCCAATGTTCTGCGACAATTATCCTGTCCGGTCCGGCGTCAATTAACCTGGCCGGTTGAGTGTCACTCCAGTTAAGCTCTTCCTTTATCTCAAAAGGAGGCTAACTTGCCTGGTAAACACATCACTCAAAGACAGGAGATTCTTTATATGCAATCTCGTCAAACTGGTTTGACCCAAAAAACAAGCGCAGCCAAAGCAGGAGTAAGTGTCCGCTCTGGTCGTCGTCTCGAACATGACGGCCTGACCATTAAGCCGCTGCGAAATTGGACAACGCGCAGCGATCCGTTTGCTTCGGTCTGGGAATCAGAGCTCGTCCCGTTGTTGGAGAAAGAGCCCAAGCTAACGGGTCTGACCCTGTGGGAATACCTGGATGAACAGCATCCGGGCGATTATCCTTACAGCCTATTGCGGACATTACAACGCCGGGTCAAGCACTGGCGTGCCACACGAGGACCTGACAACCCGGTGATGTTTCGCCAGTCCGTACCACCGGGGCAGCAGGGGCTATCCGATTTCACTCACCCGCGCACAGCTGTAACCATTGCCGGACAACCATTTCAACATCTGATCTATCAATATCGCTTGGCCTACAGTGGTTGGCGTTGTGCCCACATTGTGCGGGGCGGCGAAAGTTATTCAGCTTTGGCCGAAGGGCTCCAGAATGCCCTGCTTAAAAGTGGTGGAACACCGAAAGAGCACCGCACCGACAGCCTGAGTGCGGCCTATGTCAATCAGAGCCAAAAGAAACATCTCACTCAAGCATATGATGGGCTATGCCAGCATTACGGCATGATCGGCACCACGAATAACCCCGGCCTTGGGCATGAAAATGGCGCGGTTGAGACCGCCCATGGGTCCTTGAAGCATCGTCTGGATCAAGCCATGAAGTTGCGTGGCAGTGCCGATTTTGCCAGCATTGCGGTCTATCAAGCCTTGATTAATCGCTGTACTGAGCGGTTAAACCGCTACAGCTTGACGCGCTTTGTAGAAGAACTGAAACATTTGCAGCCGCTGCCGAAGTATCGCTTCATGGACTATGCTGAACTATCGGTCAAGGTGACCAGCAGCAGTACCATTGACGTCAAACGTGGACTCTATACGGTGCCGTCCCGGTTGGTTGGCGAAACTCTCCGTATCCATCTCTACCATGACAAAGTTATTGGCTTTGTTGGGCAAACTCAGGTCATTGAATTGGCTCGCATCTTTCCTGAGAAACCAGAAGGCAGAGCCAGACGCATCGATTATCGTCATGTGATTCATTCTCTGGCGACAAAGCCGCAGGCGTTTCGCTTTTCCAACTTTCGCGACGACTTGTTTCCAAGCGACAACTACCGGAAGCTGTGGCAGATTGTCGATCAAAAGCTCCCGGCAAAGGAGGCCTGCAAATGGATGGTTGCCGTGCTGCGCATCGCCGCCGATCATCAGTGTGAAAGGGAATTAGGACAAACCCTGCTGCTGCAAGCCCAGGCAAATGCCCTGCCGAGCCTCAAATCGCTGCAAGCACAATATCTGGAAAATCATGATCAACCCGAACTTGTCACTCGGCAGCATGACATTGCTGATTACGATGCATTGCTGTCCGGTTGCTGGATCAAGCCGCAATACCAGGGAGGCAGCACATGCCTCTTAAAATGATGCTGAAGGAGCTGCGCCTGACGGCCTTCAGCCAGAATCTGGATGACTACCAGCACCAGGCGACTGAAAACACCTGGAGCTATACAAAATTCCTGAGCAAACTCTGCGAACTGGAATTAGCCCGTCGCTTCCAGACCAGAATTGCCACGTGGACACGGGACGCTCGCCTGCCTGCGGGTAAAAGCTTTGCGAACCTAAATCTCGCAGATCTGCCCAAAGCAGTTCAGCAACCCATCCTTCAGCTCAAAGACAACCACCAATGGGCATCTCAGGCCGACAACCTGTTGCTAATCGGTCCATCGGGCGTCGGCAAATCACACATTGCCGCAGCACTCGGCTACCACCTGATTGAACGCGGCGTACGCGTCAAATGGTTCTCTGCCGGCGAACTTGTTCAGCAACTACAAAAAGCGAAAAAAGAACTGGACCTGATGACCTACATGACCCGCCTGGATAAGTACCCGGTGCTGATCATTGATGATATCGGCTACGTCAAAAAGAGTGATGGGGAAACCCAGGTGCTCTTTGAGTTTATTGCCCACCGCTATGAAAGCGGCAGCCTGATCGTCACATCCAATCAACCCTTCAGCCAGTGGGATCAAATCTTTCCCGACGCATTAATGACTGTGGCTGCGGTCGATCGAATCATCCACCACGCTAGCATTATCGAAATCGAAGGAGAGAGTTATCGGAAAAAACAACACCTGAAAAAATAACGAAACTCAACCGGCCATCTTAATTGTCGTCAAACCGGACAAGATAGTTGACGCGAGACAGGCCAAGATGCCTGGCAATCTGGCTTTGCTGGTAACCATCCTTACAGGCATTCACAATCGCCGCGTTTCTTGAAGGCATGTTATTTTTCTGGAAATAATCAGACAACGGCCTGGTTTGCTTGCGTTTAAAAGCTTTTTCCTGCTTATAGAATTTTGCCTTACGGAGTTCCAACAATTGCTCAGGATCATCACTATGGGGTTCGAGCAGAGCCACAAAATCACT
>JBDNGT010000297.1:0-27930 GCA_041689145.1 Geopsychrobacter sp. | reverse complement strand
GCAAGATCGGTTGCGGCGTTCAGCGATTGGCCGAGGTGCAACAGCAGGGTCAGTTGAGCTATCCGGCGGGATGTTTGCTCCATGGGCTGTCATCGCTTGGTTTGCGGCCGGGGTTGATTGCCCCGACCGTAAATTTAAGTTTCTGGGAGGTCGGCTGCCGTTCAGCCGATTTTTTCCTGCCTTTCCTGTTCGGTCTTACAGTCGATACACAGGGTCGTGACGGGACGGGCCCGCAACCGTTCGACACTGATTTTGTCTTCGCAGCTTTCACACTGACCGAAGGTCGCGTCATCAATCCGGCCCAGAGCCTCGCGAATTTTGTTGATCAGGCGACGTTCACGATCGCGGATCCTAAGTTCGAAATTACGATCGGATTCGAGGCTTGCCCGATCCGTTGGATCCGGGAAGTTGATAGTGTCCTCGGTCATATCAGAAACGGTTTTGCCGGCATCCTGCAGCAGTTCGTTCATTTGAGACTGCAGCAGGGTGCGGAATTCTGCTAACTGTTTTTTATCCATAATAAATACCTCGCAAAACCGGTTTAGCAGGGTTGGCCAGCTTGGCCTGAAGTTGGGGTCAAAATGCACCCCCCAGTTGAACATAGAGAATCAGCAATAGAACGACGACCGCCAGCCAGATTGAGAAAAGATCATTGCTCTTTAGGGGCAGATTATTCGACAGGCTTCTGGTCTCATCACTGATCACCGCTTCGGGTAGGTGCGCGGTCAGCTGCGTGATCAGTTCGTCAAAATGATCATAGTTGTTTGAGAATATCAAGAAATCCGCTTCAGTGTTGATACTGACAAAAACACGGCGTCTGACCTTGACCGTATCGACTGAGGTGATTTCACTAAAGGGCAATCTTTTGGTGCGAAACAAGCGGCAAGCGATCACGGAATCTGGGTTGATGCTGATCTTCCGGCGCCAGCTTTCGACAAACAGGATCAGAACCGGGAGCATGATCGCGGCTAGAATCACGATCTTGCCGGTGGCCTGCTGCTGGATGATACATAGAATCAACAGCGTAACCAGCAACATGCAGGTTAGACCTAGAGCAAACAGAAAATTTTTACGAATTTTGAACTGCAACATGGCGCAGCCTTTACCGTTAGATAGTCCGGTAAATTTAACAAAAACGGTGGATACTGCCAAGTAAAATCGCGTGATCAGGCATTTAGAGGTCTGGTGAAATCGCCGCTTTTCCCGCCACTTTTTTCCTGCAGGCGGATCGCTCCGATGACCATTAATTTATCGACCGCCTTGCACATGTCATAGATGGTCAATGCGGCGACCGAGACTGCGGTCAAGGCTTCCATTTCTACCCCGGTTTGGCCGTTGACCTTTGCCGTAGCGGTAATTGCGACACATCCTGTCTCGATTTGCGGGCTGAATTCCAGCTCAACTGAGGTCAGCGCCAGGGGGTGGCAGAGCGGAATCAGGCTTGACGTCTGTTTGGCGGCCATGATGCCGGCGACCCGTGCAATGCCGAAGACATCGCCTTTTTCAATATTGCGATCCAAGATCCGAGTGAGGGTCGCTTGTTGCATCCGGATCTCACCGCAGGCCAGTGCTCTGCGACTGGTGGCGACCTTGCTGCCGACATCGACCATGATCGCTTTGCCTTCGGTGTCGAAATGGGTCAGTTTTTCACTCATTTGGGCAACTCCCTGTCTTGCTTAAATATATCTAGTTAAAGACCAGATCCAAAAGTTCGCCGGCGTGACGGATCCCGATCAGTGTCATCCCTTTGGGGGGCTTGATGTTCTTTAGATTCCCCTGTGCCAGTATACAGCGATTAAAGCCGAGGCGGGCCGCTTCCTTGATCCGCAGTTCGGGCTGAGAAACGGCACGCACTTCGCCGGTCAGGCCGACTTCGCCAAAGATGACGGTCTGGGCCTCGACCGCGCGGTTGAGATGGCTACTGGCCAGCGCCGCAATCGCCGCCAGATCAAGGGCTGGTTCATCCAGACGCACCCCTCCGGCAACATTGACGAAGATGTCTTGCCCGGCGAGTTGCAGCTCAACCTTTTTATCGAGGATAGCCACCAGCAGCGCCATCCGTTTGTGATCGATCCCGATCGCAGTGCGCTGCGGGGTACCGAAACTGCTGGTGGAGACCAGCGCCTGAAGCTCGACCAGGATCGGGCGTGTCCCTTCCATGGCGGGGACCACAACGCTTCCGGCGGTCTTCTCCGGGCGTTCGGCCAGAAATAGTTCAGAGGGATTGGCGACCTCACGCAGGCCGCTTTCCCCCATCTCAAAGACGCCGATCTCATTGGTTGAGCCGAAGCGGTTTTTAACTGCCCGGAGAATCCGGTAAGGGTGGCCGGGATCCCCTTCAAAATAGAGGACCGTGTCGACTATGTGCTCTAGAACCCTGGGGCCGGCGATTGAGCCGTCCTTGGTGACATGGCCGACCAGGAAGGTTGGGATCCCTTCCCCTTTGGCGAGCATCATCAGTTGGCCAGCGCACTCACGCACCTGGCTGACACTGCCGGGTGCCGATTCTATATGGTTGGTGAATATGGTCTGGATCGAGTCGATGACCAGATAATCTGGCTTAATCTCGGCTACCCGCTTGCGGATCTGTTCCAGCGAGGTTTCGGCCAGGAGATACAGGTTCTCAGCCGAAGCACCGAGGCGTTCGCCGCGCAGCTTAACCTGGCGGGTCGATTCTTCGGCGGTCACATACAGGGCGGTGCCTGTTTTTGCTAAATTGTCGATCGCCTGCAGCAGCAGAGTCGATTTGCCGATGCCGGGATCACCGCCGACCAGGATCAGCGATCCGGGGACCAGGCCGCCACCGAGGGTGCGGTCGAGTTCAGCGATCCCGCAACTGACCCGATCTTCCGCGGTGCTGGTAATCTCCGCCATCTTTTGCGGCTTGCCGGGCGCGGGGAGCGCGCGGCTACCCTTCTGGGGCTGGCTCTGTTCTTCGGTGAGGGTATTCCACTGGTTGCAATCAGGACATTTGCCGAGCCACTTCGGGCTCTGGAAGCCACACTGTTGGCAGGTGAAGAAGGTCTTTTGCCTGGCCATGAATTACCCCTGGGGCGAGAGTTACACGCTGGATAAGTCCAAATGAGTTGCGCTGCAACCGCTTATCCTAAGGTTTGGGCCGATAACTGTCAATTGCGCGCGGCATTGTTTATACTTGTGGGAAGTTTGCTCGCGCCGAAGATCTCTGATCCTTTTGCCTGATTTATTTTTCCCCTTGTTTTTCAAAGGTTTGACATGTTACTTTTCCTCCTTTTTGGCAGAATTCCAGAGGGTAATAAAACGTAAGTATGAGCGAATTTAAGAGGCTGACTGAAGTCAGTCGTCCCTCCCGTTACCTGGGGGGCGAACTGGGTAGCCGTAGTAAGAGTTCAGATCAGGTCGATTTACGCATGGTCCTGGCCTTTCCTGATGTCTATGAAATTGGGATGAGTTATCTCGGCTTTCCGATCCTCTACCGTATCCTCAATGATCTTGAATGGGTTGCCGCCGAACGGGTTTATGCCCCCTGGCCTGATATGGCCGAGCTGCAGGTGCGTGATGGCGCCCCTCTCACGTCGCTGGAAACCGGTCGGCCGCTGGCTGATTTTGATATAATCGGTTTCACTCTGCAGTATGAGCTGAGCTACACCAACCTTCTCGGCATGTTGCAACTCGCCGGGTTGCCGCTACGTCGTGCTGATCGCAGTGGAGATGCGCCACTGATTGTTGTGGGCGGCCCCTGCGCGTTCAACCCTGAACCGCTGGCCGATTTTTTCGACTGTGCTTTGATCGGCGACGGTGAAGAGGCGGTGGTTGAACTGGTCGAGGCCGTGCGTAATGCACGTCAGAATGCCCTGTCCCGTTCAGAGCTTTTGAACAACCTGTCACAAATTGAAGGGATTTATGTCCCCTCCTTCTTCGATGTTGTCTATCACGCTGATGGCCGGGTTGCTGAGATTAAAGCGTTAAAGGATGACTACACTAAAGTCCGGCGGCGTTTTCTGGCCGATCTGGAAACGGCCCCCTTTCCGACGGCTCCGCTGATTCCCTTTATGCAGACGGTGCATAATCGGGTGGCGCTGGAGATTGCCCGGGGTTGCACCCGGGGCTGCCGTTTTTGCCAGGCGGGTTATATCTATCGCCCGGTGCGTGAGCGCAGCCCGCAAAAGATCGCCGAACTGGTCGATGAGGCCCTGGCGAACTCGGGCTATGAGGAGATCTCGCTCCTGTCGTTGTCGACTGGCGATTACAGCTGTATCGAGCCGCTGTTGCAGGGGCTGATGGCTAAGTATGCCAAGGAGCGGGTTGCGGTCTCCTTCCCGAGTCTGCGGGTCGGATCGCTGACCGAAGGCTTGATGGAAGAGATTAAGAAAGTGCGCAAGACCGGTTTCACTCTCGCCCCCGAGGCGGGGAGTGAGCGGATGCGCCAGGTGATCAACAAGGGGATTACCGAAGAGGACCTGCTCACGACGACACACAACGCCTTCAGCTTCGGCTGGCGGGTGATCAAGCTCTATTTTATGATGGGGCTGCCGACCGAAACCGACGAAGATCTGCAGGCGATCATCGATCTGGCTGCCCAGGTCAAGCGCAGCGGCAAAGGAACCGAAGGGGGCGCTGACGTCAATGTTGCGGTTTCGACCTTTGTGCCTAAACCGCATACGCCCTTTCAGTGGGAACCGCAACTCGGTATTCAGGAGACGCTGCGCATGCAGGCTGTGCTCAAAGAGGGCCTGCGGGCGAAGAAGCTGAAGTTTAAATACCACGAAGCCTCACTCTCCTTTCTTGAAGGGGTTTTCGCGCGCGGCGATCGGCGTTTGGGACGGGTTTTAGAAGCGGCGTTGGCCGCGGGCTGTCGCTTTGATGGTTGGCGCGAACACTTCAATTTTGCCAAATGGCAGCAAGCCTTTGTCGACGCTGAAATTGATCCCTCCTGGTATCTCCGCCTGCGGGACGAGGCCGAAACCCTCCCCTGGGACCATATCGATTGCGGCCTGCCGAAGAGCTTCTTTATCAAGGAGCGGCACAAATCGCTTGAGCTCGCGGCGACCCCCGATTGTCGCGGTGGCGACTGCAGCGCCTGCGGGGTTTGTGATTTCGAGCTGGTGAAGATGCGCCTGCAGCAACCGCAGGCCCTCTCCCTTGTCGACTCAGCGCCGCCGACCCCGGTTGATAATGATCTGCGTTTTCGGGTGCGTCTGACGCTGGCCAAACGCGGTCGGGCCAAGATGGTGGCGCATCTGGAATATCTGACTATGTTCCAGCGCGCCATCCGGCGCGCTGGGCTACCGATGCGTTTTTCGCAAGGGTTTCATCCGACTCCGAAGGTCTCCTATCTCGAAGCCCTGCCGATGGGGGTGGAGAGCGAGGCCGAACTGGTCGATCTTGAGCTTTTTGAACCGCTGGCGCCTGAGGTGGTCGCCAGTCGTCTGAACGCTCAGCTGCCGGAAGGTTTTTCGATTATCGCGGCAGAGATCCCCGCCGCCGGCGTCCCCTCGCCCTCGGCTTCGGTAGCTGCAAGTGTCTACCGTGTACCGCGGCCCGATTCAGCTCTCGACCTTGAGCAGAGCATCTCAGATTTTCTGGCCAGTGATCGGGTTGATGCCGTGCAGATCAAGAAGGGGCTGGAGAAGAAGGTCGACCTGCGTCAGGATGTGATTGCGCTTGAGTTGGTCGCCGACGAGTTGGAACTCAAATTGGTCAAGGGGAGCCCATTGCGGGTTGCCGCTCACCTGTTTGGACTGGAGGTTGAAGCGGTGCGACAGCTTGGTGTGCGCAAAACTGCGATTTTGCTTCGGGCGTAGAATCCTGATTGTTAAGGGGCCAGTCTGTTGGGTCACCGCCAGGATGCACGCTCGTCGCGCGTTCGGCCACAAGTGGCGAACTATTAGCGCTGACTTTTAAATTTAAATCGTTATTATTTTGAATATATCTATGGGTAGATCGGAGTCAATCATGACCAGGGAACTGGTGATCAACACGACCTCGCACGAAACGCGTGTGGCGTTGCTGGAGGGTGGGCATATCGCCGAGCTCTATATCGAGCGCGAGCGCGAGATGGGGATTGTCAGCAATGTCTATAAGGGCCGCGTGATCCGTGTCCTGCCGGGGATGCAGGCGGCTTTTGTCGACATCGGGCTGGAGAAGGCGGCCTTCCTCTACGTGGCCGATGTCTTTGATGAGATGAACGAAGTGGCGCGCTACGTTGACGGCGATAGTTCGGGGACGGATCAAGCCGAAGAGGTTGAGCATCCGCTGCCGCCGATCGAGGATCTCCTTAAGGAGGGACAGGAGATTCTGGTCCAGATCTCGAAGGAGCCGATCAGCACCAAAGGCGCGCGGATTACCTCACATATCTCGCTGCCCGGTCGGCATCTGGTTTACATGCCGACCGTCGATCATGTCGGAATCTCGCGCCGCATCGATGATGAGGAAGAGCGTGAGCGGTTGCGCCTACTGGTCGAAACGATGAAGCCGGAAGGCTCGGGGTTTATCGTCAGGACGGTCTCCGAAGGCAAGAGTGAGGCCGATCTGAAAGCCGATATGGAATTTCTGGTCGAACTCTGGAAGGAGATCAGCTCCGGGGTCGATGAGCGCAAGGCTCCGGCCCTGATCCATTCGGACCTCGATGTCACCAGTAAGGTTTTGCGTGACATTCTGACCGAGGATGTGTGCCGGATCATCGTGGATACTCAGGATGAATATAACAAGATCGTGCGCTTCATCCGCACCTTCATGCCGAAGCTGAACTATTGTATCGAACTGTATGATGGTGATGAGCCGATTTTTGATTCGTTCGGGCTCGAGGTCGAGATTTCCCGGGCCCTGGGCAAGAAGGTCTGGCTCAAGAGTGGCGGTTCGATCATCATCGAGCAGACTGAAGCCCTAACCGCGATCGACGTGAATACCGGGCGTTATGTCGGCAAGCATAATCTGGAAGATACGATCCTCAAGACCAACCTTGAGGCGCTCAAGGAGATCGCTTTTCAGCTGCGGTTGCGTAATATCGGCGGGCTGATTGTCGTTGATTTCATTGACATGGAGAAAGAGGCCCATCGCGAGAAGGTGCATGCCGTTTTCGAAGAAGCGCTCAAGAGCGACAGGAACAAGACGAATATTCTCAAAATCAGCGAACTCGGCTTGATCGAGATGACGCGTAAGCGGGTCCGCGAGTCGATCGGCCGCACCCTCTGTGAGCCCTGCAGTTATTGCGAAGGAAAGGGCTACGTCAAGGGGCGCTTGACGATTATTTACGAAATTTTACGCGAGCTGCAACGCGAACTCAAAGATCTGCCGGCTGGGCGTGTCACCTTGATGGCTCATCCCACCATCGCCGGGCTGTTGATCGACGAAGAACGCGCCGGGATTGACGAGCTCGAAAAGGGGGCAGGCCGCAGTGTTGTGATTAACGCACGGCCTGGCTTTCATATCGAACAGTTTGAAATCGCGATCGGCTAGCGGAACAGAGCGGGCGAGGGTGGTCGTACCCCAGACTTACAACGAGAATTTTTCTTGACAGGATTGGGACTCATGGCTATATTGTCCCGCTGCGGCGTTGTATCGACGTCGTTAAAGTCTAACAGAGTGAGGTATAGAACATGTATGCGGTGATCAAGACCGGAGGCAAACAGTACAAAGTTTCCGAAGGCGACCTTTTTAAGGTCGAAATGCTCGAGGGAACCGTCGGTGAGACGATTCAACTCGATCAGGTCCTCATGGTCGGTGGCGTAGAGGTTAAAATCGGAACACCTCTCGTACCAGGCGCTAAGGTTATGGCGCTGATTGTTGCTCAGGAGAAAGACAAGAAGATTCTTGTCTTTAAGTCCAAGCGACGCAAAGGGTATCGTAAGAAATACGGCCACCGTCAACCTATTACCCGACTTAAAGTCGCGGCAATCGAAGCTTAAGGAGGCAACTCATGGCACATAAAAAAGCTGCCGGTAGTTCGAGAAATGGTCGCGATAGTGCGGGCAAACGTCTTGGCGTCAAGCGTTTCGGTGGTCAGAAAGTGACCGCTGGTTCGATTCTTGTGCGTCAGCGCGGAACCACCTTTCACCCTGGCAACAATGTCGGATGTGGCAAAGATTACACCCTCTTTGCTCTGATCGAGGGTGAAGTCAAGTTTGAGGTCAAGGCTAAGGGACGTCAGTTTATCAGCGTCTACTCTGCCTGAGAGAAATCTCGAGTTGAACAGTAGATGACCTGGCCCGGGGCTCGCTAAGCGAACCTCGGGCTTTGTCATTCCTGTGCGGGAACAGCTGTCTTTGATCTTCCGGCATCGTTTCTCAAGCGCATATATTAAAGTTTTGTGCAGTGCTTCTGACTTGCGCGCAACTTGCGACCGCAACAAATTCAATATGCAACAATCTGTCTAGAACATATGGAAAGAATTGATTTATGAAGTTTGTTGATCTGGTATTAATCGAAGCGCGCTCTGGCGATGGTGGCCGTGGCTGTGTGTCATTTCGGCGCGAAAAGTTTGTCGAAATGGGTGGCCCGGATGGTGGTGACGGCGGGCGCGGCGGGGATATCTACTTTGTGGTCGATTCCAGCTTGACGACCCTGCTCGATTTTCGCTATCAACGCCACCATCGGGCGAAGAACGGTATGTCCGGGCTCGGTAAGGATATGCACGGTAAAAAGGGGGGGGATCTCTACCTGCACGTCCCGCAGGGGACTTTGGTCTTCGATGATGAATCTGGCGAACAGTTGCTCGATTTGACCGAAAACCGCACTCAGGTCCTTTTTCTCAAGGGAGGGATTGGCGGTCGTGGGAATGCGCGTTTTAAGACCAGTACCAACCGTGCCCCGCGTCACGCTCAGCCTGGGATGCCCGGCGAGGTCAGGCAACTGCGGCTTGAGCTTAAATTGCTTGCCGATGTTGGCCTGATTGGTTTACCGAACTCCGGAAAGTCGACATTGATCTCGGTTATTTCGGCGGCCAAACCGAAGATCTCAGATTATCCTTTTACCACCTTGGTCCCCAATCTGGGGGTGGTTGATCTCGGCGATCGGACCATGGTTGTGGCCGATATCCCTGGTTTGATTGAGGGCGCGAGTGAAGGGCATGGTCTGGGTACTCGCTTTTTGCGCCATGTTGAGCGGACCGACCTTTTTCTGCATCTGATCGATCTCAGTATGTTGCAAACGGGTGATCCGGTCGAGAATTTTGCGCTGATCAACACGGAACTCGAACGTTATGACCCGAAGCTGGCCGGCAAACCGCAGTTGGTCGTCTTTAATAAAATTGATATCCCTGAAGTGAAAGAGCAGGCCGAAGAGCTGAGGGTCGATTTTGTCGCCCAGGGTCATGAGGTCTTTTTGATTTCGGCGGTGACGCGCGAAGGGGTCAAGGAGCTGGTTCAGGCCACGGCGGCTCGGCTTGAGGCCTCTCGGCAGCAAGGGGCAGGCTCTTTCGACGACTTCTAGGCGGCGTTGAAGTCGGCAGCCATTGTCTGTTAATAATAGCATTGGCCAGTGACGAAATAGTATGTATTTAGATGTGAAGGTTGCTCGGATTATGAATACAGTGCGTAACGATATCCTGCGGCAACTCAAGCGGGTTGTCATTAAGGTTGGCAGCGGGGTCATCTCGACAGCTGAAGGGCTTGATGGCCTGATGGTTGCGCAGTTGGCCTCCGATATCTGCGACTTCTGCGAGCGGGGAATCGAGGTTATTCTGGTCTCCTCGGGGGCTGTGGCCGCCGGGCGCAATTCACTCGGGATTGAGGGTCGCCCTAAGACTATTCCGCAAAAGCAGGCGGCCGCAGCCATCGGTCAACCGCGCATTATGCGGGCGTATAAAGAGGTTTTCGGGCGGCGTAACCGGGTCGCGGCCCAGGTGCTGTTGACGCGCGATGATCTGTCCAATCGCCGCCGCTATCTGAATGCGCATAACACCCTCGATACTCTTTTGGAGTATGGGGTTACACCGATTGTCAACGAAAATGATACCGTGGTCGTAGAAGAGATCCGCTTTGGGGATAATGATAACCTCTCGGCGCTGGTCGCAAGCCTGATGGAGGCGGATCTGCTGTTGATCCTCTCCGATGTAGATGGTTTTTATGATGGAGATCCCGGTTGTGCTAAGGGCGCGCAGTTTTTACCGCTCATTGAAAAGATCACTCCTGAAATCATAGCAATGGCGGGTACTTCGCGCGGCACGCTGGGGACCGGCGGCATGCTGACCAAGCTGCAGGCGGCACAGAAGGCCGGCCTCGCCGGAATTCCGACCCTGATCGTCAATGGCCGCGCGCCGGGGATTCTGTGCAAGGTCATCGAGGGTGACGCGGTCGGCAGTCTCTTTTTGGCCTCGACATCAAAGCTCAATGCGCGCAAGCGCTGGATTGCTCTGACGATGCAGCCGAGTGGCAAGATTCTGCTCGATGAGGGCGCGGTCCGGGCTGTGGCTGATTCGGGAAAGAGCCTGTTGCCGACCGGGATTGTTGCGCTTGAGGGCGAGTTTGAGCGGGGTGACGCCGTGCATATCTGTGAGCGCAATGGTGCTCTTTTTGCGATCGGCGTGGCTAACTATAACTACCTGGAGCTGGCCCAGATTAAGGGGCATAAGTGTGCCGAGATTGAACAGATTCTGGGCTATCAATATCGTGACGAAGCCGTGTATCGCAACAATTTGGTGCTGATTTGCGACACGGAAGAGGAGGCTGAAGCATGAGTATCGCAAGCGAGATGCTGGAACTTGCAAGTCAGGCCCGGCTTGCTTCACGGGTTATCGCGACCCTCTCTTCGGGGGTCAAGAATGAACTGCTGCTGAAGATGGCCGCTCAGCTTGAGGCGAATCGCAAGGCTCTGCAGCAGGCCAATCGACTCGACCTGGAGGATGGTCGCGCTAAGGGGATGGCTACGGCCATGCTCGATCGCTTGGAGATTTCTGACAAGGTCATCAAATCGATGGCTGACGGCCTGCGTGAGGTTGCCGCCCTGCCCGATCCGGTCGGTGAAGTGACCGGCATGTGGGTGCGCCCTAACGGCATCCGTGTCGGGCGTCAGCGGATTCCTCTCGGCGTGATCGGGATTATCTATGAGTCACGTCCCAATGTCACCGCCGATGCGGCGGGGCTTTGTTTGAAGAGTGGCAACGCGGTTATTCTGCGTGGCGGCTCAGAGGCGCTTAATTCCAATCGTGCGATTGGCGAAGTTTTGCAACGGGCGATCGCCGCGATGGGGCTCCCGGCTGCCGTACTGCAGGTGGTTACGACCAGTGACCGCAGTGCGGTCACTGAATTGCTCAAACTTGAAGAGCAGATCGATCTGATTATTCCTCGCGGCGGGGAGGGGCTGATCCGTTTCGTCAGTGAGCATTCCCGCATTCCGGTCATCAAACACTATAAGGGGGTCTGTCATACTTACGTTGACGCGGAGGCCGATTTTGAGATGGCAGAAAAGATCTGTCTGAATGAAAAAGTGCAGCGGCCTGGCGTGTGCAACGCGCTCGAAACCCTGCTGGTCCATCGCGAGGCCGCGCCGGTTTTTTTGCCGCAGATCGCTGTCGCCATGTTTAAGGCCGGGGTTGAGCTGCGTGGCTGTGAGCGCTCGCGACTTCTGGTGCCGGAGATGACCGCTGCGACAGAAGAGGACTGGTCGGCCGAATATCTTGATCTGATTCTGGCAGTCAGGGTGGTTGATGATTTTGAGGCGGCGCGTGATCATATCAACCGCTATTGCTCGCTGCATACCGAGACCATCGTGACGCGCGACTACGCGACATCCCAGCGCTTTCTGCGTGAAATCAACTCGAGTGTCGTGATGGTCAATGCCTCTTCGCGCTTTTCGGATGGCGGGCAGCTCGGACTCGGTGCCGAAATTGGGATCTCAACCTCTAAGCTGCACTCCTTCGGCCCGATGGGGCTAGAGGATCTGACCACCCGCAAATTTATCGTGCTGGGTGATGGGCAGATCCGCGAATAGACAGGCATAGGCGCGATGCATATCGGGATTCTCGGTGGGACATTTAATCCGATCCATAACGGGCACCTGCATATTGCCGACGAGGTGCTGCGGACCTGTGTGCTCGATCAGGTCTGGTTCATGCCCGCTTGTCTGCCGCCGCATAAGGACTTGGCTGCCGCAGTCACTTTTGCCGATCGTTTTGCGATGGTCGAAGCGGCGATAGAATCCTGTCCTCACTTTGTGGCCTGTGATCTTGAGGGTCGCCGTGGGGGGCGCAGTTTTTCGGTGAAAACTCTCGAAGAGCTGCGACACTTACACCTTGCTGACGAATTCACCTTCATCATGGGGCTCGATTCCTTTGCCGAGATCGGACTGTGGAAATCCTATGCCCGTATCTTCGAGCTTTGTCATATTGCGGTTGCCGCCAGACCCGGATTTGTGGGTAGCCTGGAGCAATTGCTGCCTGTTGCGGTGGCAGACAGCTTCTGCTATGATGCCGACGCTTTAAAACTGTCTGGTAAATCTGGCTTTTCGGTGCAGTTGGTCAGACAGACCTCAGCCGATATCTCGTCGACCGAAATTCGCAGGAGACTCGCCGCTGGTGAGCCGATCAATGAGCTGATTTCATCGCGGGTTGCCGATTATATTTATCAGCATCAACTTTACCGACAGTCCGCTGTCGGGTGATTGAAGGACCAATCTTGAACGCCGAAAAAAATGTACTTAAAGCCGTGGAATTGGGCCTCGAAAAGAAGGCCTTTGACCTGCAACTACTGAATGTACAAGAACTCTCCACGCTGACTGATTTTCTGTTGATCGCCTCAGGACGTTCCGACCGACAGGTCTCGGCTATTGCCGAATCGATTCGGGTTGGGCTCAAGGAGCAGGGGATTACGCCCCTGGCCTGCGAGGGGCTTGATGAAGGACGCTGGGCGCTGCTTGATTATGGTGATTTTATGGTCCATATTTTTCAGCCCACGGTGCGTAATTTTTATGACCTGGAAGGTCTTTGGAGCGAGGCTCCACGGCTCGCACTGGTGGATACCGGGGTGGCATGAAGTTTCGGCTTGTTTGTGTCGGTCGCTTGTCTGAGGACTGGCTCAAGCAGGGCGCAGCCAACTATCTGAAGCGGCTGCAGAGACATTATGCAATTGAGATTATTGAGTTGAAGGAAGAGCAGGGGCAGTTGAAGGATGTTGCAGGGATGGTCCGTCGTGAAGGGGCCAGAATCCTCGAGCGCATCCCTGCCGACGCGCTGGCGATTGTGCTTGATGAACAGGGGAAGCAGGTCAGTTCCGAAGGACTTGCCGAACGACTGCAACAGGAAATGCTGCATGCTGGGCGGGATTGGTGTTTGGTTATTGGCGGTCCATACGGGCTCGATCCGGCAGTGCGCTCACGCGCCGGCCTTCTGTTGTCTCTGTCGAAAATGACTCTAACCCATCAGATGGCGCGGTTGCTCTTGCTGGAACAGCTCTATCGCAGCGGCACCATTATTCGCAATGAGCCATATCACAACCGTTAAATTTAAATGAGGAAGGGTAGATAGCGTACAATGGATCCAGAAGAAGTAGAACAGGCCCGCCGCCGGCTGATAAAAATGCGCGAAGAATTGCTTAACGAAGCTAAACGGGCCTATGCTGAATCTCAGACTCTCGGCAAGGATGGCGTGCCCGATATTGGTGACATGTCGTCCAATAGCTATAATCAAGAGGTGCTGATGAGCCTCAGTAACGCTCAACGGCGCGCGGCAGGTGATATTGATGCCGCGCTGGAGCGGATCGATGGCGGAGTTTATGGTCTCTGTGCGCACTGTGAGGAGGAGATTCCGGCACGGCGCATGGAGGTTCGTCCATTCTCACGCTACTGCGTGGAATGCAAATATGAAGTTGAGAAGTACGGTGAATAACTGCACCATTACGCTGACCGCCAACTGATCATTGTGAATGTATTTTCTGCCTGTTGCGTGGATTGATTGCAATGGGTCATCTGCTTACCCTTAAGAGGGTAGGTCTGGGGAGAAGGTCATGATCGTTATTGCCCTGTTCATGTTCGTATTTGTCCTCTTTGCCCTTTTTTTCCTCTATTTCTGGGGAATTAATCCGGGGGATATGACGGTTTTTTTAGCCTCGGATCAGAGCTTCACCTTCCCAACCCCGATATTTTTGATAGCAGCCGTTCTGTTGGGTCTTCTGCTTGGCAATGGGGTCCATATTTTCAGCCTCATCGGTCGTTCGGTTTCCAGCTGGCGCGGTACGCGTGGCCTGAAACGGAGTGAGGAGACCCTTACTATTTATCGCAAAGGGGTTGGCAGTCTCCTCTCTGGCGATCTGAAGAAAGCCCATAGTCTGTTACAGAAGGCTCTGGACCGTGACCGCAAGCGGGTCGATATCCATCTGGCCCTGGCCAATGTCGCCGAGCAGGAAGGCAACAGTCAGCAGGCGATCGATCTTCTGCTCAAGGCCTCTGATCTTGAGCCAAAGAGCGTCGAAGTGCTCTTTAAATTGGCCTCGGTCTATCGTGCGGCTGGGCGCCTGGATGATGCGATCAAAACCTACCGCAGCCTTGTCACTAGTGATGGCGAAAACCGCAAGGCCTTGAGGGCATTGCGTGATATGCAGGTTGAACGTCAGGAGTGGGATGATGCTTTGGCGCTGCAAAAAAGAATTATTAAGGCGGCTTCCGGAGGGAGCAAACTTGCGTCAGAGAAAGAGTTGCTCCTTCAGATCCGCTATGAAATTGCCTTGGCTGACCTGAAAAAAAGCGCAGTTGATCAGGCCATTTCGAGTCTCGAGGAGTTGTGCCGTGAGCCGAAGGTAGCGACTCCGGCCAGGGTTTCTCTAGGCGACGCACATATGCAAAAGGGGGATATCGGAAAAGCCGCCGAAGTTTTCCAGACCGGGTATCTGTCGGAAAAACGCAGCATTTTTCTTGCGCGCCTTGAAGACTGCTACATGCAGGCGGAAGACCCCTCTGGTCTGCTCAGCTTTTACCGCAAGCAGTTGCTGGAAAATGGCGATGATCTGTTGCTGCGGCTCTATTTTGGACGCTTTTGCCTGCGGATTGAGATGGTAGACGAAGCGCTCGAGCAGCTGCATGCCGTAGAAAGTTCGGGGGTCGATTTTCCGCAATTGCACCTGTTGCTGGCCGAAGCCAACCGTCGCCGCCAGCAGATCGACGAGGCGATCAAGGAATATCGTCTGGCGCTTAAGATCGACAATCATCTGAACCTCGGTTTTGTTTGCGATAAATGCAACAGCGAGAGTAGCACCTGGCAGAGCCGTTGTGGCAACTGTGGGGCCTTTGATAGTTTGGTCCTCCCCGAGCGCCGGCAGATCCAGCAAGCTCGGCCGCAAATTCAAAAGGCTATTCCTCATGGGCAGCGCGAGGTTTGAATTTGACAACAAAACCTGTAGTCATGATGATCCTCGACGGCTGGGGGATCAGCGACAGTTGTGAAGCAAACGCCGCCTGTCTGGCCAACACCCCTAATCTTGATCGTTTGCAGAATGATTACGCCACCAGCCGGTTAGGGACTTCGGGTCTAGAGGTTGGTCTCCCCGCCGGCCAGATGGGAAATTCTGAAGTTGGTCACCTTAATATTGGCGCCGGACGGATTGTTTATCAGGAACTAACCCGGATCAGTCGTGCGATTGATGACGGCTCTTTCTTCGATAACCCGCAACTGGTTCAGCTCTGCCGCCGCTTGGCGGCTTCTGGGGGCACCCTTCATTTGCTGGGGTTGCTCTCCGATGGCGGCGTCCACTCGCACAATAGTCACCTTTATGCTCTGTTGCGTCTGGCGCGTCAGACCCGGGTGAGCGAAGTCTGTATTCATGCCATCTTAGACGGACGGGACACCCCGCCGCGCAGTGGTGCCGGCTACCTGGCCGAGCTCGAAAAGGAGATTGCAACGGTTGGGATCGGGCGGATTGCCACCCTGACGGGGCGGTACTGGACCATGGATCGTGACCAGCGCTGGGAGCGGGTTGAAGCTGGCTACCAGGTGATGACGCACAGCGTCGGACAGCCTGCCGCAACCTCTGCCGAAGCGATTGCCGCGGCCTACGCGGCTGAGCAGGGTGATGAGTTCGTCGAGCCCCAGGTGGTCGATGGCGGTGGCGATATCCAAGATGGCGATGGCCTGATCTTTTTCAACTTTCGTGCAGATCGGGCGCGCGAAATCACCCGTGCCTTCAACGACGATGATTTCAAGGGGTTCCCGCGCGACAAGAAACTCGCCCTCGAAGGCTTTGTTTGTTTGACCCAATATGATGAAACCTTTGGGCTGCCGGTCGCATTTCGCTCCGAACCGCTGAAGCAAATCCTCGGCGAGGTTGTTTCCACCGCCGGCCTAAAGCAGTTGCGGATCGCCGAAACTGAAAAATACGCTCATGTCACCTTTTTTTTCAATGGCGGGGCAGAACAACCCTTTGCCGATGAAGAACGGGTCTTGATCCCTTCGCCTAAAGAGGTTGCCACTTACGATCTGAAACCTGAAATGAGTGCTCCTGAATTGACGGCAGAGCTATTGAGGCGGATCGATTCGTCCGACTACGCTTTGATCATCGTCAACTACGCCAACTGCGACATGGTCGGTCATACTGGTATCCTGGACGCCGCGATTAAGGCGGTAGAGACGGTTGACGGCTGTGTCGGGCAGGTCGTTGAACGGGTGCTCAAGGTGGGGGGATCTCTGCTGATCAGTGCCGATCATGGCAACTGCGAGCAGATGCTTGACGCCGAGGGAGGTCCGCACACCGCGCATACCAGCAACCCGGTGCCAATGATCTTCGTTGATGCGCAGAAAAAGCGCCGTCTGCAAGACGGCATCCTTGCCGATCTTGCTCCGACCCTGCTCGACCTGTTGGAGCTGCCGGTGCCACCGCAGATGACAGGCACCAGCCTGCTCTCTTCCTAGGCATCTGTATGTGGGGAGGGGGAGCGCGGTGGGTCGGGCAGCAAGTCGGTGGTTTGGTTGATTTTCTCTTTCCTCCAGCTTGTCCTATCTGTCTTGGACCATTGAGCGCCGCGTTCTCCTCGGCTGCATTTTGCTCTACCTGTGTAAGTTCAATTACGCCACTCCCCGCTGGACGCTGTAGTCGCTGCGCACTGCCATTTATTGCAACCTCAAGTAGCAGCCATTACTGTGCCGATTGTAGCCGGAAGCTGCCGGCGTTCTCTGCGGTTTATGCGGCTGGACTCTATGCGGGTGCGCTCAAGCAGGCCTTGCAGCGGTTCAAGTATGCTGGAGCTATTGATCTCGACCAGCCCCTCGCCAAATTGTTGCAGACGCAACTTCCATCCGACCTCGACGCTGACTTCATCGTCCCGGTCCCGCTCCATCCTGTTCGGTTGCGCCAACGTGGTTACAACCAGTCCCTGTTGTTGTCCAAAGTGCTGGCGCATAACTTGCTAATTTCTTTGGATCAGGCGATTCTTAAGCGAGTCAAAGATTCGCACAGCCAGCAGGGGCTTGATGCTCGGCAGCGAGCGAAAAATCTGCGCGATGCGTTTATCGGCACACGCAGCTTGGACGGGTGCAGTGTTTTGCTCGTAGATGATGTTATGACCACCGGTGCGACTGTCTCGGCCTGTACCCAGGCCCTATGCGACGTCGGAGCCAAGAGCGTCGATATTGCCGTCATTGCGCGCGCACCACGGTATTGATCCCCGGTAAAGTGGATGTCTTTTGACAGAGGGAGAGCGGATGGACAGCAAATTGAACCGTTTTTTTAAGGCCTATCCCCTTGAAAAATTGATGCAGACGATCCCTACGGGCCTTTTCATGGTAAATCCGGAGATGGAAATTGTCTATTGGAATAATGAAGCCGAGCGGATTACGGGCTATACGGCAAGTGAAGCCGTCGGCAGGCATTGCTCTTTTCTTGATGGAACACCCTGTGACAAGCATTGTGGGCTGTTCGGGGTCAATGTCCCCAAGCCGATAACTGGAATAGGGTGCTCGGTTGTTCACCGCGACGGTCATCGGGTTGAACTGACCAAGAATATCGATCTGCTCTATGATACCGAGGGGGTCATGATCGGTGGAATCGAGTCTTTTGTCGACATCACCCAGTTGAAAGATTTGCAGAAGAACCTCAAGCAGGAGGTCGCAGCGCGCACGGTTGAGCTCGAGCAGGAACAGCGCAACTTAAGTTCAGTTCTCGATGGGATGACTGATTTGGCCTACCTCTGCACAGAAGATTATGGGATTAGTTTCATGAATCGCGCAATGCAAGAGCTACTCGGCGAGATCAGGGCGCGTAAATGCTATGAGGTGATGCACGGCCTGCCGCGTATCTGTGATGATTGCCCCTTCCGAAAGTCAAGAAGGGAGAGACTGTACGTCAGGAGCGCAAGTTGCCGATGTCCGGGCGTACCTATGAGATTATCCACACTCCCCTATACCAGGCCGATGGCCGGGTGCGGAAGCTGGGTGTGTGTCGTGATATTACTGAGCGCCTGCGCAATGAAGTTGAATTGAAGCAGGCAAATGCCGACCTTGACGCATTTGTCACCACTGTTTCGCATGATCTTCGTTCTCCGCTGACGCCATTGATCGGCTTCTCTGAGTTTTTACTCGAGCAGTATGCTCCCAACCTCGATGAAACAGCTATCAGTTGCCTGCATGAGATCGAGTCAACCGGCCGCAGAATGCAGGCCCTCCTCGAAGACCTTCTGACCTTGGCCAGGGTCGGACAGGTAGCCCGTCCTGTAAAACCGGTCTCCGTTAACCGTGTGCTTGATGAGGTCCGGCAGGAACTGGCCCTACAGATTTTACATAAAAAAGCGCGCATCGAGGTGGCTGAGTTACCATTACTCAGGGTGCCGGAGAGTTTGTTGGTCGATCTGTTTCGCAATCTGCTGCGCAATGCCTTGGACTACGCTGTAGAGACCAATCCGTTGATCGAGGTCAGCGGGGCCCGGTTGCGTGATCGCGTCGAAATACGGGTTGTGGATCATGGCCCTGGTGTGACAGATGATGAAACATCGCGGATTTTTGAGCCTTTTCAGCGCGGGGCTGGGGGGGGGGGCAGGTGGCCGGCACCGGAATCGGGTTAGCGACGGTCCGGAAAATTGTACGGCTTTATGACGGGCAGGTCCGGGTCATTGAAACTCGCGGAGGTGGGGCAACCTTCATTGTTGATTTTTTTGGTGAGATGCAGGAGTAAGCATGTTTCCCAGGGAGCGTGCCAGTGCAGATATCCCATTAACTAATCATTCTGCGGCCAGTATGCTGCTGGCTGAGCAGCATACTGGCCCGTCCATCGGCTCATAGATGACGGAGACTCCCTCTGTGTGATGATGTGTGCAGGTTGAAAACTACTCGCGAACGAAGGTGTCGATGTCGGTCTCGTGAACCATCCCCATCAGGCGGGCATATTCGGATTCGATGATGACATAATGGTTGTGGGTCGACTTTGCGTTTGCTTCAAAGATCGCGGCTACGGCTGGATCTTCCACCTTACTTGCCATCTCGCGCAAACTCTCTTCGAGCTTCTTCTCCTTTTCCAAGGCCAATTCCATCGCTTTACGCTCATTCAGGCCACTGGCAATCGCCTTTTCAAGGTCAGACAGCCAATCAGACTCATTTTCTGGCGGAGCGTTGATGAACTCCTCGAAGGTCGGCATGTCCTCGCCATCATAAACGTCGAAAAATTGCTTGGCGTGCTCAAGCTCTTCGCGGGCCAGCAACTTAAAGGTCTTAATCGCACCCTCATCCTTCATGTGCTTGGCCGCGATCTGATAGTAGTTCATGGCGTTCTTTTCGGTCTGAACGGAACGCTTCAAGGCATTTTGAACATCTGACATTTTTTCTCTCCTCTAAATTATAAAATTATGACAAACCAGTTCAGGCGGCCCCAGTCGGTGGAGTGAATACGCGTTGAGCCAACTCCTGATCGAGCATTAATAGTCCACGACCATCGCCCTCGACCCTTTCCAGTTTTCGAATGATCAGGCCGGCAGTAGCCTCTTCTTCGACCTGCTCAGTAATAAACCATTGCAGCATGATCTGCGCGGCGTGGTCATTTTCCAGCCGGGCTAAATCCATAAGCTTGCCGATACGTGAAGTGACCTGCTGCTCATGGTCCAAGGTGACGCGGAAGGCTTCCATTGGTGAGGTGTAATCATTGCGCGCCCCGCCAAAAGGGAGCATGGCGGCACAACCGCCTGCAGCGCAGACGTAGGTGAAGAATCGATTAGCGTGGCCGAGTTCTTCCTGGTACTGCACATCCATCCAGTTGGCAAATCCAGGCAGGTCTTCGGCTTCAAAGTAGGCCTGCATCGCCTTGTAGATAAGTGCTGATGAAATTTCAAACGCAATCTGCTCATTGACCGCATCCTGCAGTTTTTGACTGATCATGGTATCTCATGCCTCCATTGTCGAATTTTTGGTGCCGATGGACAGGCCGGCGAAGCTCTGTTGCCTTGCCATTGCGCCGCTAAGTATACACCATCTTATCAGTGAGACCAATACTTTCACAAGTGAGGTTGTTGCCCAGAAGAGAGGAAATCGGCTATTCTGCGCAGGCTCAACCCTTGCTGATTGCTTTCTTCGGAGTCCCTGTGAAAATCGTATCGACTGAGTTTATTAAAAGCGCCACCCGTCCGGTTAATTATCCAGAGAGTAAGCTGCCTGAGATTGCCTTTGCCGGGCGGAGTAACGTCGGCAAGAGCTCGTTGATCAACGTGTTGGTTAACCGGCGTAATCTGGTCCGGACCTCATCCACGCCGGGACGGACCCAGTTGATTAACTTTTTCGATATCAATTCCACCTTCAGCCTTGTCGACCTTCCCGGCTACGGTTTTGCCAAGGTGCCGCTGGAGGTTAAAAAACAGTGGGGACCGATGATGCGGACCTATCTGGAGACACGCGAAAATCTACGCGCCGTGATCTTTATTTTTGACATTCGCCGTGTGCCCCGTGAAGAAGATATCCAGATGCTCGACTGGCTCGAGGAATTTGCCGTCCCGACGATCCCGGTGGTGACCAAGATCGACAAGTTGCCACGCGGGCAACGTGATAGACACCTCAAGCTGATTGCTGAAGCGTCTGGATTACCAAAAGATGCTTTCACCCTCTTCTCGGCACATTCCCGCGAAGGGACGGAAGTGGTTTGGGAACTGATCGAGGCCGCACTAGAAGGAGGAGAGGGCTGAAATGATTGCTTTTTAACGGATGCTCTGCTAGAATTTGAGGATTAATAAATAGAGGATTTAGGTGCCTGTCATTGATGAGCGATGACGGGAGAATAGGGAAGAGGGTGAAAATCTCTCGCTGCCCCGCAACTGTAAGTGGTGATGAACACCGGCAGACCACTGCTCTGTTAGAATAGAGCGGGAAGGGCCGGTTAGTAAGTTAACCCACAAGCTAGGAGACCTGCCCTAATCTGTTTCACTGCCCCTTTCGCGGGAGAGGGCCGGAGTCTTGCGTGATGTGACCCCGGTGCCCTGCGGCAGCGGGGTTTTTACGTTAAAGGATCGTCATGGCCAAAGGCCTGCTGCAGATCTATACCGGTAATGGCAAGGGGAAAACTACCGCTGCGACTGGCCTGATTCTGCGGGCCCTCGGTCAGAACTGGCGGGTATTGCTGGTCCGCTTTCTTAAGCCCGCGCATCCCGCGAGCGGCGAGGTCGAAATGCTGCGCCGAATGGCCGGCATCGATATCATCGACGCCGGGCTTGGTGGGGTCTATGACGCTTCCGACCCGATTGCGGTTGCCCAAGATGTGCAGCGGACCTTTCTGCGCGCCAAGCAGCAGTTGACGCAGGGTTATGATCTTGTGGTGTTGGATGAATTCAACGGCCTTTTTCGGCGCGGTTATCTGCCTCTGGAAGAGGCGCTTGACCTGCTTGACAAGCGACCGCCGCTGACAGAGCTGGTGTTGACGGGACGTTATGCGCCCGGCGAATTGATTGAACGCGCAGATCTGGTCACTTCGATGGAGGCGATGTGTCACCCCTTCGAACAGGGGATTGGCGCGCGGCCAGGGATAGAGTATTAAGGGGGTTCTTTTACAAAACCGTAACAGGGGGAGGTAATATGGGGCAGATGATCTTTATTACGGGTGGTACGCGCAGTGGCAAGAGTAGTTTTGCACAACAGCGCTGCGAGGAACATCCGGGTGAACTCCTGTATATCGCGCCGGCTGAGGCCGAAGACGACGAGATGCTGCAACGGGTGCGTCTGCATCAAGAGACCCGTGGCGAGCGTTGGCATCTGCTCGAAGAACCGCTCTGGCTGTCAGACAAATTGATCGAATCTGCGGCGGGGAAAACCGCCTTACTGCTCGATTGCGTTACCCTTTGGGTGAGTAATCTTTTTTTTCACTTTGATGAAAAGTCGGGTCCGGTGTTAGCCGAGGTCGATCGTTTTATCGAACTCGCTTGGCAGTTGGACGAACCACTCTATCTGGTCAGCAATGAATTGGGGAGCGGGATTGTTCCAGAAAACCGCCTGGCCCGCCATTTTCGTGATCTGGCTGGTATTGTCAATCAGCGTCTTGCTGCCGCCGCTGATGAGGCCTGGATGGTTGTTGCCGGCTTGCCCCTGCAACTCAAATAATGCAGTATCGAACCCGGCTGAATCGAAGCCGAGAGGATTTTATGTCTGATTTTAATCTGCAAGCCGTTCTCGCAAAGATTCGACCCGTTAGCGCCGAAGCTTTGGCCTCCGTCCAGTCACGGATTGACCGGCAGGCTAAACCCCCCGGGTCTTTGGGGCGTCTTGAAGAGTTGAGCCGCCGCTATGTGGCGATAACCGGGCGTGAGGATATACGCGCCAAGCGGATCTATACCTTTGCCGGCGATCACGGCGTGGCTACTGAAGGGGTTAGTGCTTTTCCAGCTGAGGTGACGCCCCAGATGGTCTACAACTTTATGGGTAGCGGTGCGGCGGTCAATGCGCTGGCGAAACATGCCGGTGCCGAGGTTCGGGTTGTTGATATGGGGGTCAATCACGATTTCAAGGGGCTCGCAGGACTGATCGACCGTAAAATCGCCATGGGGACCAACAATATCGCCGCTGGCCCGGCGATGAGCCGCGCCCAGGCGCTGGCCGCCGTGCAGGCCGGGGTTGAGCTGGCTATTCAGGCCAAGGCCGATGGCATCGACCTGCTGGGAACCGGCGACATGGGGATCGCCAACACCACGCCCTCTTCTGCGATTGTCGCAGCCTTCACCGAACTGACCCCGGTGGAGGTGACCCATCGTGGCACCGGCATCGACGATGCGGCGCTCGGGCAGAAGATCCGCGTGATCGCTCGTGCGCTCGAAATTAATCAGCCAGATCCGAGCGATCCGATCGATGTGCTGGCTAAGGTCGGTGGCTTTGAAATCGCCGGGATTGCGGGACTGGTGCTCGGTTGCGCCGCCGAAGGGCTGCCGGTGGTGGTCGATGGTTTTATCTCGACTGCCGGTGCCTTGATCGCCTCGGAACTCCATCCCCACGTGCGCGATTATATCTTTGCGGCCCACCAGTCGGTCGAAATCGGTCATCGCCATATGCTGCAGCGGATCGGCCAACCGCCGCTGCTTGACCTGGGACTGCGCCTCGGCGAGGGAACCGGTGGCGCAATGGCGATGACCCTGATCGAGGCCAGCCTTAGCGTGTTGCGTGAAGTTCTGACCTTTGACGCGGCCGGGGTCTCTGAAGGGGGGGAGCGATGAGGGAGCGCTGGGATGATTTTCGTCTGGCGATCTCTTTTCTAACGGTTCTGCCGGTCGGTCGCGATATCGAGGCTAGGCCCGAGCAGTTGGGGCGCAGTATGGGTCTCTTCCCGGCGGTTGGACTGCTGCTCGGTCTGGGCCTGTGTGTCGCCAATTGGCTGCTGGAGGGGCTGCTGCCGCGGGCGGTTCTCGATTGCCTGCTGGTGCTGATGTTGATCGCTGTGACCGGCGCGCTGCACCTGGACGGGGTTGCCGATCTGATCGATGGCCTGGCAGGTGGGTGGGATCGCGAATCGGCGCTGGAGATCATGAAGGATAGCCGGGTTGGTGCGATCGGCGTAGTCGGCCTGATCATGGTGCTGCTGCTCAAGTACCTGAGCCTCTACCATGTGCCGCTCGAACTCAAGAATGCCGCCCTGATCTTCATGCCGGCGGCCGGGCGCTGGATCCAGCTCTGCCTGTCCTGTTATGCGCCCTATGTGCGTGCCGAAGGCGGGACCGGCAGCGCCTTTGTCGAGAACGTCGGCCAGCCCGAATTTCTGACCGGCACCGCGACCCTGATTATCGCTTCACTGGTCCTCTTCTGGGGCAAGGGGATTTTCCTGGTCTTTCTGCTCGGGATTGCGACCATGCTGATCCTGCGCTATTTCGAAAGCCGACTCGGCGGGATTACCGGCGACGTGCTCGGCGCGGTGACCGAGATGGTCGAAGTGCTGGTGCTGTTGCTGGTGCTGGCCATCTTCAGTGGCTGACGAGATGCTGAAAACACGCCTCCATCTGCTCCGCCATGGTCAGGTTTGCGGCTTTGAAACCAGGAGCTATAACGGCCAGGCCGATGTCGCGCTGACCGCCCTCGGTATCGAACAATCCCGCGCCTATGCCGAATGCTTGAAGAAGTTTCCCCTGGCGGCCGTCTATAGCAGTGATCTGGCGCGCAGCGTTTATGGCGCCGGGCTGATCGCGAAAAGCCAAGGCTTGATTCCGCTGCTGGATGCACGACTCCGGGAGCTGCACATCGGCGATTGGGAGGGGCTGCCCTGGGATGAGATCCGGCAGCGCTGGCCAATTGAATGGCAGGCCCGGCTCGATGATCTGGTTCAGGTGGCACCGCCCGGCGGGGAGAGTTTGCAGCAGTTGGCAGCGCGCGTCCGGTTTGCTTTGGCGGATCTGCTAGCAAAACATCAAGGCGAAGAGATCGCTCTGGTGGCCCATGGCGGGGTAAACCGGGTCATTCTGCTGGATGCGATCGGTGCGTCGCTCAGCCAGATGTTCCATATCGAACAGAGCTATGGCTGTCGGAACATCATCGATTATTTTGCTGACAGTTACACGACCGTCCAACTGTTGAACGGCTGAGAGTAAGGGGTGAGTTCCGAGATGCAATCCAAGCCAAGCCACCTT
This sequence comes from Geopsychrobacter sp., assembly GCA_041689145.1. Taxonomy (GTDB): domain Bacteria; phylum Desulfobacterota; class Desulfuromonadia; order Desulfuromonadales; family Geopsychrobacteraceae; genus Geopsychrobacter. The sequence continues at coordinate 2,967 of JBDNGT010000297.1, read as the reverse complement.
ACCCCTAACGCCTCACCCTTTACTCCCCTGATCATCGCCGCTCCTGCGAGCGGCAGCGGTAAAACCACCCTGACCCTGGGTCTGCTGGCGGCGCTGAAGCGGCGTGGTTTAGCGGTGGCCCCTTTCAAGGTTGGGCCCGATTTTATCGATCCCGGGCATCATGCTGCCGCCTGCGGGCGGACCAGTCGCAATCTGGATGGTTGGATGTGTGGTGAAGAACGGGTACGCGAGACTTTTGCACACGGCTGCGCCGGTGCTGATATCGCGTTGATTGAAGGGGTGATGGGACTTTTCGATGGCGCCTCGGGCGATTCCGACGAGGGTTCAACAGCCGAAGTTTCTCGTTGGTTGAACGGTCGGATCCTGCTGCTGGTCGATGCCCGCGCGCAGGCGCGCAGCGCCGCAGCGCTGGTTCAGGGCTTTGTCGGTTTCGATTCGCGCCTGCAGTTTGCCGGGGTGATCTTTAACCGGGTCGGATCAAGCAGGCATCGCGAACTGTTAGAGCAGGCGCTCAGTTCCACGCCGGGGCTGCCACCGCTCCTCGGCTGCCTGCCCCGTGAAGCGCTGGTGGATCTGCCTGAACGTCATCTGGGGCTGGTTACCGCCGGAGATAGGCCGGCCGATTACGCCGCGCACGCCGACCTTGTTGAACAGCACCTCGATCTCGACCGGCTGCTGGCCGGCCTTTCTCCTCACTCGGCTTTCAGCCACCCTCTCCCCCAGGAAGAGGGGTTGGGGACGAGGGATAAGCTTACCGTAAGGATTGGTGTGGCGCGCGATGCGGCCTTCTGCTTCTGTTACCCTGAGAATTTGGAACGGCTTGAAGCCGCCGGGGCGGAGCTGGTTTTTTTCTCGCCCCTAATTGATCCTCTGCCGAACAATATCGGAGGCCTTTACCTACCGGGCGGTTATCCGGAAATCTATCTCGAGCAGCTCGTCGCCAACGTTCCGCTGATTGAAGAATTGCGTAACCAGGCCGAGACCGGCCTGCCGATTTACGCCGAATGCGGCGGGTTGTTGCTACTCTGCGCCGGACTGAACGGTGAGCCGCTCTGCGGCATCTTTCCTGCTCAGGCCAGGCTGTTGGCCAAGCGCAAGTCACTCGGCTATCGCGAGGTGTACTTTAGCGCTGACACGCCACTCGGGCTGAACGGTACCAGCGCGCGCGGGCATGAGTTTCATTATTCGGAGCTCGACATGCCCGAATCGGTCGCGCGCAGCTATAAACTCAGCCGTCAGGGCGGGGTCGCGCTCGGGACCGAAGGTTTCAGCTACAAGAACGTGCTCGCCAGTTACGTCCACCTGCATTTCGGCAGTAATCCGCAGTTGGCGGGAAATTTTGTCAGGTTTTGTGAGAGAAAGAATTATTAGCCACCAAGACACCAAGAGCACCAAGAAAGGCAAAGGCTTTTTAACGGAGAGACGGAGAGAAGCAGAGGCGGAGAGTAGTCCAAATCGTTTTTTTGGTTTTAAAACCAAAACCCAAGGTTTGTGCTTTTCTCTGCGTTCTCTCCATCTCCGCGTCTCTGCGTTAAGGAAAGATTTTCTTGGTGATCTTGGTGACTTGGTGGCCACATCAAACAGGAGAAAGAATAAAGTGGCAACGCAAATTGAATCTACCCGCCAGGGCATCGTCACCGCACAGATGGAGGCGGTCGCCAAGAATGAAAGTCTGACCGCAGAGTTTGTGCGTCAGATGGTCGCCGAGGGGAAGGTTGTTATCCCGAACAATATTATCCGTAACCCGCTCTCCGCCGGAATCGGCAAGGGGATGCGCACCAAGGTCAACGCCTCCATCGGCACCAGCAGCGATATCGTCGATTACGATGCCGAAATCCGCAAGGCGCTAGCGGCCCAGGTTGCCGGTGCCGATACCCTGATGGAACTCTCGGTTGGCGGAGATCTCGACCGGGTACGGCGCGAGGTGATCGCGGCGGTCGATCTTCCGGTCGGCAACGTGCCGCTCTATCAGGCTTTTTGCGAGGCGGCACGCAAGTACGGCGACCCCAACAAGCTGGAGGATGAGATGCTCTTCGATATCATCGAACAGCAGTGCGCCGACGGGCTGGCCTTCATGGCGATTCACTGCGGCATTAACCTCTATACCATCGAACGCCTGCGCAAGCAGGGGTATCGTTACGGTGGACTGGTCAGCAAGGGCGGGGTGTCGATGGTCGCCTGGATGATGAAGAACGGCCGCGAAAACCCGCTCTACGAGCAATTTGACCGGGTCTGTGCCATCCTCAAGAAGTACGATGTGGTGCTGTCGCTCGGCAACGGTCTGCGCGCCGGGGCGATCCACGACAGCCATGACCGTGCTATGGTGCAGGAGCTGCTGATCAACTGCGAACTAGCCGAAATCGGGCGCGAGATGGGCTGCCAGATGCTGGTCGAAGGACCGGGGCACATGCCGCTTGACGAGATTGAGACCAACATCCGCCTGCAAAAACGGATGAGCGGTGACGCGCCCTATTATATGCTCGGACCGATCTCGACCGATGTCGCTCCCGGCTACGACCACATCACCGCCGCCATTGGTGCCGCCCAGTCGAGTCGCTATGGCGCCGATCTGATCTGTTACATCACGCCGGCCGAGCATCTGGCGCTGCCCAACGAAAAGGACGTGATCGATGGGGTCAAGGCGGCGAAGATCGCGGCCTATATCGGTGACATGAACAAGTACCCGGAGCGAGGGCGTCAGCGCGACAAAGAAATGAGTAAGGCGCGGCGCGATCTCAACTGGGAGAAGCAGTTTGAGTTGGCGCTCTTTCCCGAAGATGCGCGCGCGATTCGCGCCAGTCGGACCCCGGAAGATGAGGATACCTGCACCATGTGCGGTGACTTCTGTGCCTCCCGCGGGGCCGGTGAGCTGTTTAAGCAGGACCTGCGCGGGGATAAGATCTGATGTAGGGGCGAACCTTGTGTTCGCCCGGTTTTTTACCAATATCAAAAAAGGGCGAACACATG
>JBDNGT010000296.1:0-12388 GCA_041689145.1 Geopsychrobacter sp. | reverse complement strand
TTAAGGTTTTCGGTGGCTATAGCGTAGGGGTCACACCTGTTCTCATCCCGAACACAGAAGTTAAGTCCTACCGCGCCAATGATACTGCATGGGAGACTATGTGGGAAAGTAGGTCGCTGCCGAAATTATTTGAAGAGCCCCCCTGATTTGCAAGGATCAGGGGGGCTTTTCTGTTTATAAAAAAAATATATCAGTTTCAGCCAATAAAGATCAATTGCGATTGGCTTCTAGACCATAGGATTTTATTTTACGATGTAAATTTGATCTTTCTAGCCCAATCTCCTCTGCTGTCCGCGAAATATTCCAGCTGTTCTCTTCAAGCTTTTGTCTCAAGAATTGCTTTTCAAATAACTCTTTAGCATCCCGATACGATGTTGCTGAAATATCGCCTAGAGAGATCTCCGGATTTTGGTCTCTTGGGCCTGATTTAATAGATGCCGGCAGATGTTTATATTCGATCAACTGCTCAGGTGTCATGATAACCATTCTTTCGATCAGATTCTTCAGTTCGCGGATATTTCCTGGCCAGTTATATTGAGTCAAGGCTTGAAGTGCGTTTGCTGACAGACATTTGATGTCGCGACTCTCCTGGCTGCAGAAGTAATTCAGAAAGTGGCTTGCAAGGCGCTGAATATCCTCCTTACGTTCCCTAAGTGGTGGGACATGAAAGGGAAGCACATTGAGACGGAAATAGAGATCCTCACGAAAATTGCCTTCTCTGATCTCAGTTTCTAGATTTTTATTGGTGGCGGCAATAACGCGAACGTCAACTTCTATAGTCCGATTGCCACCAACCCGCTCAAATTTTCGCTCTTGAAGAATACGCAAAATTTTTGCTTGAGTTTTGAGACTCATGTCCCCAATTTCATCCAGAAACAGGGTTCCGTTGTTGGCCTGGTCGAATTTTCCTTTACGTGCCGTAGTGGCACCGGTAAAGGCTCCTTTTTCATGACCAAAAAGTTCTGATTCGATCAACTCTTCAGGAATCGCAGCACAGTTTACTTCAACGAAGTTTTGCTTAAATCGTGCTGACTGGTGATGGATTGCTCGCGCAACCAGTTCTTTTCCTGTCCCATTTTCACCCGTGATCAGAACCCACCCGTTACTTGGTGCTGCAATGTTGATCTGATTTTTCATATGCATGATCGGCTGACTTTCGCCAATCATTTCGTGCTCTTTGTTTATTTTAGCTTTGAGAGCCTGGTTCTCAGCCATTAAATGGCCAACCTTCATTGCGTTTTGAATGCTTAACAGTATCTTTTCAAGAGATAACGGTTTCTCAATGAAATCGTAGGCACCAAGTCTGGTGGCTCTCACAGCAGTTTCTATGGTGCCATGGCCACTCATCATAATGACTGGCTGATTAGGACGACTTTCCTTAATTCTGGCCAAAGTCTCCATTCCGTCAATGCCAGGCATCCAGATGTCGAGAAGGATTAAATCGGGATCCTCTTCCAGGGCAATACTGATGGCGTCTTCACCGTTGCTTGCAAAGAGTGCGCGATAGCCTTCATCAAGCAGAATGCCTTCAAGGCTGAGGCGGATGCTCTCTTCATCATCAACTACAAGAATGGTTTCCATGAATTGTCCAGATCAGGTTGTTTGTGGCTGGTTGGCAGGTAGTTCGATGGTGAATTTTGCCCCTTGTGGCAGATTGTTGCGCACGCGAATATATCCGTTATGGTCTGAAATTATGGTAGAAACAATTGCCAATCCAAGGCCAGTCCCCGATTTTTTAGTTGAAAAATAAGGCTCAAAAAGACGTTCTTTATCCTCTGGTGAAATGCCGCAACCCTGGTCTGATACTGAGAAGGTGATGATTTGCAACTCTGAGTTGTAGGCGGTTTCGATGACAACTTGCCCCTGATTGTTACTGGCGGCTACCGCATTCTCAAACAGGTTTATCATAACACGTTTGAGCTGCTCCCGGTCAAAATTAGCCGTAGGGAGATTGTCTTCCTTTTCAAAGATGAAATTAATCTCCTTATGTCCCTCCTGATAAAGGATCAGCGCTTCTTCAATGATTTCGTTCAAGTTGCAAGGTGCTGGATTTGTTGCGGGCATCCGCGCAAAATTTGAAAATTCATTAACAAGGTTTTTAAGTTCATCGACCTGTGTGATGATCATCTGAGTACATTCATCAAACACTTTATCATCGGCACTGAAACGATCGAGGTAGCGTCGCCGGAGTCTCTGAGCAGAGAGTTGCACCGGCGTGAGGGGGTTTTTAATCTCATGGGCAATGCGTCTTGCCACTTCCCTCCAGGCGGCCATCCTTTGTGCTTTTACGAGCCCTGTCAGGTCGTCGAACACCACCACTGTACCCATGAAGTTGCCCAGCTCATCCTTTAGGGTTGTCAGGTTGACTAATAGGGTAATTTTGTCACTACCGAAGGGCAGCGATACTTGTTGTCGTATGCTGTCCTTCTCACTTTGAAATAATTCCTTAAGAAGGTCTTTGATCGTTGGAAGGTAGCTGGCTGGTACAACTTCACGAAAATCTTTGCCGATCACTTTATCTGCCTTAAAACGCAAGAGTTTTTCTGCCGATTTGTTAGCGGTCGTCAAGCGACCAAAGCGGTCAACCGAGATAATTCCCGCCGTCACATTGGCAAGGATGATTGCCATGTAATTACGACGGTGTTCCAGCTCAATATTTGAGCTTTGTAGCTCTCGGTTTGCCTCTTCAATTCGACTCCGACCTTCACGTAGATCAGAAGTCATTTTGTTAAAGGCGTTGACTAAGGTACTGATTTCATCATTACTGCGTGTTTCAAGGTGGATATCTAAATCTCCAGCCGCGACCTTGGTAGTTGCCTCAGCCAGATCCTGTATCGGGACCGTGATGCCACGTGCGAGATGGAATCCGAACCAGGTCGCAAGGAAAATAATAATGAGAGCGATAAGCAGCAGGACAATTACGTAACTTTGCTGGATCTGGGTTTTGACGAGTTTTGTGGTTTTGTACTGCTCGACAGAACTAGAGATTTCTTTCATTTTGTTGATGAGAGAATAGGGGACATAGTGGTTAACAACGACAACGCCAACAATGTCGACTGGATCCCAATTCGAATGAATAGGTACGATTCCACGAATTAAATCCGCTTTGCCGACTGGGGTGATCTCAGTGAATTTACTTCCCTGTAGGCCTTCTTTGACGGGGTCTGATGCCGCCGTTGTGATTTCGATGATCGGTAGTTTTGGATTTGCTACCCGCACGAGTTCTTCTTGTGTTGCTGAGAAAACCTCAACGATTCCCAGATTATACTCTTCCTGTTTTTCTTTGATCAGGCTACGGAGCTGGGGTAGGTTTCCATCATTGAGGAGCTTGTCTTTTTGGATACGAGTTGCAAGTTGGTCGGCAAAATAGAGCGCTGTTGCTTCGGAATTACGGTAGTAGGTCAAGGCAACATTGAGTGACTCGTCAAGGGCTGATTCTACCTGACGATTAAACCAATTGTCGATACTGGTACTGATGAACCCTGCGGAAGCAAAAAAAAGCAGCATTGTCGGGATCAGAGAGAGCGCAATAAAAGCCCCAACAAGTTTGCTGCGAAGTTTGGCACCAGGAACTCCCTGGCGCCGTTCAAGAAAAAGTTTGAAGATGTTACGGAAAATTAGGAAAAGAAAAAGCAGAACTAACAAGATGTTCAGGTTGATCAGGCTGAGTGCAATTATACTGTTTGACAACGCAAGCTTGGTCGAGATTTCAAATAGATGGTTCTCCAGTTTGGGGAGTAGCGCCAGAAGTATTGCTACCGCAACGAGAAGAAGCAGCTCACGGTAATAACGATGGCGCTTTTTTAACGGGCTGACTAGGTTCTCTTGAGCCTGAGACATGGTTCTCCTCTAAATAGGCATTATAGAGTTAAATCAAGTTTAATTGTCGCAAAAATACCGGTGGGTTGGCAAATTTTAAATAAGAATTCTTTTGTGGTAGAACGAAAAAAAGGCAGCCAATGCTATGGCTGCCTTTGAAGCTCAGGTTAAAAGATGTTCAGGCCTTATCCCAGGCCAAATCGACGGCAAAGGCACGGTCGCTACGGCGATGAGCTTCCTGCATTGCCGCTTCGCTAAATTCAACGTAAGTCCAATAGTCTGGATTGTCGAGAATTTTGCGAACCATTTTAGCGTTCAGATTGTGGCCAGCCTTAAATGCACGAATATGACCCAGCATCGGTGCCCCGAGAAGGCTGAAGTCCCCAACGGAGTCCAGAATCTTGTGGCGAACAAACTCATCTTGATAGCGCAGACCTTCCGGATTCATGACACCGTTGTCATCAATAACCACTGCGTTCTCGAGTGAACCACCGCGCGCGAGTCCCTTCGCCTTGAGATACTCTACCTCGTGAAGAAAACCAAATGTTCTGGCTGGCGCAATGTCACGCCGAAAGCTTTCGGGGGAGAATTTCATGCTGTATTGCTGCAAGGCTATGGCTTTATGTTCAAACGCAATGTCAAAGGTGATCCGGAAAAAACGAGAAGGGATAATGCTGATCCGTTTTTCCCCTTCAATCAAACTGATCGGTTTTCGAATCGCAATGAAGCGCCTTGCTGAATCCAGGCCTTCGATGCCGGCTTCTTCGATCAGCTTCACAAAGGGGGAGGCACTACCGTCGAGGATGGGAACTTCTGGGCCATCAATATCAACATGAAGATTGTCAATACCACATGCCGCCAATGCTGCCAAAAAATGTTCAACCGTTGATACGTTTAAGTCTTCGCGGCCCAAAACCGTGGCTAGATGAGTATCAACAACATTTTCAGCAATGGCCTTGATGGCCACAACACGATCACCTTCGCGGCGATGAAAAATAATTCCAGTATCAGCAGAAGCAGGGCGGAGACGTAACCTTATATTGGCTCCTGAGTGTAGACCTATGCCCGAAATTTCAGCAGAAGTTTTTATGGTGCGTTGCAAAATCATATTCACATGTCCGGTTATATATTAAAGATTTAGTTTATTGTTGGTTTTGTTATGCAATAATCTTGCCAGGGGTAGAGTACCACATATATGGTTAAAATTACGCTGGAAATTATATGCATGGTTGTTTAGTGGGTTGAGATTTGTTGCAGATTGTAGTCGGTAACAAAGAAGACTGTGCAGAAATAACAACACCAGTCCGGGAGCCATGCGCGATACTTTAATTTTGGGTAATGATTTCTCCGGTGGTTCCAGTCGCGTTAGGTTACATGCGTCCAGAGCGGAGAATTGCGATAGCAAGACCAAGCCCAAGGACACCAGCGATCGAGTAGCCTAGAAGCCCGAGGGCCGGAAATCCAAAAAGAATGGGGCCCTTGTCGGTCTGCATGATAATCGATGAACCAATGACCAGGGCAGCTATAACCATGCTGAAAGAGATCCGGTTCGATGATTTGTCAAGATCCGTGATCAGGCGCTCGAGGCCACGATGTTCCAAGTCAATTTTAAACTTGTTGCGGTTGACGCGGTTGATGAATTCCTTGATGTCCTTCGGCAGGCTTTTGCCGAGGGCGTGGTATGACTGCAGTGTGCGAGCCAAATCTTTTGTTATATTGGTCAGAGTGTAGCGTTCACTTACGATGCGCTCGGCAAAGGGGCGCACCTGCTCGATCATGTTGAAGGTAGGGTCCAGTTGGCGCCCAAGGCCTTCGATAGCAATTAGAGCTCTGGCCAGTAGCAGCATGTTTGCCGGGAACTTGATCTGATACTCGGTCAGGATTTGGATAAAGTCGATTAGCAGTTTACCGACCCTGATATCCTGCAGCAGGAGATCGTAGTAATCGTCTATAAATTCCGAGAGATCTCGCTTCAGGTCTTTCAGGTTTGAATCGTCATGCAGGTCGCCTGAGTAAAGCAGTTGCGAAATGATGTGATCAACATCGCGGTGTAAAATCGACAGCAGGAGTTCAGTCAACTGCTGCTTCGAATCCTCATCGAGGCGACCGACCATGCCGAAATCGAAAATGCAGATAACATTGTCGGGCAGAACATAAATGTTGCCGGGATGGGGATCGGCATGGAAAAAGCCGTACTCAAAGACCTGCTTCAAAAAAGAGTCCGCGCCGCGTCGGGCAATCTCTTTCAGGTCGTAGCCAGCTTCAATTAACTCATCCAGATGGGAGACTTTTATCCCTGCAAGATATTCCAGCGTCAGTACCGTCCTTCCGGAATATTCCCAGTAGACCTGGGGGATACGGACAGAGTCGTCGTCAATGAAATTTTTCGAAAACCGATCAATCGTGCGAGCCTCGCGTGAGAAATCGAGTTCGCGATTTATGGTGCGGCGGAACTCTTTGACCAGCCCGATCGGATCATACATGTCGCCACCCGGTAGATGGTGCTCTATCAGATAGGCCAGACCCATCAGAATGTCGACATCGGTGTCAACGACCCGCTGAATTCCAGGACGCATGATTTTGAAGACCACCTGATCGCCATTTTTCAGAACCCCGCGGTGGACTTGAGCGATACTGGCGGCCGCTAACGGCAGCGGATCAAAATTTATTAAAAGTGAGCCTGCCTTCTTTCCCAGCTCCAACTCAAACTGCTTCTTGATCTCCTCTGTCGAGACCGCGGGGACACGATCCTGTAGTTTTTGTAATTCATTGATGTACTCTGGCGGGATGATGTCCGGGCGGGTTGAAAGAAGTTGGCCGAGTTTGATGAAGGTCGGGCCCAATTCCTCGAGTGCCAGACGTAGACGCTCGGCCTGTGAGAGCCGCTCGAGTTCACGCGAGAATGTTCCGAGTGAGACAATTCGTTTTCCGAGCTCGAGATAATAATCAATATTCAGCTGTTCTACGATGTGGCCGAAGCCGTACTTGATCAGGACACCAAGGATCTGTCGATAGCGTTTAAGTGACCGTAGGTTCCGGTTGATCCGGGTAAAGGTGAGCATTTTTGATGTCCGCTGAAAATATCAGGATTTGGTTTTAAGTTGTTTTTCCAGCTTAGCCACTTTTTTTGCCAAGGCATCGAAATCTTCCTGAGGAACAAAGCCCATGCGAGCACCGGTTTTTTGTAATTCCTCGCGGGCCAGAGCTTCAAATTTTTTCTGGTTCTCCTTGGCGACATCCTGCAGGCGGGTCAAGAGCTGTTTCCCCTCATCTTCCGTCAAATCGATGCGCTCTTTTATCTCCTTGAGCAATTCTTCCGATTTCTTCTGGGTGAGAGAGAGGGCACCGAATCCTGCGAGCATGGTTTTCTCGATAAAGTCGATCATTGTTCTTCTCCTTGGTAGATAGAAAATCTAGGTGGATGGACAGAACTAACCGAAATTATAGCATGATAAAGAAGGACTGCTTAGGAGGCTTTGGATTCTGCCCGCGGCTGGTAGCGATCCTTTTCGGAGTAGATACAGCCGCAGTATTGCTGTCGATAAAGACCCATCTCTTTTGAAATACGAATTCCCTCATTCCAGCCCGGGCGAAAGTCCTGATCAACAAATACCAATTCGTACTCTCTGGCTAATTCGTGTCCAAAGTTGATGATTGCACCCTGATTCTGATAACGGGAATAAAGCAGGGTGGTTGAAAAGGCCTCAAATCCATCTGCCGCCGCTTTTAGGGCGGTTTTTGTCAGGCGCGAGCGATAGCAATATGCGCAGCGCTGTTCTGGGTTTTCCGCGACATTGGCCAGAAATTCTTCAAGCAGATACATGTCATCCACCAGTAGAGGTAACCCAACCTTGGTGGCATATTCGCGGGTCGTTTCAAGGCGACGAATGTACTCTTGGTATGGATGGATATTGTGGTTGAAAAAGTAACCGGTCAGTTGGTGGTTTTGTTCGCGCAGTTGTTGGACTGGATAGATGGCGCAGTTCCCACAACAGATATGTAATAAGATTTTCATAATCGCCCCATTTCGGCTGAAGTTTCATCAATAAACCTGCCCTGAAAGGGGCGGTAAAGTCAACTGGAAAGCCATTTGAGCGGTGGGAGTGGCAGTTGTTTCCAGAGCTTTTTTTGCAGACGTTGAGCCGCGCTGGATTGTTCGATATGGAGATGGCAGAGCCGGGCGATTGTTTTCTTTAAAATGTGGAGGTCTTGGCGGTAACTATCCAGCATCTTGGCCGTTTGTACTCGATTTTTTGGAATTTCAAGCGACGTCAGCCCGAGAATACTAGCCAGGAGCAATGCCTCTTTTGTCTCTTCGCCTGTAACATGCAGACATTGCCCCTTTGCGTCTTCAAACTCATATTCTCCAAGTAGTTCCTGACGGAGTTTGAGTGGTGGCGAAAAGGTGTAGTTGTTGAGCGGTCCGGTTGCCTGACGGTAGAGATAAGTCTGTGGGAAGTGGGGGATGCTGTCAATCTCAAGGAGTCGAAGCAGTTCATCCCCTAGGTTTCGATCGATCTGTTTAGTGCCGCCGCCGGTATCATTGCTTGTCCCTCTACTCTGGATGGTGGGGAGGTCAATGGGTAGGTCTGTGGGGAGATCAAGGAGTTGGCTTAGCTGCTTATTCAGTTGCAGGTTGTTGGTTGTTGTCTCCGTGATGGCAATGACTCGGCACAACTCTTTGAGGCAACTTGCTTCGGGGACAAGCCAGTTCAGCTCTTTGCCTTCAACAAGCAGAAGTTCTATGGCCTCAGGAATGGGGATCCGAGTGCGCATTGTCCAGAGTTGTTGTCCCATACTGCTTTGAGCATAGTAAGCTAACGCCTGCGGAAGAAAGGCCTCCTCGCACGGCTCTGTGAGCAGTACCAGTTGTTGCTCCAGCATTAACTCAAAGAACGGAGGTGGTAGTTCCAGTGCGTAGAGCAACCTGCTGGCTGCTAGAGTGTGGTCCAACCCAAGTTCGAGAAAGCGTCTGTTGCCGTCTGGGAGTAGGCACTCTGTGGCCGTCTCCCCTTGCCGCCGGCACAATCTCAAGAGATGCCGCTGATCATCACGGCAATCGATAGTCTCCAAAATAAAATTTGTAAAAATAAGCTCAGTGAAAAAAGAGCCGATGAGTAGGTGCAGCCAGTTTGTCGGCAGGTGCAATTCAATGTGACTGTTCTGCGCGGTCAGGCCGAGAAAATGAGCTGCTTCCGTTGCCCAAAAAGGCAGATTGCCGGGAATAATCAGTCGCCGGTTTGGCCAACTCTTCCGCAGGTAACCTGTAATTTCACGACGCAGGGGAGTGGCCGGTCGTTGGCTACCGTAGAAATTTGCATGAAGAAAAATTTCCTCTAACGGCGCGATGATTTTGAATGTTTCTCCTTGAATCTGTACCGGATGTGTCCGTTTGTCGAGGACGCGCATGATGGCGTTTGCTGCCAGTTGTGCCCCCGAGTGAGAAATTTCGCGGCAGCAGCTTGGTGCAAGTTCCTGGGAGTGAAGTAAGAGTCTGTCATTGCAATTTGGTTTCGCTGCACGTGGAGCATTGGCATGCCAGAGACTCAGTAGTAAGCGGAGAGTCTTTTCTCCCCGGCTGTCCTGACTCTGCCAGCCGATTTGTTGAAGCCGGAGGAGGAGGTGATGAAAGACCACAGCGCTCTCGGCTGGCAGGGCTAGAGATGGTGCTGGGGTCAAGTTTAGGAGGATTTCCCCTAAGGGCTCAGGGAGAGAGGCTAGCATCTCATTCGCTGAAACGGTCAACTTCTCCATCGGCACATTGGGCGGCAGAATCTCCCAGTTAAGGAGGCTGAGTAGCCGCAACAGGGTCAATCGATTCCAGCTTTGTGCCTCGTCTTCCGCCGTCAACACTGACAAGTTTTCCCTTGAATGCATCCGGCTGTTGTCCAGGAGTGCAGGGAATGACAAAGCCAAAGTTTCTTCCAACAGATTCAGCAGATAGTAGGCAGAGATCTCTTGCGCATTTATCCGGCCAGTAACGGCAAGGAGTTTGAGTTGATCGATCAACTCGTATAAGCGATGGTGAAAAACTGAGGGATCCTGCGTCGTAGCCAGGGGGAGGGACGTGACGAGGATGTTGCCCTTTGTCGCAGTTTCCCATATGTTGATCTGCGCTGTTTCCCAGGTAACGAAGTGGCGTAAACCCAAAGAGGTTGCTGCCGCCGCTTCAATGTTAAGGCTGGCGTCTGTTGTGCCGTCGGGTAAGAAAATCAACCCACCGGCGATCATGCTTTGTCGGTTGATCCAGAGAATTAAAGGTGGATGACAGATACCCGCGGAGGTGTGCAGTTGATGAAACAGGTCGACCCGCCGGAAGGGCGTGCGACCATTCTCAATGATCTGTTCAGCCCAGGAGGCTAATTGTTGTGCAAAGAGCTGCAAGTGATTGTTGGGCAACATTATGGCTTAAACCCTAGGGGCTATCTGTCGGGGCCGGGGCCCTTCAAGGTCGAAATTCAAAGCGGTGTGCTTCCTGACCTGCATTGGCCGGCGCATGTTCGCTTGAGCTAACCCCAGCGATGAATAACATGTATGAGTCTTCCCTAAAATAAATACTCAACCGAAAAGGCTGCCGGTTCGTGTGACATCATCCGGGCTCTTTTGGAAATGTTGATAGCATAATTCAGTCGCAACCCGTCCGCGTGGTGTGCGGTGCAAAAAGCCTTGCTGGAGCAGAAAAGGTTCAATGACCTCTTCGATGGTATCGCGTTCTTCGCTGATTGCTGCCGCCAGAGTGTCGAGTCCGACGGGACCCCCTTTGAACTTTTCGATGATGGTGGTCAGGAGCAAGCGATCCATATAATCCAGGCCCCTATGATCAACTTCGAGCCGGGCAAGGGCATGATCGGCGACTTCTTTGGTAATCAGGCCATCTTCTTCGACTTCGGCAAAGTCGCGCACTCGTCGGAGCAAGCGGTTAACAATCCTTGGGGTGCCACGACTACGCCGGGCAATTTCGGCAGCTCCTTCAGCATCGATTGTGATGTTGAGGATTCGAGCGCTCCGGTTAACTATCTGGGTCAACTCTCGGTCGGTATAGAATTCAAGTCTGCTGATAACGCCGAAGCGGTCACGTAGCGGGGAGGAGAGTAGTCCCGCCCGCGTGGTTGCGCCGACCAGGGTGAAATGCGGAATGTCGAGTTTGATGCTGCGTGCGGAAGGACCCTGGCCGATCATGATGTCGAGTTGGTAGTCCTCCATCGCCGGATAGAGAATCTCTTCGATGACCGGCGAGAGGCGGTGGATTTCATCGATAAACAGGACATCGCCCTCTTCCAGGTTCGTCAGCACCGCGGCCAAGTCACCGGCCTTTTCAATCACCGGGCCCGAGGTGCTTTTGATGGCGACTCCCATCTCTTGAGCGACAATGTTTGCCAGGGTGGTTTTGCCCAGTCCCGGGGGGCCGTAAAAGAGAACGTGATCGAGAGATTCCTGCCGTTTGCGCGCCGCATCGATGAAAACCTTAAGGTTTCTTTTTGCTTTGGTCTGACCCACGTATTCTTGCAGGGTCTTTGGCCGTAATCCGTTATCGAAAAGTTGCTCGTCGTCCTTCTTTTGGCCCGTTATTAAGCGCTCTTCCATTTATAACTCGATTCGCAGTTGGCAATACTTATTTGCGCAACAGGTTCAGGGCTTTTTTAAGGATCTCTTCCAGGGCGGTGCCCGCCGGGAATTCAAGGCTCTTGACCGCTTTGTTGGCAAAAGCCTCCTTGTATCCGAGGTTCATCAGCGCAGAAATTGCGTCTTCACGTAGTCCTGCTGGAGCTGTCCTGCTATGTGTCGAGGTGTTAACCGCCTTGTCGAGCGCGAAGCTTGCGGCTTTATCCTGCAACTCAAGGACCAGGCGTTCGGCGCTTTTTTTGCCGATTCCCGGGATGCTGGTAAGGCGTGGGATGTCTGCCTCAACCAGGGCCAGGGCCAGTTCATCAGCGGGCATGTGGGACAGAATGTTGATTGCGAGCTTGGGTCCAACACCCGAAACCGAAATGAGCAGCGCGAAAAAGTTTTTCTCTTTAAGGGACAGAAACCCGAAAAGGTTAATCGCATCTTCCTTGACATGGGTGTGGATATGGAGAGAAATCTTCCCATTCTCCGGGAGGTGGTAGAAGGTGGTGAGTGGAATCTGTACCCGGTAACCAACTCCGGCAACGTCGATGACAATTGCTTCCGTATGGCGTTGGGCAATCTCTCCCGTTAGAAGGGCGATCATTTTCTTCCCCCGCGCAGCAGCGCATGACGGGCCACTTGGCCTGCCAGTTTGTGGCTGTGGGCATGGCAAATGGCGACAGCCAGGGCATCTGATGCGTCCTCTTGGGCAATCTCCGGTAGACAAAGCAGGGTGCGGGTCATCTGCTGAATTTGTGACTTGGCCGCTCGACCGTAACCAACGACCGCACTTTTAACCTGCAGGGCCGTGTATTCAGCAACCGGTAAGCCCGCCTTAACACCGGCCAGCAGAGCAATACCACGCGCATGGCCGAGTTTAAGCGCTGAAGCAGGATTTTTCGCGACAAAAACTTGCTCCACCGCCATGGCGTCGGGGTGAAATTTTTGAATCAATTCTTCA
>JBDNGT010000295.1:0-2754 GCA_041689145.1 Geopsychrobacter sp. | reverse complement strand
TGTCGACCCTGTTCTGGACGCCCGTGCCGGCGTTTACTCAGGTGACTTTATGGCGCCAGAGTTCCCTGCTCGTGGTCTTTTTTACCCTAGTGATATGCGCCCGTCGCGACAATTGGGACCTTTTGCGTTTGGTGCTTATCTCTTTCGGGCTGATTCTGGCTGTGACCGCAGTTGGACAGTATGTTGGCCAGTCTGTCCCCAGGGCGACATTTTTGAACAAGAACTCACTGGCCGGTTTTCTTCTCCCCCTGCTGTTCTGGGCCTTTCTGCCCAGCCAAAAGAATTGGCAGCGGTTTTTATCTTTCATAACCCTATTCGCTGCCGGGCTGGCCCTGGGGTTGATCGGTAGTCGCGGCGCGCTGCTTGCCTTCGGCCTGGGTCTCTGTGTTTTAATCCTTGCTTCATTGCGCGCCCGGATTGATTTACGCTTTTGGTCGAAATCGGTTGGCTGTGTCCTCGGCGGGGTTGCCACCAGTCTGCTGTTTACCGGTCTCCAATCGGCGGCGGGCGCGGGACGCTTGTTGAGTTTGAGCGATCCTGCGGCGGCGGGCGCAGCCCGTATTTTGATCTGGGAATCTTCCTACGAAATGCTAAAAACGGCCCCTTGGTCCGGTATCGGGGTCGGGGTGTACGGCTGGCTGTATCCACAATACCGCGCCTTTGCCGATAGCTCTGCCGGCTACTTTGCCCACAACGATTTGTTGCAGGTTTGGATCGAAGCCGGAATCGGTGGTCTGCTGGCGGCCCTGCTGGCCATCGGGATTTTTTACCGCGCAATCTGGCGTGCGACCGGCATGCAGACCAACAGCGATCAGCGGCAAGAGTTGGTGGCACTGGCGGGCGGTTTGTCTGCCTTGCTTGTTCACAGCATATTCACTTTTAATGCCTATGTATTTTCGACCCTTATTGTGGTCGGTATTTTGTTGGCGCGTGTGCAGTTGCTGATCTCCAAATTTCAGCGCCAACCGGCTGCTGCAGTTGCAGAGCCAAAAAATCACCTCTGGATGGTTACGGCCCTGCTCTGCCTGTTTCCACTCACCTTTATTCTGCTTGGGGGCTGTTCGCAGTATTATACCCTGCAGGCGCAAGCGGCCTACCGGGACGGTCAAATACCGCGTGCTTTCGCCTGTCTGGCCAAGGCGAGGTCTTTGTGGCCGAGCAATGATTTTAACTGGTATATGGAAGGTGAAATTGTGCGGGCAGGGCTCACCGAAGGCCTTGATATGACTGATTCAGAGCGCGATGATCTGTTGCGTTACGGGATGGAAAATTTATTGAAAGCCCAAAAATTGAACCCATTTCGTCCCATGATTCCGGAGAAACTGGCCCAACTGAAGGCATACGATACGGACGGCAAGGTAACAAAAAATCTACCAGAGTCCACAGAGCTCTTTCGCAAGGCGGTCAAGCTCGACCCGCGATATCTGCCGGCGCGCCTTGAACTTGCACAACAGCTGGAAAAGTCTGGTGCACGAAAGCAGGCATGGACGACATTAGAGGAAGGACTCAGGTATAGTTACCATGCTGTCCCGGCATTACTCCCACTCCTTGAAAAAACCGCAGCGTATCGGCGTGAGGCCGGTGATTTCGCCGGTGCACAATTATTGATAAATCGTAGTCTCAAAATCCGCGCCGACTGGAAATAGCGAGAATCCCTTCATTTTGAAGGCATAACAAATAAAATAGGGACACTCCCTTTTTTCTAAAGTAAACTCGGGACAGTCCTCCGCAACCTCGGGGGCTGTCCCGCAAGTTTATGGCATGCTAAGCTAGAACGAAGTTCACCGCAAAAACCTGGGGCCGCACATGCGCGGATAGTCATGGTTTTGCAAAGTTTTTTTGTTCGGGCAGTGATCTCAATTACTTATCAGGGATTCTTGTTCGGCTAGTTTGAGAAATTACCTGGCGGATTTTTGATGTTCTCAATTAAAGGGTTCACTCTCGTCGAGCTTGTCATAGTGATCCTGTTACTCGGGATTCTTTCCGCCGTCGTTGTACCCAAATTCTTCAATCTTAACGATTACCGCGAGCGAGCCGCCTACGACGAAGTTGCCGGGGCGGTACGCTATGCGCAGAAGTTGGCGGTGGCTAGCGGATGTGAAGTGCAGGTGTCGATTTCTGGCAGCAGCTATGCGCTGCAGCAGCACGCGACCGATTGCACAACCGGTGCGTTTACAACCATCAGTAATCATCCGGTGACGAGCAACAGCCTTGCCGGTGTCACCCTGGCCTCGACGGCCGGGGATTTTATATTCGATGCCTTGGGGCGCAGCCCCAGCGCGTCGATGATTAAGACGAGGATTAATATTAACGGCGGTAGCCTGTATTTTGAAGTTGTGGCCGAAACCGGTTACGTGGATGCTCCATGAACTTTCCCACACACAATATGACCCAACGCGGTTTTACCCTGATCGAGTTGATTGTGGCGATGGTCATTATTTCGGTCGCCCTGGTCGGGATTCTATCGGTCATCAATTTCACCACCCAGCATTCAGCCGATCCGGTGCTGCGCCAGCAGGCGATTGCGATTGCTGAATCCTATATGGAAGAGATCACGCTGAAAAACTATGCCGATCCTGACATTGACGGTGAATTGACCCGTGAGCTGTATGATGATGTTGATGATTACAACGGCCTGATGGATAGCGGTGCGCGAAACCAGAGCGGTCAGGCGATCTTGGGTTTGGAAGGTTACACTGTGACTGTCAGTGTCTTGCCGCAAAATTACGGACCTTCAGTAGCAGAAGAAGTTTC
>JBDNGT010000294.1:0-15591 GCA_041689145.1 Geopsychrobacter sp. | reverse complement strand
CCTAGGCTGGTAGGGGACGCCCATGTAATTATGCTTTTCTTGAAATCCTTACTATCTAGCGTACTCATACCCACGCCAAGACAAGCTCGCATAGACTCGCCCGACGCACTCCGCCATATTATCTACCGTGGAATCAAGTGCGTGTAAACAGCCCGTACGTGTTCGGGCGCGCAGCCTGCTGTGCTATTGGGCGGTTCGGGAATTGGGGATGACGGCGACCGCTGTTGCTCACAAGGTTGGCATGACTCAACCAGCAGTGAGTCGGGCCGTCGAACGGGGACGTGGGATTGCTGCTGAAGTGGATCTTGATCTGAGCGGTAAAGGAAAGGCATAATTACATGGGCGTTTGCCCTGGTGGCAATTGGCTGGCGATTATACGTAAACCGGCGGCGGTACAGGCACCCGAGCCCGAGATCCTGCGAACAGAGCCTATTTCTTAAACAACATCTGCGCTGCTTCGAAAACGGTCTCAGAGAGGGTCGGATGAGGATGAATAGTGCTGCGCAGATCTTCGCTGGTGGCGGCCATCTCCAATGCCAGCACCGCTTCAGCGATCAGTTCGCCAGCGCCGGGACCGACCAGTGCCACACCGAGCAGGCGATCGTTTTCCGGGTCGACAATCAGCTTGGTCATGCCGTCGTCGCGTCCCAGGGTGAGGGTGCGGCCGTTACCGCGCCAAGGCATTTTGGCCGTTTTGACCTTGAGTTTCTGCTCACGCGCAGTGGTTTCTGTCAACCCGCACCAGGCGATCTCAGGATCGGTAAAGACCACCGCCGGGATCGCCCGTGGATCGAAGACCGCCCGCTGCCCGGCGGCCATCGCCGCAGCGACATGTGCCTCGCCGTAGGCCTTATGCGCCAGCATCGGCTCACCGGACAAATCGCCGATGGCGAAAATATGGGATTCGGCCGTACGTTGCTGACCATCGACAGTGATGAACCCCTTGGCCGAAACCTTAATCGCAGTATTTTCCAGACCGAGATTTTCACTGTTGGGTCTGCGGCCGATGGCGATCAGCACCTTGTCGAACCTTTTGCTGCTACGCTCCCCTTTGGGGCCCTCGAAGCTGATCCTAACCCCGTTCTTCTGTTCTTTAAGCTCTGCGACTTTGGTGTTGAGCAGAATCTCGCTGAATTTCAGATCAAGTCGCCGCTTGAGCACCGAAACCAGGTCGCGATCACACCCCGGCAGCAGATGAGCGGTCATTTCGACCACCGAAACTTCGCTCCCCAGCGCGGCATAGGCCGAGCCGAGCTCCAGCCCGATATAGCCGCCACCGACAACCAGGAGGGTCTGCGGCACATCGACCAGATCAAGGGCATCAGTCGAATCTATAATCCGTGCACTGTCCGGCGCAATCCCCGGCAACATGATCGGCCGCGAACCGGTGGCGAGGATCGCCTGCTCGAAAACCAGCTCCCCTGCTTCGCCGGCAACGGTATTGACCAGCAACGTCCGGCTGTCCTTGAAGCGCGCCGTCCCCTGAATATATGTGAGTTTCAACTTGGCGACCTTGCCCCCCAGCCCGTCGGTCAAGGTTTCGATCACTCCGTTCTTCCAGCTGCGGATTTTCTCGATATCCAGCTGCGGCTGGCCGAAGTCAACGCCTATGGCTGACGACTCCTCAGCCTCGTTCACCAGCTTGGCAACATGCAACAACGCCTTCGACGGGATACAACCACGGTAGAGACAAACTCCGCCGGGGTTGAGTTCGGGGTCGATCAGGCAGACTTCAAGCCCGAGTTCGGCGGCGCGGAAGGCGGCGCTGTAGCCACCGGGACCGGCACCGAGGATGACGAGTTGGGATTTTTTGGGGATCGCTGACATAATTGTTCTCTCTATCTTTTAGATGAGAAAAAGGTCGTCGGGACGCGCCCCGACGGACGCCTTCCTTTTTGTCAAAGCCAACAAAAAGGAAGCAAAAAATGGCTTTTTCATTTCTGTCGCCTTACTTTTCTTGCTTCTACTGTTCAATTGTACTGAACAACTTCGTGAATCTTCGAGTCAGATAAAAGCTTTAACGCCCCGGCTCGCAGGTTCACACGGGTTAAACGGAAACGACGTTTCGTTGTAGGCAGCTTCCGTAAGGGGATCTGCCGGTTGTTGCAAGGCATTAGCAGGAAGATCCCGGTAGCCTTTTACATTACTTCCATGGTGGGACCCGTTTAACCCGTTAGGGCGGCCTTTCGCTCGTCGGGGCCGTTCCGCTTTCAGGGTGATCAACCAACTGAACCCTATCGAATCATCCAACCTGCATCGTGTCAACACAGCACCAAAACCACGCGACAGAAATAAAAAAGTTTCTTTTGCTGCATTTTCTTTGCGCTTCAAAGAAAATGCAGCCGGCTCTCGGGCCGGGACCCGAGGATTTTCTCACTTCACTTCACCTCACATCACCAACTGCAGCGGATTCTCCAACGCCTGACAGATCCAGCGCAAAAACCGCGCGCCAGCTGCGCCGTCGATCACCCGGTGGTCATAAGTCAGCGAGAGCGGCATCACCAGCTTTGGTTCAAATTCGCTGCCGTTCCAGACCGGGAGCATCTCGGCCGTGGAGACGCCGAGAATCGCAACCTGCGGGGCATAGACAATCGGGGTGAAGGAGGTTCCGCCGATGCCGCCCAGGTTACTGATGGTGAAAGTGCCCGCTTCCAGTTCATCAGGTTTGACCTTTCTTTCGCGGGTGCGACCGGCCAGTTCATTCAGCTCGCTGGCGATCTTCGCTATCCCCTTGCGCTCGATATCACGCAGCACCGGCACCAACAGGCCATGCGGGGTATCGACCGCCACCCCAATGTTGATATAGTCAAACAGCACCAGCTCGCGACTGGCCAGATCAAGAGCGCTGTTGAACTGCGGCATGGCCGCAAGTGCGGCGGCACAGACCTTGACCAGAATAGCGGTCATAGTCAGTTTTTTCTCCGCCGCCGCGTGCTGATTGAACTCCTTGCGGAAGGCTTCGAGCGGACCAATGGCCGCCTTGTCGTACTGGGTGACCATCGGGATGGTCGACCAGGCATAGCTCATCGCGTCAGCGGTCAGCTCGCGGATCTTGGAGAGCGGTTCACGGCTGGAGGCGCCGAAACGGCTGAAATCGGGAAGTGGACGCTGCGCGTGCAGACCGGGAAATTCGGAAGGAACGATCCCCCCACCGGTAACACGCTGCATCGTATCATGTACGAAACCTCGCACGTTCTCAGCACTGATCCGCCCGGCAGGCCCGGTCCCCTGCACCTGGTAAATATCGACCCCCAGTTCGCGCGCCAGCCGCCTGACAGAGGGGGCTGCAGGGGCAACCCGGTCGTCGCGCCGCAGGATGGTCAAATCTGGTGAAGCGGCATCATCGTTCGGTACCACTTCCAGCGGCGCAGGCGCTGAATCCGTGTCCTTAGTCGGCTTCTCAATATCAACAGTCGCCTCTGCCTGGATTTCATCCGCCGCTTGTGACTCACTATCCTCACCCCCTGTCGATTTTTTGTTTTCAATCCCGGCTGCGCTGTCGAGCAAAGCAACAACTGCACCGACCGCGACCTTCTCCCCTTCGGCCACCAGAATTTCACGTATGGTGCCGGCCACCGGCGTCGGGATCGCCACCACCGCCTTGTCGGTTTCCAGTTCGAGGATAGTCTGATCCACCTCGACTCGATCACCGACCGCGACCATGAGCGCTACCACTGTACCGGAGGTCACCCCCTCGGCGACCTCCGGTATTTTAATCTCCTGTTTCATAAAGATCCTTTGTCTTGGTTGTGTCCCTCTCCCTGAGGGAGAGGGATCACCTCTTCGTTCTAATCCCGATGCGGATTCAACTTCTCCGGATTGATCTGCAGCGCCTTCAACGCCTTCGCCAGGACCGTCTTCGACAGCGCACCGCATTCGACCTGCTGGCGTAGCGCGGCCAGCACGATATAGCGCGCATCGACCTCGAAGAAGTCGCGCAGACGCGTGCGATCATCACTCCGCCCAAAGCCATCGGTCCCCAGACAGTGGAGCGGTCCGGGGAACCATTGAGCGACCGCCGACGGCAGCACCTTCATGTAGTCACTGGCCGCAACGAAGCTCCCGGTCTCCTTTTCGAGCAGCTGCTTGAGATAAGGGATTTGCGGCTTCTTATCCGGATGCAAGAGGTTCCAGCGCTCGCATTCGACCGCATCGCTGTAGAGCTCCTTGTAACTGGTCACGCTCCAGACATCGGCGGCGACCTCATAATCCTCTTCGAGGATCTGCTGCGCCTTGATCACCTCGTTCAGAATCGCACCACTCCCCAGCAGGTGGGCCTGCCCCTTGCCTTTTTTGAGGCTCGACTTCCTGAAGCGATACATCCCTTTCAGGATCCCTTCGCGCACGCCAGCCGTTTTGGGCATCGGCGGCATCAGGTAGGTTTCGTTCATCACTGTCAGGTAATAGATCAGATCCTCCTGATGACAGTACATCCGAGTCAACCCTTCGTGAACGATGATCGCCAACTCGTAAGCGAAGGCTGGATCATAGGCCTTGACCCGCGTCGGGGTCAGGGCCAGCACATGACTGTGACCGTCCTGGTGCTGCAACCCCTCGCCAGCCAGGGTGGTGCGCCCGGCGGTGGCACCGACCAGAAAGCCGCGCGCCCGGCTGTCGCAGGCCTGCCAGATTTGATCCCCCACGCGCTGAAAACCGAACATCGAGTAGAAGGTATAGAAGGGGATGGTCTGGACACCGTTATTCGAATAAGCGGTGCCGGCGGCGATGAAGCTGGCCATCGAACCGGCTTCACTCAAACCCTCCTCGAGGATCGCGCCTTCCTTCCTTTCATTGTAGAAGAGCAGGCTTCCCTTGTCGATTGGATCGTAGAGCTGCCCGACATGGCTGTAGATTCCGGCCTGGCGGAAGAGCGATTCCATGCCGAAGGTGCGCGCTTCGTCAGGCACGATCGGCACGATCAGCTTGCCGATTTCGGGATCGCGCATCAGTTTGGTCAGCAGGTGGACATAGGCCATGGTCGTCGCTAAAGGACGATCCCCCGAGCCGGCATAATACTCACGGATGATCTCTTCGGTCTGGCAAGCCATGGGCACGCTGCCATCCTGACGGCTCGGCAGATGTCCACCCAGCGCTGCGCGGCGTTCTTTGAGATAAACCATCTCCGGGCTGTCTGCGGCTGGCTTGTAGAAGGGGGTCTCGCCGATCTCCTTGTCGCTGACCGGGATATTGAAACGGGTGCGGAAGGCCTTGAGTTCATCCTCGTTCAACTTCTTCTGCGCGTGGGTGATATTCTTCCCCTCACCGGCTTCGCCCAGACCGTAGCCTTTGATGGTATGCGCCAGGATCACCGTCGGTGACCCCTTATGCTCGAAGGCACTCTGATAGGCGGCAAAGACCTTGTCCGGGTCGTGCCCGCCACGCGTCAAGCGACCCAGCTGTTCGTCGCTGTAACCCTTGACCAACTCGACCAGCTCCGGGTACTTGCCGAAGAAATGCTCCCGCACGAAATCATCATTACTGCGGGTAAAGCGCTGCATCTCGCCATCGAGCACTTCATCCATGCGCTTGACCAGCTTGCCGCTCTTGTCAGCCTCGAGCAAGCGATCCCAGTCATCCCCCCAGATCACCTTGATCACGTTCCAACCCGCACCGCGGAAATCGGCCTCCAGCTCCTGGATGATCTTGCCGTTGCCGCGCACCGGCCCGTCGAGTCGCTGCAGGTTGCAGTTGATGACGAAGATCAGATTGTCGAGCTTTTCGCGCGCCGCCAAGCTGATCGCGCCCAGCGATTCCGGCTCGTCCATCTCACCGTCACCCAGCATCGCCCAGACCTTGCGCCCGCTGCGCTTGCGCAGACCGCGATCGACCAGGTAGTGGTTAAAGCGCGCCTGGTAGATGGCGGTGAGGGCGGTCAGCCCCATCGAGACGGTCGGAAATTCCCAGAAATTCTTCATCAGGAAGGGGTGAGGGTAGGAGGAGAGCCCCCCCTTGCCGGGGCGCAGCTCACGGCGGAAGCCAATCAAATCATCTTCGCTCAAGCGCCCTTCGAGAAAGGCCCGCGCGTAAACGCCCGGCGAGGCATGTCCCTGAAAGTAGACCATGTCGCCGATAAACTTGTCGGTGTGGCCGCGCCAGAAATGGTTGAAACCGATCTCCCACAGGGTCGCGGTCGAGGCGAAGGTCGAGATATGCCCGCCGATGCCGGACGATTCCTGGTTGGCCCGCACCACCATCGCCATGGCGTTCCAACGGATGATCGACTTGATCCGCCGTTCCAGCTCACGGTCCCCGGGGAAATGCGGCTGCTGGCTGCGCGGAATCGTGTTGAGGTAGGGGGTGTTGGCGGTAAAGGGGATGCTCACCCCCTGTTCCTGGGCGCGCACCTGCAACAGACGCAGCAGATGCTGGACCCTTTCCGGGCCGGCGGTCTGCAACACGTAATCGAGCGACTCGCGCCACTCGCGGTTTTCGGTTTCATTCTGTTGATCTGGACCTGAAGATTGGTGGTCGGACATAACCTGACACTCCTTTGCAGAGCTTGAATACCCGTGAACCCGTAACGGTCGCTAACGGAATTCGGAGACGCAAAAAGCCGCTCCCTTATTTATAACAGGTTTGGTCAATTTTACAGAAGAGGGGCAGAGACCTTGCTGAGACTTCCCCTGTAGACCAGGTAGCCGACGGAGATGATCACGTCCAGGTTGTAATATTGAGGCGCTTTTTGAAGAAATTCGGAATTTCTTCACCACCGCGCTTTTCTCAAGCTCGCCTTCAGCAAAGATGTTCTTAATGTGCTCATTGATAGTGGACTTGGCCTTACCAAAAAGTTGGGCCATATGCTCCTAGGTCAACCAGACCGTTTCATTCTCCAGACGGACATCGGCTTTGACCTTGCCGTTTGCATCCTGATAAATGAGAAGTTTCGAGTCGCTCATCAAATCTCTTTACGCAACCGTCATCTGGCCTTTCAACGGTCATACTGCATTCTCTTGAAGTCTGTGTTCTGTGTTCGCCCTCCCCCAGCCCCTCCCATAAAGGGAGGGGAGTGAAAGCTGTAAACTGAACATTTCTCCCTCTCCCCTCGTGGGAGAGGGCCGGGGTGAGGGGAGACAGACATGTGATGTTTTTCTCCCCCGCCCTTTATGGGAGGGGGCCGGGGGGAGGGCGAGGTGGGGAATTACAAGCAATGATCCCGAATGACCTCAAGCACCCCGTCAATATTTGTCAGAATTTCATGATTCCAGAACCGCAGCACATGAAACCCCTGCGAATTCAGCCAGAGCATTCGTTCTTCATCCTTTTCAACCTCAACAGCATGCTGGCCGCCGTCGGCCTCGACAATCAGCGATTTTTCGTAGCAGACGAAATCGACGATAAAACGGCCAATCTGTTCCTGACGACGAAACTTCAAGCCTTCCAGCTGCTTGGCCCGCAAATGGTGCCAAAGCAGGCGCTCAGTGTCGGTTGAGGTTTTCCTGAGTTCTCGCGCCGTTTCGGTGAGGTTCATGCTTTTCGCCCTCCCCCAGCCCCTCCCATAAAGGGAGGGGTGAAGTAAAATCTGTAAGCTGAGCATTTCTCCCTCTCCCCTCGTGGGAGAGGGCCGGGGTGAGGGGGGACTCACCCCCAGCGCCAGAGGGCCACAACCAGCAGGATGGCAAACGCCAGAATCAGGTTGAGGTAGGCCAGAAAAATAAACTGCTTCTTCGGCCGATCCCCGGCGACCGCAGAGGATGCCAACAGCGAACCGACTTCGGTCAGACGCATAACCCGATCCTCGCCGTGCGGCGCTTGACCTAGTGCAACGGTCAGGTCACCGCCGACCGCGTGACGCTGCATATGCTGTCCCTCCTTCCACATCGGGCTCTTGCTCGCATCGTAAATCTTACCTCGATAGGCGAAACAAGCCGGGCGCCCCTTCTGACCGTCGCACATCGCCAACTGTTCGGCAGTCATATCTCCCAGCACAATCTCGTTCTCTTCCGTGCTACGCCGCCGCAGACGCGGGCCGACGACGAAGACTGCAAGCAGTGCCATACTCGCCATAATCGCAAAGAGCCCGAGCTTGACCAGCAACAGTTGACCGAACCGCGTATCCACCAGGCTGTGCCAGGAATCGAGCCGCATGACTGTCAGGTAGAGACCGCTTAAAGTCATCACCGCCATCGAAACCAGGCCGACCCGCACCTCGCCGCGCGGCAGCCCCTTGGCGGCATAGGCCGGTTTAAGTACCAGGTGGACATAGAAGATGGTGCCGAACCAGAAGACCGCAGTGACCAGGTGCAGGTAACCGATCAGCAGGCGCAGCAGGCGGGCGAAACCGGAAGGGGCCACCGGCGTTCCGGCTGCGGCCTGGGCGGTGATAAACGCCTCGCCCTGGGCGGTCAGCTCCCCGCCACCGGACGGATCGAGATGACAGTAGCTGCAATCATGCCCGGTCTGGGCGGCGAATTCTTCGGTCGCGAAAACCGGTGAAACACAACAGACCAGCAACCCAAACACAATCAACCAACGCAACATAATTTCCTCCAGAAATCGATTTCATGGGGACGCCTAAATTTGCAGGCACCATCCTTTTTGACCTGGGTCAAAGATTTCGATAAAAAACTGTTTTATTCTATTCGAGCAAAAGCACCAGGCTTTATCCAACAGCTTGACAGCTCCCAAAAATCTGTTCTGCTTAGTTTAGTCAAAACTCGAATAAATTCATACAACTGACCATCCGTATTTAATTTTTTATCCCCTGTACCCGGTGACTTTCAAGGAGATAACGCATGAAAACAAGAGGCTGGAGATACGCTCTCTACCGACTCATCTTGACGCTATCATTGCTGGCTTTCGTCCTACCATCATTCAGCGCCATAGCGATCGAGAGTGATTCCGCCCGCGGCCGGCAACTTTACACCGGGGCTCTTGCCATGACCAACGGCGGTTCGCCCTGCATCGCCTGTCATGCCCTGACCGGGTTTGGCTCAGCGGGGGCCGCTAGCTATGGACCCAACCTTTCCGCCCTCTACACCGACTATAGCAAGGAAGGGGTGATGGGCGTGCTTGAATCCCTCGCTTTTCCGAGCATGGAAGCGATCTTCGCCAGCCGCCCGCTGACCGAACAGGAACGTCTCGACCTGAGCGCATTTTTCGCCCAGGCCGCAGAACAGAAGGCCCCACCGGCAACATCGCTGGCCGGGCCGATTCTGCTCGGGGTCGTCATCGTCTTTGCCATTGTGGCACTCATGGGTCTGCGCCGCTTCAAGGGCGCGCGTCAGCCGTTGGTTGAGCAAGTCAGGAAGCAGCGAGGTATGCGAGCATGAGCTGGATCAAGGATATCATCGACCCGAAATCGCGCGCCTGGGAAGAGTTTTACCGCAACCGCAACCAGTGCGACAAGGTGGTGCGCAGCACCCACGGCGTCAACTGCACCGGCAGCTGTTCGTGGAACGTGCATGTCAAGGACGGCATCGTCGGCTGGGAACTGCAAGCGACCGACTATCCCGAACTCGAAGCGGGACTCCCCCCCTACGAGCCGCGCGGCTGTCAGCGCGGCATCTCTTTCTCCTGGTATCTCTACAGCCCCTTGCGCATCAAGTACCCCTACCTGCGCGGCGTGCTGGCCGACCTGTGGCGCGCGGCCAAAGCCGAGCACGGTGATCCGGTCAAGGCTTGGGCCTCGATCATGGAGGATGCGGCCAAGCGCAAGAGCTATCAACAGGCGCGCGGCAAGGGCGGCTTCCGCCGCGCCAGCTGGGACGAGGTCGAAGAGATCATCGCCGCCTCCTCGATCTACACCATCAAGAAATTCGGCGCCGACCGTCTGGTCGGGTTCTCACCGATCCCGGCGATGTCGATGCTCAGCTTTGCCGGCGGTTCGCGCTTCATGCAGCTGATGGGCGGCGCTAACCTGAGCTTTTACGACTGGTACTGTGACCTGCCGAACGCTTCACCCGAGATCTGGGGCGAGCAGACCGACGTCGCCGAGAGTGCCGACTGGTACAACAGCAAATATATCGCGGTGGTCGGTTCCAACCCCGACATGACCCGCACCCCGGACGCGCACTTCCTGACCGAAGCACGGCATAACGGCTCCAAGGTCACGGTCTTCGCGCCCGACTTCAATATAACCTCCAAGCACGCCGACTGGTGGATTCCGGCCCATGCCGGGCAGGACGGCGCCTTCTGGATGGCAGTCAACCATGTCATCCTCAGCGAATTTCATCATCAGGCAAAAACTCCTTATTTCATCGATTACCTGAAACGCTACACCGACACCCCCTTCCTGATCGAACTGGCAGAAAAGGACGGCATATACAGTGCCGGCCGCATGGCCAGGGCCGGTGAACTGGAACGCTACAGCAAAGAGGAAAACGGCGGCTTCAAATACCTGGTCTGGGATGAAACCAGCCAGGAGCCGCGCATGCCGCTCGGCACCCTCGGTTTCCGCTGGCAGGAGAAGAAGGGGGAGTGGAACCTGCAGATGAAGGACGGCCAAGATGGCTCGGAGCTTGCGCCGCAGCTCTCCTTGCTGGATGCTAACGATGAGGTTCTGCAAGTCACCTTCAACGATTTCTCCGACAGCAGCTCCGTGCAGCGCGGTGTGCCAGTCCGCTATCTGGAGACAGCACACGGCCGGGTCGCAGTGACCACCGTCTTCGACCTTCTGATGGCGCAGTTCGGTGTCAACCGCGGCCTAGCGGGCGGCTACCCGCAGGACTACGATGCAGAAATCGCCCCCTACACCCCAGCCTGGCAGGAAAAATTCACCGGCATCGACCGCGCCAACGTCATCCAATTTGCGCGGGAATGGGCCTCAACCGCCGAGAAGACCGGCGGTAAATGCTCGATCATCATCGGCGCCGGTGCCAACCACTGGTACCACTCCAACCTGATCTATCGCGCCGGAATCTCGGCTCTGATGCTCTGTGGCTGTGTCGGCAAGAACGGCGGTGGACTCAACCATTACGTCGGCCAGGAAAAACTAGCCCCTGCCGCCCCCTGGGCGACGATCATGGGTGCCCTCGACTGGGCCAAGCCGCCGCGTTTCCAGAATGCGCCCTCCTACCATTACGTGCATACCGACCAGTGGCGCTACGAGCGGACCTCGGACGAGTCGCGGATCAACCCGGTCGCCGAGGACAACCAGATTACCCAGGGCCACACCATGGATCACCAGGTGCGGGCGGTGCGCAACGGCTGGCTCCCCTTCTATCCCCAGTTCGACCGCAGCCCGATCGAAACGGTTAAACAGGCCGAAGCCGCCGGGGCCAAAAATGATCAGGAAGTGATCGACTGGACGGTCAAGCAGCTGGCCGAAAAAAAGATGAAGTTTGCCGTCGAGGATCCCGACGCGCCGGAGAACTGGCCGCGGCTATGGATCATCTGGCGCGGCAACGCCCTCATGTCGAGTGCCAAGGGGCATGAATATTTCCTCAAGCATTACCTGGGGACCCACTCCAACACCATCGCGCCCGAGACCGCGGAGGAGTTTGTCAAAGAGGTCAAGTGGCACAAGAAAGCCCCGGAGGGGAAACTCGACCTAGTGGTCGATATCAACTTCCGCATGGACACCTCGGCGCTCTACTCCGATATCGTCCTGCCGACCGCAACCTGGTACGAAAAGGACGATCTCAACACCACCGACATGCACTCCTTCATCCACCCGCTGCAGGCGGCGGTACCCCCCTGCTGGGAGTCGAAGAGTGACTGGGATATCTTCAAAGGACTGGCCAAAAAGGTCAGCCAGCTGGCCGAGACCCACCTGCCCGAGCCGGTGCGTGAAATCGTGTCGGTGCCGCTGCAGCACGATACTCCGGCCGAGATGGCCCAGTTCGAGATCAAGGATTGGAGCAAGGGGGAGTGCGAGCCGATTCCCGGTGAGACCATGCCCGGCATGGTGGTGGTCGAGCGCGACTACAAGAACCTCTACAACCGCTTTATCTCCTTCGGCCCCGGCGCGCGCGGCGGCATCGGCGCTCATGGACTCTCCTGGCCAATTGAGGATTACTACGATGAAATGGCCTCCGGCGACAAGGCCGTAACCTGGGGCGGCAAGTCCTATCCGGCCCTGGTCGATGCCAGGGACGCCGCTGAGGTGGTTCTGAAACTTGCACCCGAGACCAACGGCGAGATGGCCTTCCGCGCCTTCGCCGCCGAGGAGAAGAAGGTCGGCCTGCCGTTGACCGATCTGGCCGAAACGACCCGCGGCGTGCGCACCACCTTCGCCGACCTCGCCGCCCAGCCGCGCCGGCTCTTGAACAGCCCGATCTGGAGCGGCCTGACCGACAACGGCCGTGCCTATTCGGCCTACTGTCTCAACGTCGAGAAGCTGGTGCCCTGGCGCACCCTGACCGGCCGCCAGCACTTCTACCTCGATCATCAGGGCTATATTGCGGCGGGCGAACATCTGCCGACCTACAAGCCGAAACCGGACCATGGAACCCTGCAGGATTTTCTGGCAACCGACACCAGCGACAAGAAGAGCATCATGCTCAACTACCTGACCCCGCACGGCAAGTGGAGCATCCACAGCACCTACAGCGACAACCATCGCATGCTGACCCTGTCGCGCGGCTGTCACCCCTTCTGGATCAACGATCAGGATGCGGAGCAGATCGGCGTCTTCGACAACGACTGGGTCGAGGTCTACAACGACCACGGCGTGGTGGTGACCCGCGCCATTGTCAGCTCGCGCCTGCCGCGCGGCATCTCGTTCCTCTATCACGCCACGGAACGGACCATCGGTATCCCCAAATCGCCATCGCGCGGCAACAAGCGCGCCGGCGGGCATAACAGCCTGAACCGTATCCGGCTTAAGCCGAACCTGATGCTCGGCGGCTACGGCCAGTTCACCTACGCCTGGAACTACTGGGGTCCGACCGGCGCCAACCGCGATACCTACATCATGGTGCGTAAGCTGGATGGCGAACCGCAGTGGTGATCATCTGATTGTAGGGGCAGACCCATGTGTCTGCCCCCACGAACCATAAATAAAGGACAATGTCATGGATATTCGCGCACAGGTCTCATCGGTATTTCACCTCGACAAGTGCATCGGTTGTCACACCTGCAGCATCGCCTGCAAGAACCTGTGGACCGATCGACGGGGCAATGAATACATGTGGTGGAACAATGTCGAAACCAAACCGGGCACCGGTTACCCGACCAAATGGGAAGATCAGGAGAAATACAACGGCGGCTGGGAAAGAGTCGGTACGCAACTGCGTCTCAAGCAGGGCGGCAAGGCTTCAACCATCGGCAAAATCTTCCACAACCCCGATCTGCCGACGATGGACGATTACTATGAGCCGTTCACCTATAAATACGCCGACCTGACCAATGCCCCGGCCGGTACCGATCAGCCGACGGCGCGCCCGATC
The DNA here is from genome assembly GCA_041689145.1 of Geopsychrobacter sp. GTDB lineage: Bacteria > Desulfobacterota > Desulfuromonadia > Desulfuromonadales > Geopsychrobacteraceae > Geopsychrobacter. The sequence continues at coordinate 2,263 of JBDNGT010000294.1, read as the reverse complement.
TCGATGGTCAGCGGCAAGCCAATAAAGATCGAAGCCGGCCCCAACTGGGACGATGACCTCTCCGGTTCGACGGTCTATGCGGCCAACGACCCCGGCGTGATCGAGCTGAGCGCAGAGCAGCAGCAACAGCTGTTCGCCATCGAGAAGATGGTAATGTTCCATCTGCCGCGTATCTGTAATCACTGCAGCAACCCCGCCTGTGTCGCCAGTTGCCCTTCAGGCGCCATCTACAAACGCGGCGAGGATGGCATCGTGCTGATCAACCAGGACAAATGCCGCGGTTGGCGGATGTGCGTCTCAGCCTGCCCCTACAAAAAGACCTACTACGGCTGGAGCAGCGGCAAATCGGAAAAATGCATCCTCTGCTATCCGCGTCAGGAGGCGGGGGAAGCCCCGGCCTGTTTCCACTCCTGCGTCGGGCGCATCCGTTATCTGGGCGTACTGCTCTACGATGCCGACCAGATTGAAGAGACCGCGATGAAGGCAGACGGCGAACTGGCCGCCGCCCAACGTGAAATGATTCTCGATCCCTTCGATCCGCAGGTGCTCGCTGCGGCGCGCGCAGGCGGAATGGCCGAGCAGATCATCAAGGCGGCTCAAGCCTCACCGGTCTACAAGTTCGTCAAGGAATGGGGGATCGCCCTTCCCTTGCACCCCGAGTTCCGCACCCTGCCGATGCTCTTCTACGTGCCGCCATTGTTGCCGGTGCTCTCGACCGAACATCAGGGAACCCAGAAACTGGCCGATGACTTCTTCCCCAGCCTGGAGCAGGCCCGCCTGCCGCTGATGTACCTGGCCGGGCTCTTCGCCGGTGGCAACGAGGAGGAGGTCAAAGCGGTCTATCGTCGCCTGATCGCAGTGCGCATCCAGCGCCGCGCCGAGACCGTCGGCGACATGGCCGAGGCCGAGGTCGTCAAGGCCCGTGAACTAGCCGGCCTCGACAGCGAAAAGCTCGACGCCATCTACCGCATGACCAGCCTGACCCGCATCAAGGAGCGGATTGTGGTGCCACCGCTGCTGCGCGAGCAGGCGGGCGAGGCCAGGATGGATCCCGAGGAGTACAAGCAGTCGATGGGCTTCGGCAGCCGCAAGGCGCCGAAGAGGCGGTGGTGATCATGGTGATGGCGATGATGACGACGAATCTGGACCTCTGTCTTTCCTTCAGCAGCCTGCTGAGCTATCCGCACGCGCAGGTCAAAACGGCTGCAGCCGACTGTTATCGTCAGCTGAAAGAGTTTGATCCGCAGGCCGCCGTGGCTTTCGGTGACTTTATCAACTTTCTCGAACAGCAGGACCTGCCGCAGATCGAAGAACTCTTTACCTCAGCCTTCGATCTGCAGGCGATCAGCTTCCCCTATGTCGGCTACCAGCTATGCGGAGAAAGTCAAGCGCGCACCCTGTTTTTGATGAAACTGCAAGAGATCTACAATCAACAGAATTTTTCCTCTGAGGGTGAGCTTCCCGACCACCTGAGCGTCATGCTGCGCTTCATCGGCACTGTCCCCGATCCGCAGGGAAACCTCGAGATCATCAGCGATGGGCTACTGCCGGCCCTGGAGAAAATTATTCAGGGGATCGAGAATCAGGCTCACCCCTACCGACGGCTGCTCATGGCCTTGCAGATCTACCTGACGAACCAGATTGGAATTGAACCGTCTGAAACGGAACTGCCCGAGACAAAGCGGCAAAAGGAGTTATCACATGGCTGATCTAATCCTGTTTGGCGTCTTCCCCTATGTCGCGCTGGCATTGGCGATCGGAGTCGGCATCTACCGCTACTGCGTCGACCGCTACTCCTACTCCTCGCAGTCATCCCAGTTTCTCGAGAGCCGCGCGCTCTTCTGGGGCTCGATCCCCTGGCACTACGCGATTCTGCTGATTCTGATCGCCCACCTGCTGGCCTTTCTGGTTCCAGCCGGTTGGGGCAGTCTGCTCGGTTCCCCGGCACGTTTGGTCTTCTTGGAGGTCACAGGTATGGCGCTCGGCATCACGACCCTGGTTGCGCTGTCGATCCTGATCTTTCGCCGCGTTATCAACCCGCGCGTCAATGCCGTGACCAGCCGCATCGACTGGTTGCTCCTTGCCGCGCTGCTGCTGCAGGTCGCCACCGGCGTTTATATTGCCATCAGCCTGCGCTGGGGTGGCGTCTGGTATGTCCACACCATCTCCCCCTGGCTCTGGTCGTTGGTCAAGCTCGACCCACAGATCGGATATCTGGCGAGCATGCCATGGATTGTCCAGCTGCATGCGGTCAACGCCTTTT
>JBDNGT010000293.1:0-15753 GCA_041689145.1 Geopsychrobacter sp. | reverse complement strand
TACCCTATTTTTAGAAATTTTGACTGAAAATCATCGGCATCCATACCATCGCCATCATCCTTAATAACGAAGACGGAACTTTTACGATCAATTTCAATCCACACATTCTTGGCATCAGCATCCCACGCATTTGAAATTGCCTCGCCAAGGACTGTAATAAAGTTTCTGTATAGGTTTCGACCTAAATGATTTAATACACTTAACGAAATATTGAATGTAAATTTATCATTCTTTCCCATAACCATTCTGCCCCCCAAAGCAAAGCAATGCAGCGATCACAACATTTCCCGTACATGTAACAATATTGATTTCCCAATTACTTCCCCAAGCCTCACTGGCACAGCATTGCCAATTTGCCTGCCAATCGCCTTGAGATTCACTGCTGCCCAAGGTTTTGTGAATTTGTAGTTTTTCGGAAAAGTTTGCAGGATCGCCCCCTCCCGCAAGGACAAGGCTCTATCCTGAACTGGGTGTCCAAATCGGCCAGTACCATATGAAAAAAACTGAGTTGTAATCGTTGATGCTGGTTTACCCCAGCTTAACCGTCCATAAACACTTGTATATGTTTGACCAGAAGCCTTTTTATAGCACTCTGGGAGTAACGTTGAATCCCAATCGCGCCAAGTTCCATCTGGTTTAGATTGCCGAATACGCTGTAAATTCAATTCAGACAATACGGATGTTCTATGAATGTTGTCCTTCACGTCCGATGTTCCCGCAGATAGTCGTGACAAAGCCGAGATCGCATCTTTAACGGTTTTGTGATTTTCGTGTGATTTGTGTGTTTCCTTGATAAGGCTAATCTCACCAAACCTTGAGGCCAATAAAACTAAACGTCTTCTATATTGCGGGATGCCATATTCTTCGCACTTAACGATTTTGTAATTAACGAAATAGCCTAATGAGCTGAGCTTCTCAGTAAAATCAGTGAAAACCTCATATTTTATTAACCCTGGGACATTTTCCATTGAAATGATGTCAGGCATCATTTCTTCTATTTTATTTGAGAAAGAATAAAGTAGGTTCCACTTACTGTCTGAACTTCTTTCTTTATTTTTTTGTGTGTGCTTTGAAAACGTTTGACAAGGAGCACAGCCTACTAAAACCTTAATGGCACCAACGGAATACTTTTGAATTAGTTCCTCTGAACAATAATCCGAAATGTCAGCACTGATAAAAGGTGCGTTATTGTTTTTTTCATATGCATATTCACAGGAATTATCAAAATCCAACCCAGCAATGACTTTAACGCCCGCCTTATTCAAGCCATAAGTCAGTCCTCCGATTCCGCAGAACAAATCTATAGCTTCAACATTATTATCAATCGAAATCTTTCTTGGCATAAATCAAATTCTCTTACAGTTTGATAAAAGGCGGATTCAACTCGCAAGTGCAACCGGTGGATTGATTCCCAAAAATACCTGATTGGGGGTTTTAAATCCAAGGCATTTTCTGGGACGGTTGTTGAGTTTGTCCATCACTCTCTGGATTTCTTTGTCAGTCACTTCAGAGAGATCCTTCCCTTTTGGGAAGAATTGACGAATAAGGCCGTTGGTATTTTCGTTCAGACCACGTTCCCACGAATGATAAGCCACTGACGTTCGCATGAACCTGCTTACTACATTTGAAATCCCCTCTACTTGAATATGGACAGGTACTTATAACACTTTACACTTTATCTGATAACAAAAATCCCCGTAACCAAATCAGTATTAATTTCTGACATCAACAACACATTTGATTCGTCAAACACAAGTCAAACCTCTTTCTCGAAAAAACCTGAAAAGAACAACTCCTTGCAATAAACAATCTTCAGAGTTATATTTTCAACGTCCGGCGATAGGCGGAAAACCCGCTTATCCTCATCAGGATTTCACTCTGTGATATATGGGGCTCGCCTAGAGTTGCTTTTGAATTATTACTCTTGTTAGCCTCGCTATTGGTTTGTGCCATGCGCTCTGCGCTAGGTTCGCCGGACGTTTCTTGATGAGGAGATAATTATGAACATTTTTAATTATCGCTTAGTTCGGAGGTACGCGCTGCTTGCTATCATAATAGTCAAGCTCGCCCGGGAAATCCTGGAACTTCTGAACATGGCATTTAACTACTTATCAAGACCACATCATCATGACTACACAGCAACGATGGAAATCAAAATTTCAGATAAAAAAAGACTCGTGGGTATTCGTACCGACAGATGACACCGTTCAATACGGTTTGGAAATAAAAGTAAAATAAAAAATAAATAACCTAAACCTTCGATAAGAGCAAACCTGTAGCAATGTAGGGGCGCAAAGCTATGGACCGCTGTATGTGGTCACCACGCTGCCGCGAATAGCGTTGATGTTTCCTGCTGAACAAGCACTTTGGTGGATGTTGACACTTGTTTTCGACTATCGAAAACAGGTGCTTTTTTATGATGGATCTTATTTCCATCAAATATACCTAATGGAGGGTGTAACTATGAAAAAATTGTTGTTTGTTCTCGTTCTTGCTTTTTTCGTGCTATCAACTCAGAACGTACTAGCCTACGACGGCAATTTTTATCTCGGGTTTATGGGCGGAACCTCTAAACTAGACACAGGTATTTCCTCAGTGACTGGCACAGCATCACTCGATGAAGAGGACACTGCATTAAAAGTCTTAGTAGGTTACGAATTCAATAAATATGCATCTATTGAATTCCATATCGTAGATCTAGGCGAAACATCATTTAAAGGAAATGCAGGCGATACTCTTGTGATAGACGGAAGCACATTAGTGCTTACAACTAACAATTCATCCATTGCATCCGAGTCCTCAGCATTCGGACTTTCAGGGGTATTCAGCTACCCTTTGCATAAATACTTCTCACCGTTTTTTAAAGTGGGGCTACAGAAATGGGAAACTGAGGTGACAGCCAAGCGCGGCGGCACCACTCTCACTGTGACGGATGACGGGACTACTGCTCTTTTAGGCATCGGCGCAAAAGTAGAGATTACCGAGTGGGTTGGACTTCGACTGGAGTATGAAAAACAGTCCAGTGACATCAACACTTTGACTGCCGGAATAACTTTCGCATTCAAATAATATTCAGCGATGACAGCAAGGGGCCGAAATCTTCACATGCGGTTTCCTTATAATTTCCCGGGGGAAATATGCGGAAAGTATTCCGTATATTTCCTAGTTATGTGTCAGGTCATCGAAAACTTAAGGAGATAAAAATGTTTAAACCCATTGCTACAATCATTTTCGCGTCATTACTTTTTGCTGGCTGCGCAACTGTTCCAATGGAAAGCATGGAGTTATCTAATAAAGCTAAAGAGTTCAATCCTCCTTCTGAAGGTCATGCCGGTTTGTATATATTCCGAGTAGCAGGCGTCGGCACCGCATTAAAAAAAGATGTCTGGGTTGATGACAAGTGTATAGGTGAAACAGCTCAAGATGTCTTCTTCTACGAGGAGGTAACTGGCGGAGAACTGCATAAAGTATCAACAGAGTCAGAATTTTCACCAAACATCCTGGAAGTTAAAACAGAAAGTGGCGAACATTATTTCATTAAGCAATATATCAAACTGGGTGTTTTTGTTGGCGGAGCAAAATTGGAGCTAGTTGATGATGAAAAAGGCAGGGAATACGTATCAAAAATAAAATTAGCCAAAAAGGGAAAATGCAGCAAATAGTATCTCGTCGCACTAAACTGCTCTCAATCAATAAACTAATGTGGATCTTCAAAAACTATGAGCATTTACAATAAATATACGGCGGCAATGGCAATAGGTTCCTCCCTATTTCATTATTTGTTTTTTGGTCCCAATATTTGGGCGCTATTATTATTGTTTTTTGGTGTTTTTTTAGTTTTTAAAAATCATATTAAAAATAGAAAAGGTGGTTAACTGGCTTAATTTATCCATTCCCATGGATCACCATATATGAGACATAGAAATGGCGGCAAAGAATACTCACGCAAGGTGGACTTCCTGTAGAACGGGATTTTCATATGGATTGGATGAATGAATGGCCGTTCTTTACCCTGACCTAGAAAATATTCAGCGTCTTAAAGTCCTCCCGACCGCTGGTGAGTGGAATTTGATAAATTATCTGAAAGACCACCTTGACGATACGTATGAGATATTTTTTAACCCATTTTTAGACGGTGATCGTCCCGATTTTGTAATCTTAAAAGAGCATTGCTCTGCCTTCATTATTGAAGTCAAAGACTGGAACTTGAGAAACTATCGGGTGACAGAAAATAACAGCTGGAGGGTTTTAGATAGGACAAAATCATCCAATAAGGCATCACCGCATTCTCAGGTATTTCGTTACAAGAAAAACCTGTACGACTTACACCTACCAGTTATTGGTTTGGCAAGACTCAAAAATCCAAACTTTTACAAATTAGTGCATTGCTTTGTTTATTTCTACAATTCAGACAAAGACGCAATTAGTTCGCTATATTCTCCGGCCGAAGAAAAACAAAAAGAAGATCAGGCAAAAAGGAATGCACTTTTTCAACAGAAAAAAATGGACTTTCATTCCTATGAAAAAGCGAATGGCTATCTGGATAGTAAGAAGCGCGCTCTACAAAGAGATAAGGGCATGTCTTTTGGTAGCGATCGGTTGGAGTTACTGGTAATAAAAATCAAGCAAAAATCTAACCATGTGCTCTTTGACGAAAACGTTTATCGAGATTTCAAACGCAGACTAAGCCCTTCTGAGCATACATTAAAACAAGGAATCTCTATCAATTTTGACAAGAAACAGTTGCCCCTGACAAAAAGCAAAAATGGTAAGGAAAAAATTAAGGGAGTGGCTGGCTGTGGGAAAACGTCTATTCTAGCCCAGCGTGCAATCAATGCCCAGAAGGGACATAAAGAGCCGGTCCTTATACTGACGTTTAACATCACCTTAAAAAACCATATCAGGGACAAGATCAGCGATATACAAGGCTGTCGAAACTTTTCTTTTTATGAAATATCAAACTATCACCAATTTTTTAACTCTCAAATTAATAACACTGGAAAGGATTTCGTTGATTTAATTGATCAATATGGAATTGCTAAACTGTATTCTGTTGATGTTTTTCAGGGTGAAAATGTCACGAAATATCAGACAATACTTATAGATGAAATCCAAGATTATCAAGCTGAGTGGGTTAAGATTATTCGGGACAACTTTCTTTCTCCGGATGGGGAAATGGTCCTGTTTGGCGACGAATCACAGAATATTTATCAAAGAGAGGTTGTTAGGTCCCCTGTTATAGCGCAAGGATTTGGGCAGTGGATTAAGATTAGTCGTTCTTATCGAACAGGTGTTGATTCGCCACTTAATCAACTTTTTAAAGACTTTCAGGTGAAGTTCCTTGTCGAAAAATATACTGATACGGAAATAAATGATGTTAAGCCCACGCAATTTGGGATGGGTTTTAATCTTTTGAAATATGAATCAATTGCATTTGGCAGGTGGAGAGAAGATGTGTTTGACTCCATACAAAACTACATTAGAGGCTACGATTTAAACTCCAATGACGTGGTTATTTTATGCTCAAAAATTTCTCTTGTAAGGCAGCTAAATGAATTTTGGGTAGAAAATGAAAAAACACACTGCATGTTTGAAACATATGAGGAACTCTCAGTCTGTACAAATAAAAGCATTGATGAGCTGAACAGGCTTGATGAGATCCAAGTTAACAATCTTATTAACCAAAATAAAGAGATGGTTGAAAGAGTAAGACGGGCAAAAAAAAATCATTTTTACGCAAATAGTGGGTTAATAAAGCTTTCGACCATTCACAGCTATAAAGGGTTGGAATCAAAATCAGTATTTTTTGTTATGCGCGCAGAGGATGAGGCAGAAGTTGTATACACATCAATTACACGTTCGTCAGAAAATCTTGTAATTTTTGACCTTAGTGATAAAAATATATGCTCTAGCTTTCTCAGACAGAATATAAATCAATAAATGGAGAGAAATAAATGTCATTTGGAAAAGTAAAAAATAACGTATTACATCAACTGAAATATGGACTGATAGATAATGCAAAGAGATTGAAAAATACTGCAACTGAATTGAAAAATCTCGCCTGGAGGTCCATATTATACTTGGAATTAGCTGAGTATGGCGTCGAACTACCTAAAGAGCCTGATGATTTAATTTGGCTAGAAAAACTGGATCTATCGAACAAGGGAATTGATAAGCTCCCGACAGGGATTGGGCATCTAGCTCATTTGAATGAACTCGATCTCTCTGGAAATAACTTAACCAAGCTCCCTAAACAAATTGGGAATCTAACTAATTTGTGTGCACTCGATCTATCTGGAAATAATTTAATTGAGCTACCGAAACAGATTTGGGACCTGCCTCATTTGGCTTTTATCAATCTTTCACATAACAACTTAACTAAGCTACCGAAACAGATTGGGGGTCTGAATTATTTAATGCATCTCGATCTTTCTTATAACAACTTAACTAAGCTGCCGAAACAGATTGGGGCTCTGAGTTATTTGTATGAACTAAATCTTAATTATAACAACATCCCTAATACTGATTTCATTTCTAGAATACAGAGTCGATGCAGATCAAATAAAGATAAGGAAGTTGAGATATGGACTATACTTGTCGAATCGGTGAAGCAAAAGTTCCTAGAGGATCATGCACATCTCGGCATCACGGAGGCCGATTTATTGGAGGAATTAAGCAAGCATAAGTCTAGTAAGTAAACCGAAGTGCTTAGCTCGGTAAAACTTAGAGAACAAAGAGTTAGGATTTTAATATAATTGTACCCATGAGGTGAAGACTTGGAGTCAGTAGATTATTGGGCCGATGAAGTTAAAATTGAAGCATGTATTCGCCTTATAAGATGGGCCGATGAACATCGGATTGCCGATCATGATATTCCTAGAGATCTTAATGCCCTGCGTGATTTAGAGATTTTTTCTTTAGACAACGTTCTCTATTTTGAAAGAGATAAAATATCTTCGTTGCCCGAAGATATTTGCAAATTGTCAAATTTAAAGGCTCTATTTCTTGGAAGTGCATCTCACCCTGAAATAATACTGAACAACCTAACAAAGCTCCCAAAAGGAATAGGCAGCTTAGCTGAACTAAGGGAGATACATCTTCAATTCAACAGTTTGTCAGAGTTGCCATCTGAAATTGGAAACCTAAAAAAACTAAAGTGGCTAAAGCTTGGTGGAAATAATCTCTCGTTTTTACCAAAAGATATTGGCAAATTGAAAGAGCTTGAAGTTTTAACAATTTGGAATAATCAACTTAAGAAACTGCCAGAAGAAATTTGCTCACTAACAAACTTAAAAGGTCTTGATATCTCGGAGAATTCACTATCGATACTCCCTGATTTCATCATTCGTCTAACCAGATTGAAAGCATTTCACTACCAAAATGACAATTTAAAACTAAATAAGTCGCAGAAGGCCTGGATTAAAACATTAAAAAACAATGGTTGTGAGATTTTCCCCTGAAGAAATTGATGAAATACCAGAACTGTAGGATCATGATATCTCATCTAATGATGAGGCTCCTTTGCTTAATGAAGACTTTCAACCGTTAGCCCTTAAATGCTTATGATATTCTTTCAATTTACTTAAGCTATTAGACTTTTTTCGTTATTGTCTAATATTACTTATGAAAATTCGTAGTGGGAAATCAATGAATAACCATAATAAATTAACGGACCACAAAACTAGGATTAAGTATGGTTGGGAGCTATATCGAAATTTTATTAAAAAAAGAGATATAAATGATCCTGATGATGAGGTTAGTGATGATGAAAAACTAGAAGCTGCAAATGAAATTATTTCATTATGCAAGCCAATGGAGCCTTATACACCATATTCCTTAACATGTCTTTCTGTCGCAGAATATTATTTACAAAACAATGATTGTGACAAAGCAAAAGTTTGGTTAACCAAACTAGATAAACCTCTATTAGAGAATGATACTTTAAAATATATAAATAGATTTAAAGAAGAAATGTATTGGTCACAACTTCGTAAATATTATGAATTAAAATCTGAGTATTTTTTGCTTACTAATGATTCTGATAAATTCATATGGATAAATTTTTGTCTACTTGAACAATGCAATAACTCAAAGTCTCAAACACAACAAATAAATAATTCAATTTATGATGAAATACTTAAAAATAAAGAAATTAATCAAGAAAACTTAGTTGACTCATTATTAAGAAAACGTGGATTTTTAAATGAAAAAACTAGAGAAGAATATCGTATTATGCTTTATTCTCGCTTTAAGAGTTATTCACATATTGAAGATAAACAAGCAATTTTTTGTCCAGACATTGCGAGAGTTGCTATTAGCCTTAGTAAAGAAATACTTATTCCTAAATATAGAACTATGCAACCTAGCAAGAAAACATCTAAGTTAATTTCAGCTACTGATTTATCTAGCTTCTCTTTTTGTCCTGCAAGTTATGCTATTCAAGCGACATACAATCTCAAAACACCTGTTATCGCTAATATGGGAGAAATGATGCATGACAAGCAGTTCCTTATATTTGATAAAAGAAAAGAAATAAAAAACTCTTTTTATTCTTTTGCTAAAACAAAAAACTATAGAAACCTTAATAGTAGTGACTTAACACAAGAAGTGAAAAATTCAATTATGCCACTTCTTCATGATATTGCATCGTCTGAGCTTATTTTTTATGGTCATAATACGGAAAAAAATAAAGTATTCCATAATGAAGATAAGACGATATGCGGTATTCCTGATTATGTTTTCAAAAGAAAAGACGGAACAATATTTATAGTAGAAGAAAAATTTTCCTTGCAAAATGAAAATACTAAGCAAATTACAAAGCCTTATGACAATCATCGTATTCAACTAGGAACGTATACGATGTTTTTGAATAATATAAAATCTTCTTATGGGTATATACTTTATTGGTTTTATAATTTTGACAGGTATAGATTTCCACATATATGCAATGCCAAGATGTTTAAAATGAATTCATCAACTTTTTTTAGAAATGAAGTCAAGAGTACTCTACAACAGACTAAAGAATTCCAGAATAAAAAAGTGATAGATTTTAAAATAGAAGAACTCAACACATGGAAATGTGTAAATTGCATTACTACGGAGTTATGTATTCATAAAACAGGGACAATCAAAAACTTACATATTCCATATAATGTAGGTAGACAGTAGCTCAAAAAAGCTAACAAAAGATCAATCGGTCGGAATATGCTGCCGCTGTGCACGAAGGATTCGGTGGTACTCGCAGTTCGCGCCGCCGCTGATTATCACTACTTTTGAGGCTGTGAAAAAAAACATTCCGATAAATCACCATCAGCAACACAAAGAACAGCCACACCTAAAAATCAGGCAGGGCTGCTCCTATTTGTTGTCCGATAATGCGATCCTGGTTTGCTTTAGGATTAATAGTACACCCATCACCATGGATCCAGTCTCAAAATCCCTAAGTGCCGAGACAACCAATTTTCTCAAATATTTACTCCCCACGAATCTCCAACAAAAACCCTCTTCTTCCCGCACACATCAAATTCACCATAGTTAGATCTGCTTCTACTGGCTAAAAATCGAGCAGTCCATTCGTTATCTCAACGACAACCTCCTTACCTATAATTGATTTTCTACAATGATTTCCAGGTCAGTTACGGTTGGTTCGTGGGGCGAACTTGGAAAATAAACCACCTTTTTAATTCCATTCTACGGAACTCAATTCCAAAATAAGTGTTGACACACGGCGAAACCACAGGTAAACCTATGCTCAACGATTTGGCCCCAAAAGGCTGCAAACCGATTTTCCAGCAAAACGACCAAGAAGACAATTCATCAAGGACCAAAGCATGAGTATCGAAAATGAAACGAGCGCTGACGAAAATTCACCCCAGGTCATTACGGCCCTGGCGCGTGGGTTGAGTGTCCTGCGCTGCTTTCGCCAAGGGGACCGTTTTCTGGGCAACCAGGAGATCGCAGAGCGGACCGGCCTGCCTAAGGCGACAGTATCGCGTCTAACCAATACCCTGACGGTTCTGGGTTACCTGAACCGCTCCAAGCGTTTCAATCAGTACAGCCTGGGGGCCGCGGTCCTCTCGCTGGGCTATTCGATGCTCGGCAACATGGATATCCTCAAATCCGCGCGGCCGCTGATGCAGGCCTTGGCCGATCAAGCAGACGCCTCGGTCTCCCTCGCCGCGCGCGACGGCCTGCACATGGTCTACATGGAAAACTGCTTGGCTCATGCCAACATGATAACCCTGCGCATCGATGTCGGCGCGCGGACACGCATCGCCAATACCGCGATGGGGAGGGCCCTGCTCTGCGGACTGCCTGAAGAAGAACGGGCCAGCCTGATCGCCCAGATCCAGAAGACCTCCCCGAAAGGGGAATGGGCGCAGATCAAGGCCGGGATCGAACAGGGTGCCATCGATTACCGGGAGAAGGGGTTCTGTTTCTCCCTGGGGGACTGGCGCGAAAACGTCAACTCCATCGCCGTCCCGCTGATTCAGGCCGACGGCTCGGTGCTGGCGATCAACTGCGGGGGACCGGCCTGGCAGCTCAGCGCCGAAAAGCTCGAGAACGAGATCGGCCCCAGACTGGTAGAAATCAGCCACCGGCTCGAGAACTTGTTGTGCTCTGAGAGGGACAGGCTCCTTAGAGGTTCGGCCCTGCTAGCTAATCTAAAAGGAATAATCTTCTTGTCGCAGAATTCTCTAGCCTACGGGTTTGTCTCTGGAAGCCAGTGAAGCAAAGGGCTACAGTCCACCAACTGTAGCCCTTTGCTTTTTCGTGTAACCTTCCCTTTGTATTTTGTCATTTCAGTAGTAAACAATCGCAACAAATCAGCTTAAATCGGTTGAAGTCGGTTGACCATCCCTTCTAGATGTAGCATCTTTACTGAATATTATGGAGGGGGCCTTTCAGTAATTCCTTTCATTTGCAGCGCATTGATTCTTCACCATCTTTTATTGGAGTGAGAAATGTCCAAATTAGAAGATCGCTGGCTGTCAATTCACGAGATCTGTGAACATCTGGGCGTCAGTAGCGACACCGTCTATAAATGGATCAAGCAGGGGATGCCAGCCCATCGTATGGGTCGTCTTTGGAAATTTAAAAAGGACCAGGTTGACTCCTGGGTTGAAGCCGGTGGTGCATCCGATAAGCCAGGCACTGAGTAGTAAGGAGCAACCATGGCTGAGCCAATACACGACAAGATAAAACGATCCCTGCACACAGCCGAAGGTTTGTATCACCGTCTGGTCTTGCTGGTGGGTGAAACCGATTCCGGCAAGACCGCCGTTCTTCGGAATGTCGCCAAGGAGTTCGGGACATCCGTCATCAACGTCAATCTGGCGCTGTCAAGCGAACTGCTCGAGCTGACGACGAAGCAGAGGTCACTTCGATTGCCAGGAATACTCGACCAGATTACGGACAAAAATCAGAAACCGGTGGTGCTGGATAATCTTGAGATCCTTTTCGATAAGGACCTCAAGCAGGATCCCTTGCGTTTGCTACAAGGAATTTCGAGAAATCGGTCCATAGTGGCTTCGTGGAACGGAACCATGACCTCCGGAAAGCTTTTGTATGCCAAAAACGGCCACCCCGAATTCCGCAGCTATGACTCGGTCGATGCGCTGATTGTGAGTATGCAGGATTCAGTAAATATTGATTACACAAAACCCGGAGGAGGGACAAAACAAGCATGAAATACGGAGACCTTATCCAATTCGACCCGATTGAGTCGGTTGTTCAGTTGCGTGACGCAGATAAGGCGAGCGCCGCGCAACAACTGGTGAACACGTATGTCATTTCAGAAGAAATGGCTGAACGGCTTACGCAGCTTGTCTTCCCTCAGATGCAGTTCGACCAGCCGGTCGATAACAAGGGCCTGCTGGTGGTCGGTAACTACGGTACAGGTAAGTCGCACTTGATGTCGGTGGTCTCCAGCCTTGCCGCAGACGCCTCCCTGCTGGAAGGGCTGAAGAACGAAGATGTCCGCGATGCAGCCACCCAGATCGCCGGACGCTTCAAGGTTATCCGTACCGAGATTGGTGCCACCACCATGTCCCTGCGCGACATTCTGGTGGCCGAACTGGAAGAGCATCTCGAAAAGCTCGGCGTGGAATATGCGTTCCCCGAAGCGGGTACCATCACCAGTCACAAACGGGCCTTCGAAGACATGATGGCCAAATTCGGCGAGGTGTTCCCCGAACACGGCCTGCTGCTAGTGGTTGATGAGCTACTCGATTACCTGCGCACCCGCAAGGATCAGGAGCTGATTCTTGACCTCAATTTCCTGCGCGAGGTTGGCGAGGTCTGCAAGGACCTGCGTTTCCGCTTTATGGCCGGTGTGCAGGAGGCCATTTTCGACAGCCCGCGTTTTGCTTTTGTCGCAGACAGCATCCGCCGGGTGAAGGATCGCTTCGAACAGATTCTTATTGCCCGCAGCGACGTTAAGTTCGTGGTGGCCGAGCGCCTACTTAAGAAGACCGTCGAACAGCAAGCCAATATCCGCGACCACCTGATGCTTTTTGCCAAATACTACGGCGGCCTTAACGAGCGCATGGACGAATTTGTCCGTCTATTCCCTGTGCATCCCGATTACATAGACACCTTCGAGCGGGTCACTGTGGTGGAAAAGCGCGAGGTACTCAAGACATTGTCCATGGGTATGAAGGGCATCCTCGGCAAGGATGTGCCGACGGACGAGCCAGGTCTGATCGCTTTTGACAGCTACTGGAGCACACTCAAGCAGAACGCCTCCTTCCGTGCCATTCCCGAGATCCGGGCGGTCATTGATTGCAGCCAGGTGCTGGAATCCCGCATTGAGAATGCCATCACCCGCAAGCAATACAAGCCGATGGCGCTGCGCCTGATTCATGCTCTTTCTGTCCACCGCCTCACCACCGGCGACATCTATGCACCCATGGGCGCATCTGCCGAAGAGCTGCGCGACCGCCTCTGCCTTTTCGAACCGTTGATCGCCGAGCTAGGCAGCGAAGAACCCGTCAAAGACCTGCAGACCCATGTGGAAACCGTCCTGCGCGAGATCCACAAAACGGTCAGCGGTCAGTTTATCTCGTTCAACGCCGATAACCGTCAGTTTTATCTCGATCTGAAAAAGACCGACGATTTCGATGCCCTGATCGACAAGCGGGCGGAAAGTTTAGGGCAATCCCAGCTTGATCGTTTCTATTACGAGGCACTTAAACGGGTGATGGAATGCCAGGACGCCACCTACGTGACCGGCTACAAGATCTGGCAGCACGAATTGGTCTGGCAGGAGCACAAGGCGGCCCGCAGTGGTTATCTGTTTTTCGGAGCCCCCAACGAGCGCTCCACGGCCGTACCTGAGCGGGATTTCTACCTCTATTTCATCCAGCCGAACGATCCGCCCCGTTTCAAGGATGACAAGGTCAACGACGAAGTCTTTTTCCGCCTGAAAGGCACCGATGAGGAATTCCAGACCGCGTTGAAGAGCTATGCGGCGGCCCTGGATCTTGCGGCCACTTCCTCCGGTCATGCCAAGGCCACCTACGAAGCGAAGGCCAACGGCTTTTTGAAGAAGCTGGTTCAGTGGCTGCAGAAGAGCATGAGTGAAGCCTTCGAGGTCACCTACCAGGGCCGCGTCAAATCCATGACCGAGTGGGCCAAGGGCAAGTCCATTCGTGATCTGTCTGGTCTGTCGCCCCACGAAACCATCAACTTCCGCGATCTGGTCAATACCATCGCCGGACTTTGTCTGGCCCCGAACTTTGAGAACCAGGCACCGGACTATCCGTTCTTCTCGGTGCTGATCACCGGCAACAACCGCGCTCAGGCAGCGCAAGACGCCTTGCGGGCCATCGCCGGGCCACCCGAGAAACAGTCGCGCACCAAGCAGGCCACGGCTGTTCTGGATGCCCTGGAGTTACTCGATGGGGAGAAGATCGACCCCTACAAATCAAAGTACACCAAGTTTATCCTCGATGCCCTCAAAGCCAAAGGCCATGGTCAGGTGGTGAACCGCAGCGAGCTCATCCAGGACGACCACGGGCTGGAATACATGAACCCGGGCGGTGGTCGCTTGGAGCCTGAGTGGGTGGCGGTCATCCTGGCATCACTGGTCTATTCCGGCGATATCGTGCTTGCCATCCCGGGCAAGAAATTCGACGCCACCGGACTGCCGCAACTTGCCGCAACCGGCATGGATGAGCTGGTCCGCTTCAAGCATCTGGAGCAACCCAAGGAATGGAACCTGCCCGCGCTCAAGGCGCTGTTCGAGCTGCTCGGTATGACGCCAGGTATGGCCCAGCTCGTCACCCAAGGCAAGGACGAGCCGGTGCAAAACCTGCAGCAGGCGGTGGGCAAGATCGTCAAGCGCATCGTCATGACCCAGCAGACCCTGCGCGAAGGACTTTCCTTCTGGGGGCTGGATCTGCTCGCGGGCACCGACCTGGCCAACCAGGCCAGCGGATTGGATGAGGCCAAGGGCTTCTTTGAATCGCTCCAGGCCTATACCTCGCCGGGCAAGCTGAAAAACTTCCGCTACAGTGCTCCCGAGGTCATGGCCCATGAAAAGGCCGTGAAAGCCCTGGATGAGCTGGACGCCCTGCGTGAGTTCATCATGGATCACAGCCCGACGGCATCCTGGCTCTCCACCGCCGAGGCGGTGCTGCCTGCCGACCATGACTGGGTGGATCGCATGAAGACCACCCGGCAGGATGTGCTGGATGCCCTCAAGCAGGCCGACCTCACCGAGCTGGCCAGCCAGTCCCAGAGCATCGGGCCCAAGCTACAGAAGTTGAAGAAGGATTACACCGTCGCCTACATCGGCCTGCATACCACGGCCCGGCTGGGCGTGAACGACGACAAACGCACGGCTGGCCTGCTCAATGACCAGCGTCTGCAAACCCTGCTCAAGCTGGCCGGTATCGATCTGATGCCCCGGCAGCAACTCACCGATTATCAGAACCGCCTGGCCGGACTGAAGAGCTGCTTTGCCCTGACCGAGCAAAATCTCGACGCTTCGCCCATCTGTCCGCATTGTGGATTCCGGCCTTCGATGGAGACCAGTTCTGCGGCAGGCTCGCAGATGATCGACCAGATGGACGCCCAGCTTGACGCCATGGTGGCGGCCTGGACCTCCACCATCCTCAGTAACCTGGAAGACCCGATTACTCAGGCCAACATGGATCTGCTGAAGATCGACGACCGCGAGCCGCTGGAGGCTTTCATCAAATCGAAGGAACTGCCGGTTCCGCTGGACAGCAACTTCGTCCACGCCCTGAAAGAAGTGCTCTCCGGCTTGGTCAAGGTCACCGTCAAGGCGCAGGAGCTGCAGCAGGCCCTGCAGGTCACCGCTGGCCCGGCCACCCCGGCGGAGATGAAGAAACGCTTTGAGGAATACGTCGATCAGCTCACCAAGGGCAAGGACCCGGCCAAGGTGCGGATCGTCATGGAAGGTTGAACCACGAATGAACGCGATTGA
The DNA here is from genome assembly GCA_041689145.1 of Geopsychrobacter sp. GTDB lineage: Bacteria > Desulfobacterota > Desulfuromonadia > Desulfuromonadales > Geopsychrobacteraceae > Geopsychrobacter. The sequence goes on along the minus strand of JBDNGT010000293.1, from coordinate 299 downwards.
ACGCCAAGTGCTGGAGATAATCAAGAAGGGTGAAGGACTCGATCTGGAGTTTAAGACCTGTCGCGATCAGCTTAACCGTGACGTTTATGGGACAGTTTGCGCTTTTCTGAACCGACATGGCGGAACGATATTGCTGGGTGTTCAGGATAATGGTGTCATTCAGGGAATAAAACCGGATGCCGTGGAACGGGTGCGAAAAGATTTTGTTACGGCCATCAATAATCCTCAAAAGCTGAGCCCGCCGACTTACTTGTCCATTGATGAGGCAGACCTGGATGGGAAAAAGATTCTCCGTATTT
>JBDNGT010000292.1:0-5976 GCA_041689145.1 Geopsychrobacter sp. | reverse complement strand
TGTCTCGCGTCAACTATCTTGTCCGGTTTGACGACAATTAGGATGGCCGGTTGAGTTTCGTTATTTTTTCAGGTGTTGTTTTTTTCGATAACTCTCTCCTTCGATTTCGATAATGCTTGCGTGATGAATAATTCGGTCGACCGCAGCCACGGTCATTAATGCGTCGGGAAAGATTTGATCCCACTGGCTGAAGGGTTGGCTGGATGTGACTCAAGAATGCCTTGTAGAAACGACTGGCACAATTTGTCTGCGATTAATGCAACCCGGTGAGGGGTGATATCGTGTGTTTGTGCAATAACCCGATTAATTTCGCCCGACAAGTAACTATTGAGGATTTCCAAATTGCGGCCGGGCTTAGCCGTTGTTGTTGCCGTCTCTTCAATCTCTGGCCCCAAAGGAAGCGTTTCTAGGTAAGTAAGAATTTCTTCTGTATGGGCTATCCAGTCACACAAGAAGATTCCCCCACCGATTCGACGAATTGGGTGGTTAATCGGGATCGTTTGGAAAAACTGGGACATTAAGCCCACTGCTTTTTTCCTGACCCGATATTTGGAGAGGCCGGATGTAAGGGCAACCTGCTCGAAGGTCTCGCCGTTCAGGATATCTTTAACTATTTGAATGTCTTTTTTGATGCCATCGTTGTTCCCTTTGGTTTTAAGGATGAAAATTTCAGAAACTTAGAGAAATTTTTCCACGTCAGAACGGTCAAAATGGATAATACTCCCCGTTAAGACTTCTCTTTCAGACGCTGCAGTGCTTCTGCTAGGGCGGCTTCTGCCTTGTCCGCTCTCTTCTTGTGTTTTTGCGCAACAGTCTGATTGTGCCGTGAGCACTCCATCCAACTATTAACCGCGTCGTTCGCTTTTTGAATCTGCTCATTGGCCTTTTGGACTTCCCCATTGGCCTGTTTGATTTGACCATTAGCTTTGTCGAGAGATTGCACTAATATGGCAATCTTCCTCATAAGGACGATTTGCATATCCTCACAGTTAGATTCAATGACAATCTTGCGAGGTTTGTCCTTATTCTCTTTTTCAATATCATCAGTCATGGCTCAACTTCCTTTTTATTCTTTTTTGCCGCTTATCCCCAGTGCCGAATAAGATACATTATTGGGGTCTAGCTTTCTGGTTGTGCCAGTTGGTCATTTGTGTCAAATGGCTCAGTTATCCTAACAACCAATTCGTGCTCTCTGTCCGTTTCAACTCCATTGAACAATGCGGAGCCATCGTCAATCGAACCTAAAAAGCGTTTTACATCATCGGCCTTTGATCGCCAAAGTAGATCCATAGCCATATCGACCACATCGGCCTTTTTCTTCTTCAAGGCAAGAGCAAGCTGTTCGATCTGCATGGCGGATTTATCCGAAACACTAATTTTCACTGTAGACATTTTTTATTCTCCTGTTTATCGGTTTAATATTCCTATTGTCACAATAAACCCAAAACTCCTTTTGTGCCATCCCTTATTGGTACGGATAAAATAAATTGATTCATCCTCTGTGGTAGGGGGCCTCTGCGTGATATGATGGCCGCAGTGTTCGATACGTTAAACCCAACAAGACGGGTATCCAGATATTTGACGAGGAATACCAGTTATCCTCAAGACCCTCAATGTCACAGGTAACAGGGATATAAAATGATTGACACCATCAACCAGCACTCCCAGACAGCACAGCTTATCCGACCGCAAACCAATGCTCGGATTCCTTCTCCAGCCGAAGCTCTGCAGATGTTCTTAACTCGGTGTAAGACGGTCAATACGAGGAAGAGCTATCGATCAGCCATTAACTCATTCTTCAGTGAGGGTTGCCCGAATGATCCGATCATCTTTTCAAGCCTGGTGACCACAGATAGAATTCTGGCCTGGCTACGTAAAATGGAAGGGAAGGGCGGTCAGCCCCAGAAAAGCCAAACAACAATCGTCCAGCGTTTTAGCGTGCTAAATCAATTCATGATGGCCTGCACGGTCTGGGGGGTTCTCCCTGTCAGTCCAATCAATAAATTCCTGATCGATCCACCGGATGCCCCAGAATGGGAACCGTCCCTGGGCTTGATGACCAAGGATATTAATGCCATGCGTGATGCTTGTCTGGACGATCCTAATAGGGGCGTCGGCCTCAGAGATCACGCGATCATCGCTCTTGGCTTTGCTGGCTGTTTGAGGGTGAGCGAGATCCATTATAGCAGCACCAACCATTTTATAAGGTCAGGCCGAAGAGTGAGACTGGCCCTGCCAAAAACGAAGAGTGGCCTGCCTCAAAGAGTGGATATCCCAGCAGAGGTGAAGTCTGCCGTAGAGGATTACATTTTGGAAGTCGGGGGATTGGGGGCCTTAAAGCCGGAAAGATCAGAGATGGGCGATGTTTGCCGGCCAACCTTTGTCTCCCTCTCACCTACCTCCTATGGACACCGGTTGAGTGCTTCTTATATCTCCAAAATGATTAAACAGCGGGGCGCTGAAGCGGGGATCGAGATAAACGTTCACTCTCACTTATTGAGGCATTCTGGGATAACCCACCTTTTTGAGTTGGGGTGGCCACCGGAAGAAATTCAGCGTCATGCTCGGCATAAAAGCATCACGACCACCTATCGGTACAAGGACCTCTGGGAAGAAACGATGAAGCCCTCGCCTGCGGACGCACTAGGTAAATTACTGGGTAAGCGAAATGGGTCTAAGTAGGTCGAGCCTCCTTCTCCTGGGGATAGCGTACAAATCTCGGAGAAAGTACTATTGAGCGACCGCCTATCGATGTTTCAATTAATGCTCAAGTTGGGAGGTTAGCTGGCCCGACTCGCATATTTGTCCTGGTCGCTCAATAGTACTTTCTTTTTGGGTCTGAGAGAACAAGCCCCTGTTCACGGAGGTATTGGGGAGCCAAACTCGAAGAAAGACCTATTGAGCGACCGCCTATTTGTGGTCCAATCCATACTCACCACTCCCCACGCCGCGAGATATCTAACTTGGGCCATCAAGATAATCTGATTCGTCATGCCGCAGAGTGGGGCTCGCGGGGGGAGTGACCTGTTGTACCAGGTATAGTTGGAAAAATGGATCAGCAAACCGCAACCCGTCTTCTCCATAGGGGGAGAAGAGAACCTGGCTCTCTTCAAACTTTTTAACTGCAGATTGAATGGTCCCGATGGATTGTCCAACCCAAGATTGAAAATCGACCGAAAACGGGTTTTTGCCGTCAAATTGAGCGATCCCTGTGAGAATTATGAGCTGCTTATTGGTCAGCTTCCGGCAATCATCCGAATATTTACCATCGAAGGTATCGATGATCTTTTGAATTCCAGCGTCAAGAACATCGATATCGACTGTATCTCCTTCGGGTAAGATATCCCAAATGGTGGAACAGATTTGCAACAGGTCGCCCGTTGTTCCGTGAACCCAATCATAGGCCGCCTCAATTACGTCCTCTTCCACATGGGACCCGCCCTCCAGATCAAATATCTCCCTCACGCTCCGGCAAAGTTCCTCTTTAGGGATCGGCCCGATTTCCATAGGGATTGCTGACTTGAAAAAGGGACTGCTCGGGTCCATAAAAAGGTCGTACATGTGATGCCGGATACTCCCGGCAAAGATGTAAGGGATATTGGGTTGGTGTTGGATATGCGACCGAAGCAACGCAACCAGACGTTCAGAATTTTCACAGTTAAGCACACCCTGAAATTCATCAAGAAAAACAACCAAGGGTTTTTCTTTGTGTGCTCGCTCGATCCGCTCAAACAGACCTTCTATTGAATCGAGCTGCTGTTCGTAGGAGAGCGATACCCCCCCAGAGCCACCTTCTGTTGGGAAGTTGAAACCGGGGCGAAATCCTCGAATAGCAGAAAAGGTATTCCGCGCTGCCTGGAAGGGTCTAGCCTTGCCAGAAATTGATTGAACAGCCGCCGAAATGTTGGAGATAACATCATTACTTGTCTTTATATGATTAAGGTCGGCTATCGCCGCATCGCATTTGCCACCGAGGGACCTTACCGTTTCCTTAACCAAAGATGTTTTGCCCATCCGCCGTTCCCCGTAAAGCACGACATTCTGCCCCGCAAGAATTTTGTTGCGCAACTCCTTGATTTGGTCTTTCCGGCCAATAAAGGCATCCCCAGTCACCGTTGAGCCGTATACGAATGGATTCATCATTATGCTCCTTTCAATTATGTAGTTTACAATAATTGAAAGTTAAATAACTGTCAATAGGCAAGAGGATCCAGAAAAACGGGCTTTATGGGGTTAGCCTGATCAGGCTGCACACCGGTTAGCGTGAGAACATTTCGTACACTTACCGTTGCTTTCTCTCTTCGGATCGATCTGTCCTGCCCGAAGCAAAGCATAACGTTTTAGCCGATTCCGCACGTAATCACGGTCATAGAGCTTTGTCTTCATAGCGTGGTTAAAATGAGGCAGAACAACGAAGCCATAAGGCGCGACCGGATGGCCATTACACTCTAAGATGTACCGATAGATAGACAATTGAAGCTTGTCGGTCGAAAAGACTCTGGCCTGGCGGTGATTCTTACGCTCGACCGGAACATATCGTCCATCCTCCAACTGATAAAGCCGATCCAGCCGGCCATTAATATTGAACTCGCCCCGTAAGGAAAGGTCCGACTCGACACCGATCAGTCTGGCCCCTTGAAGCTCCGGGGGGAGCCAAGCTGCATCTGAGCTTCGCCCTTTCCTCCGGGTGATCCAGAAGATCAGGACGATCAGGACAAACAAGGCAGAGCCACCAATCATCAGCCTATCCAGAGTGACCAGGTTGAACATATTGATCAGATCAGCCAGTTTATGCAGCATGATTTCGTCCTCCCAAGAGTCTCAGGAAGCCTCGAAGGATGGTCCTAATAACTGAGTTGGCCCCAGGAATGTGCGCGAAGAGCTTAACAAGGGTAGGGCTGGCCCAGTAGTAAGCCTGAATAAAGGCCCGTCCAGCACTGTGAAGGCTCAGCCAGTTATCGCGCCAATCCCGGAGTTCGTTTGTCTCGATGGCATCTCCACCAAAGACGGCGGTCGCGATATAGCACCGGCTATCCTGTCCGGCCTGCTGTGCGAGTCCATCTCGTTCAAATCGATCATGATCCCTTTGACCATCTCGCATAGCACGCTGGGCCTCCCGTGTTGGGCGATTCCCATAACGCTGGTCGTGCAAAACCTTCTGCTCGCAGTATTCAGCGGCCACAATTTCCGTGACTGACCATGTTTTTGAACGTCCCATAAATCTCTCATAAGTGGCGCACCTGTCTTTCTGTCCCAGCCAGGTGCGCCAGTAAATTTATCCCATAAGACATTGTAAGACGCTAATTGCGTTTGTGCTACCCCTGCTAGACTAAACACCCCCACAGGCGTGGGGAAGACATTAATCGGTTAAAGTGTGATTCAATCGGGAAGGAAACACCCCCACAGGCGTGGGGAAGACAATGCTACCATCTCGTCGCTTTTAATGTTTATAGAAACACCCCCACAGGCGTGGGGAAGACCGGCCACCAAACCTGTTTCGCACTTTCTCTCTGGGAAACACCCCCACAGGCGTGGGGAAGACCTTGACTGAGCTACGAATGCTACCAGCTCTTCAGAAACACCCCCACAGGCGTGGGGAAGACTGCTGCTATCCTGATAAATCTCCCGGTGCTGGATAAAGCCTCCTGCAACAAACCGTCGTTCCCATCTCTCACTGATTCTTTCGATGCGATAAAGTTTCGTTTTCATCATGTCCTCCTAACGACATCGTCCAGCTTTCCAAGGATGGGAATCAGGACGACACCAGGGGCATTTCGCAATCTTGTGACTGTTGCACTTCGCCCTTCCGTCAACCCCTATGGGGAAGCTGGTCAGGCAGGTTTCACAGGCCAGATGATCGTGGAATGTTTTTCCTCTGATGACAGTAGGTATTAATCGTCCTGGACAGCTCACCTCAAACCTCCTGCGATGCAAACAGCAGCAACAATGCAGGAGCCGAGGATAGTGCCGGTCAGG
>JBDNGT010000291.1:0-2816 GCA_041689145.1 Geopsychrobacter sp. | reverse complement strand
CTCCCTAGCGACATTCAGGCCCTCGAAGAGTCGTTGAGCCAACAAGAATTGGATCTGGCCTCCTGACCATTTGATTGGCTGGGCACTAATCCTGGTGCCCGGCCGAACAGGACAAACAAGAAGCGTTTTTTCTTAAGCCACCTTGCTGGAGTAAATCTTCATCGCCTGATGGAAAAGCGCCCGAAGTTCGTCTTCACCTGGATCGATTTTCGAACAACCATGAGTCCGCAGATCAGCCGCAATCCGGCATAGAGCACCCGCCCGATATGCCTCCCAACTTCCGTTGTTATCCCTGTCCGCGTAAGAAGACCAGGCGAAAGACCGACCCTTCACCTTTCCTTCTTCCGTCCAGTTGATCTTCCATGAGCAGAAGCGTCCGCCGGTTTTGCTCGGCGTTTGTTGCAGGGTCATGCCTGGAATTCCACTTTTATTGTGGCGGGTGATGATCGACTTAGTTGGGCGGTGGGATGCGAGATGGATAGTCCTGTTCTGAAAAAGGGTGAGAAATGCTTTATCTCTGATCGCTCTGGCATCATTGGTAGCTGCCTGCTCAGAGCAGTATGGACTAATCGGCAGAGATGTCTGATAAGCCGGTTTTTTTTATTCCACCCCAGCCGGATCAACAGGGACACGCAACTTCCGTAATTAGCGCGAGAAATGCCAGCATTCTCGCCGTGATGCTCTTTCCATTGAGCCAGGGCTGTTTCAGCAGTGAGATCAGAATGTTGCTTCATTGTGTGAATTCTCAATTTCTCGGCTTTTTTTTGGATATGGCGAATGCAACGAAAGAGGTAGTAAATGGCACGCTGTCCGCAATTATTACCACGGCCATCCCCACAAGGGATAGGCGTGGTCTCAGGGATACTCTTTCCGCTTATTTAGAATTTTTCCCAGCGCCTTTTTTGAACAGCCCCAGGGCTTTTTTCGAAATAGCCGACTCTTTGAAAGAGTTGATAGTGGATTTCGCCTGAGCGATCCGATCCTCATTCAAGGAACCTTTCGCTAAGACGAGCCCCTTCTTGGCCGCAGCTTGAAGCTCCACGCCCTTTACTTTGAGCTGAGAGATCCGTTCTTCAGTCATAGCACCGGAGATCGAGGCAATCGCCCCATTCGTTTTGTCCTGCAGCTTATCGATGAAGCTCTTTTTCTTCACAGCCAGTTCTTCCTGCACCTCTGTCTTGTTTTCGTCCACAATGAAGTCCTTTCTTTGATTGTTGATAGTGGTAAATTAACATGTCTTAAATGGCTGTGCCAGCGTTTCTACTCTCCCATTTCACCAATGGTGATTTTTTCGTATCCCGCTCTCTTTTACCTGTTTTACGGGTGGTTCAAAAGGGTTTTACGTTTTATAATAAAGCTATCAAGAAAACAGACTTTTACGGAGGCCGAAGATGACCAACGAAATATTAAAATTGATGTCCGACCAATTGGTGCTTTGTCCCAAGTGCGGCGCAGATGGACGCTTTGAAATTGTTGAGCCAACAACGGCGGTTAACATCAAGCAGATCCGGACTGTCTGTACCGGTTGCGGCCATGCCTCGACCAACCTGTTTAACAACAAGTCAAATGCCCTGCGGCTGCTCGATGATTGGATGCGTGGCGAGAGCCAGTGGCGGGTTGAGCCGACCGATGCAAGGTTGACAATTTTGAGTTTCGGGGCTGGGCAGGATTCGACTACGCTTTTGTATCTTTATGCGTATTCTGAGGAATTTCGCCAAAAATATGCACCAGGTAGATTCAAGGTTGTCATGAGCGATGTTGGGAATGAGCACCCACAGACCCTCGACCACATTAAATATATCGAGGGTTTCTGTAAGAAAAAAGGGATCGACTTTACCTTCTTGACCCCCGACATGGGCTTTCATTCCCCCAAATGGCAATCCCTCAAGGGGCAGTACCGGCTGAACAACACGGTTGGAAGCAAGGCCTTCATGAAGACTTGTACCGACCGTTTGAAGCTGCAGCCGATCTATGGCTACCTTGATCATTGGCTGGGCCAGGAATATGGATTGAAGTCAGGCCGCAAGAATGCGTTCAAGGAATTTGCGGAGCAATACGGGAAAATTGACATGCTGATTGGCATCGCAGCCGGAGAAGAGAAACGTTGCGCCAATGCTGGGTCTGACCCTAAGAAATGGAGAGCCGCTTCTGTTCGGACTGTCTATCCTTTGGTTGAGATGGGCCTTGATCGTCAGGGTTGTCATGAGGTCATTAAAGGATTCTCACATGAAATCCCAATGCCCTCAAATTGTATGATATGTCCGTTCCTGAGTGAGCAAGAACTGGTTTATCTGCATCGCTTCCATAACGAGGACTATCAGGAGTGGGTCGAACTAGAGGCCAACAAAATCAAGAAATTCGCAGACAAGGGCGATCAGAACTTTGGTGTTTGGGGCAAAAAACTTCTGCCACAAGTGCTGGCGGAATCTCTAAAAAAGTACGGTGATTGGACGGACGCAATGCTGATGGACTATAAAATGTCCCACGGGCACTGTGTCATGAGCACTTATTGATCTTTTTTTGATTCAAGGGTATCGCAAACCGGATCTCTAGGTTATTATAAAGACATCAAGAAAACTCTTAAACATGAGGTGTCGACTGGGTGCTACAGATGATCAAGGACCGAGGGTGGTGCGATACTGTCCCATTCATTGAGGAAGACAACGCCATTTTAGGCGAGGATATCAAGGTCTCAGAGGTCTGTGTTTGGACAGATATGGATGCCATTAAGGCCCTGACTGAGGACACTCTCTTTAATGAAGAGACAGAGTAAATAATCCCGAGTTAAGAGGAGAGATTTTATGACAGAACCGAAT
>JBDNGT010000290.1:0-9301 GCA_041689145.1 Geopsychrobacter sp. | reverse complement strand
GGTGGTGTCGGAATGGAGAAACAGGGCATGCCCGCCGAGTTGAGACATGCCGACCTCAAAGCTGATCCGGGTGCGGGTCGAGCTTTTTTCGAAGATCATCGCCAGGGTCTGGTCTTCGAGCAGGCGGTGTGGCGTGTACGACTTGGTTTTGGCTTTCAGTTCGCGGCAGAGATCAAAGATCGCTTCCAGTTCTTCCCGCGTCCAATCTGAAAGACAGAGAAAGTCTCTTTTCATTTATACCTCCGAAAAAATTTGATCGAGAATAGCGATCGCCTGATCGATTTCTTCCCGGGTAATGATAAGTGGCGGTACAAAGCGCAGCACCTTGTCGACCGTACAGTTGATCAGCAGCCCACGACTCAGTGCGGTTTTGACCGTTTCTCCGCCGTCAATATTTAATTCGACGCCGATGATCAGTCCGCGGCCACGCACGTTGAGAATGAAGCTATACTTTTGTTTAAGTTTTTCAAGTTCAGCGCTGAAATAAGCGCCGACCTCTCGACAATTCGCGAGTACGCCGTCATGCAACAGGGTATCCAGCGTGGCAATCCCTGCGGACGTCGCCAACGGGTTGCCACCGAAGGTTGAGCCGTGAGAGCCAGGTCCGAGATGGGCGGCCAGGATATCACGCGCCAGCATGGCCCCGATCGGCACGCCGCTCGCAAGCCCCTTGGCCAGGGTCATAATATCAGGCGCGATCCCCTCCTGTTCATAAGCGAAGAGGCTGCCGGTCCGTCCGCAACCGGTCTGAACTTCATCCAAAATCAGCAGCAGCCCTTTTTTATCACATAGTTGGCGGACCTGACGAAAGTAATCCGCTGGTGGCAAATTGACCCCGCCTTCGCCTTGAATCGGTTCCAGCATGATGGCGCAGGTTTCTTCGGTTACTGCTGCACGCAGGGCTGCGATGTCACCAAAGGGGAGGTGCCTGAAGCCGGGCAAAAGTGGGGCGAAGCCCTCTTTGACCTTCTCCTGACCGGTGGCGCTGATCCCGCAGTAGGTGCGGCCGTGAAATGATGCGAGCGCAGTCAGGACTTCACTGCGGCCGGGACCATAGGTTTCTAAACTGTATTTGCGGGCCAGTTTGACCGCGGCCTCGTTCGCTTCCGCCCCCGAGTTACAGAAGAAGACCCGTTCGGCAAAGGAGTTCTCACACAACAGCTCAGCCAGTCGGATCTGTTGCGGAATATTGTAGTAGTTACTGCAGTGCAGCAGGGTTGCTGCCTGGTTCTGGATGGCCGCAACGACTTTTGGCGGACAATGGCCGAGAATATTGACAGCGACGCCGGCGAGCAGGTCGAGATACTCCTTACCGTCGGCACCCCAGAGCTTGCAACCTGCGCCGCGCACCGGCACCAGCGGGTAGCGTCCGTAGGTTTTAGCTATGACTTGATCGTTGCGGGCGATCCAGTCCTGCGATTTGTTCGATGAGTTCAATGGGTTTGATGGGTTTGATGGGTTCATGATACAGCCTCATTCTTTTGATAATCGGCGACGGCTGTACCGACCCCCTTGTCGGTGAAAATTTCGAGCAGGCAGGCATGTTCGAGCCGGCCGTCGATAATATGGGTTTTGGCCACCCCTTCCCTGACCGCATCGAGACAGCAGCTGACCTTGGGGATCATCCCCCTGGAAATGGTGCCGTCCTTGATGAGGCCGGCAACCTGGCGGATGTCGATGGTTGAGATCAGTTGGCCGCTTTTACCTTTGACCCCTTCGACATCGGTCAGCAGGATCAGTTTCTCGGCCTTCAGCGCTCCGGCGATCCGTCCGGCGACCAGGTCGGCGTTGATATTATACGAGAGGCCATCGGCGCCGCAGCCGACCGGGGCGATGACCGGTATGAAATTATTGCGTTCCAGCGCTTCGATAATCTGCGGATCGACCTGGTCGACCTCACCCACCATGCCGATATCGATAATCTCCGGAGTCAGCGTCTCGGGGTTGACCTTGGTCATCTCCAGTTTGCGTGCGCTGAATAGACCGCCATCCTTGCCGGTCAGGCCGACGGCGCGGCCGCCGTGGCGGTTGATGTTGGCGACGATCTCCTTGTTGACCTTGCCGCCTAACACCATCTCGACGACACTCATGGTTGCCGCATCGGTTACGCGCATCCCCTGCTCGAAACGGGTTGCGATCCCCATCGCGGCGAGCACCTCGCCGATCTGCGGACCACCGCCATGCACGACCACAGGGTTGAGTCCGATATATTTCATCAGGATGATGTCGCGCGCAAAGCCCTCTTTGAGGCGCTCATCAACCATGGCGTTACCGCCGTATTTGATCACGATGGTCTTGCCGAAGAAGCGTTTGATCCAAGGCAATGCCTCGGTCAGGACTTCCGCTTTTTTGATCAGCTCTTGCATTTTACCCCCAGATGGGAAGATCGGTTCTTAGGGTTAACGTTGAACCTGGAACATCGGACGTCGGACCTCGCACGGGTTGTTAAAGTATGAACCGGGACAGGTCTTCATCTTTGGAAATATCTGCCAGTTTACTCCTGACTTCATCCGCATTGATCTCAATTCTCTGCTTCTTCATTTCCGGGGCATCGAAGCTCAGGGTTTCGAGCAGCTTTTCCATGATCGTATGCAGGCGTCTGGCCCCGATGTTCTCGGTGGAGTCGTTGACGATACGCGCGGTGATCGCAATTTCGCGGATGGCGCCGTCGTCAAAACTAAGCTCAATTCCTTCAGTTTTCATCAATTCGCAATACTGACGCACCAGCGCGTTTTTCGGCTCGGTGAGGATGCGGATAAATTCTTCTTCGCCGAGGCTGTCGAGTTCCACCCTGATCGGAAAGCGGCCCTGCAGTTCCGGAATCAGGTCGCTCGGCTTGCTGACATGAAAGGCACCGGCGGCGATAAACAGGATATGGTCGGTCTTGATCGGGCCGTGCTTGGTGTTGACCGTGCTCCCTTCAACAATCGGTAAAATATCGCGTTGTACCCCTTCACGCGAGATTTCCGGTCCATGTCCCCCTTCGCGGCTGGCGACCTTGTCGATCTCATCGATAAAGATGATGCCGTTCTGCTCGGTGTGTTCGCGGGCGAGATTGAGGACCTTTTCCATGTCGACCAGTTTCTCTGCTTCGCTCTCGATTAACTGTTCGCGGGCGTCGCGCACCAGAAGACGTTTACGGCTCTGTTTCTTGGGGAAGAGATTGCCGAACATCTCCTGGAAATTGATCCCCATATCCTCGCCGCCTTGCGGGGTCAGGATATTCATCTGCGGCATCTGGCTGGTTTCGGTTTCAAGCTCGACAAAACGCTCATCGAGTTCGCCCAGGCGCAGCAGCTTGCGCAGCTTGTCGCGAGTCGCCTGCTGTTGCTCTGATTTATCGGGCGAGCGATCGGCCTCGCCCGGCAGCAACAGGTCAAGCAGGCCTTCCTCGGCCTGGGCCTCGGCCTTGATGCGGAGAGATTTTGCCTCTTCCTCGCGCACCATGATGATCGCCAGTTCAAAAAGGTCGCGCACCATGCTCTCGACATCGCGCCCGACGTAACCGACCTCGGTAAATTTGCTCGCCTCAACCTTGATGAAGGGGGCCTGAGCCAGTTTGGCGAGGCGGCGTGCGATTTCGGTTTTGCCGACCCCTGTCGGTCCGATCATAATAATGTTTTTCGGTGCGATCTCGTCACGCAGCTCTATAGGCACCTGCTGACGCCGCCAGCGGTTGCGCAGGGCAATCGCCACCGCACGTTTGGCATTCTGTTGACCGACGATATAGCGATCGAGTTCAGAAACGATTTCACGCGGGGTAAAATTGGTCACGATAGCTCCTCGACGGCGATATGATCATTGGTGTAGATGCAGATATCGGCCGCAATATGCAGGGCTTTATCAATAATGACAGCGGGGAGCAGGTCGGTTTCGACCAGCAAGGCCCGTGCTGCGGCCAAGGCGTAGCTGCCACCGGAACCGATCGCCGCGACACCGTCGTCTGGCTCGATAACGTCCCCAGCGCCGGAAATTATCAAGGTGTTTTCGCGGTCGGCAACTATCAGCAAGGCTTCGAGTTTACGCAGGAATTTATCGCTCCGCCAGTCCTTAGCCAGGCTGACTGCGGCGCGTGGCAGGTTACCGCGATGCTCCTGCAGTTTGGCTTCGAACTTTTCGAACAGGGTGAAGGCATCGGCGGTGCTCCCGGCGAAGCCGGCCAGCACCTTCTCCTGATAGAGGCGGCGGATCTTACGCGCACTATGTTTCATGACCGTGTTGCCCAGGGTGACCTGACCGTCGCCACCCAATGCAACCAGATTATCGCGGCGTACGCAGCAGATAGTCGTTCCTTTGAACATATATCTAATCCTTCTTGCTCAGAAAAATTCTAAGGCAGGACAAAAGATGACGTATAGCACAAAGAGCTGTCTAAAAAAAGGTTTTAGCGGGATTATGCAACGCGCGGTTATCAGTTATGGGGGAGTTTGATCGTCGCAACCGTACGGAGGCTTTGGCTGTTTTCAAGGCTCAGTTCACCTTGAGGGCGCAGGCGCAGAGATCGCGGACAATCGGTTCATCATCAACGATCCGCAGTTTTGTCCCCTCCTGCTCAAGGATCATTTCCGGTTGTGTCCGATGCGCCAGTTCCACCGAGTACCCGACGAACCGCCCTACTTTAAAGGCGGTGTGAAAAGGGCCAGTAGCTCAACCGGCTGGTCGCCTGAATTTTTCAAGCCATGCGTGGTTCCGGCGGGGGCGACGCAACAGTAACCGGCGGAGACCGGGTAAGTTTGCTCCCCGATGGTGCAGATGGCCACACCGGAGAGGATATAAAAAGTTTCGGTCTGGAGCTCGTGAGGATGGGGGAAGATCTCACCGCCAACCTCAATTCGACCGCGATGCACCGAGAGGGCCGGGTTCTCCAACGCGGTGACGACATCCCGCAAGAAAAAACGTTCATGCCTAGGATGGGCGTATTCTTCCTGCTCGGCGGTATGAATCAGTGCTCCGGGTTCCATGGACTACCTTTACTCTTAAGAGCTTGGTATCAATACGATTTCACAACGGCGGAGCGCAGCAAAACATAGTTGTTCGGTGGCGACCGATTCTAACTTTTGTTCAGCAAAGCTCTAAGCTGTGCTGGAACTGCGGTCAAAAGATTGTCGATCTGTCCGGCATCTTTGCCACCAGCCTGCGCCATGTCGGGGCGACCACCACCTCGGCCACCAACCATTTCGGCCAAGGGTTTGATCAGATCGCCTGCCGCAATGCGGCCGATCAAGTCCTTGGAGACAACAACCAGCAGCGGGACCTTATCGCCACAGGTGCCAGTCAAGACTATAACACCTGAGGGCAATTTGTCTCTGAGCTGGTCAGAAAGTTTGCGAAGTTGCTTGCCGTCACTGCCGTCGACGCGCACCGCCAGGAGTTTAATTGTATCAACCTCCTGGATCTGCGATATCAGATCTCCACCGAGATCGGCGTTGGCTTTGGCCTGGAGTTGCTCGAGTTCTTTTTCAAGCTGACGCTGATTTTCCAGAAGTTTTAGTAACCGTTGTTCCAGATTTGCCGGATCGGTCTTGAGTATTTGGCCGAGATGACTGAGTGCCTGCTGTTGCTGCTGAACTTGCGCAAGGGCGGTGTCACCCGTGACGGCTTCAATTCTGCGTACGCCGGCGGCAATCCCTGCCTCACTGAGGATACGGAACAGACCGATATCGCCGGCAGCCTTAGCATGGGTGCCACCGCACAGCTCCAGCGAAAAGTCACCAACCTCGACAACCCTGACCCGATCGCCATACTTTTCACCGAAAAGCGCCATAGCTCCGGCCGCAATCGCTTCATCCGCCGCCATTTCCCGGCTTAAGACCCTGCTATTGCAACGAATCTCGGCATTGACCAGTTCTTCAATCTGCTGAAGTTCCTGGCTGCTCACCGGGGAGAAGTGGGTGAAGTCGAAACGCAACCGCTCAGGCGTGACGAGGGAACCGGCCTGTTTGATATGCTCACCGAGGATTTTTTGCAGAGCGGATTGCAACAGGTGAGTGGCGGTGTGATTGCGCACGATCTGCCGGCGCCGCGCGGCATCGACCTTGATTTCAACCTTGGCGCCGGTCAGGATGGCGCCGGTTACGACTTCGCAACGATGGACCAGCAGGTCAGGGATCGGTTTGCAGGTTTCGATGATGCGTAGGCTGGCGGCGTCGCTGGTGATGATGCCGGTGTCCCCGACCTGGCCACCCGATTCGCCGTAACAGGGAGTCGTGGTGCAGATAACCTCAACCGTTTCGCCACACGCAGCTTCTTCGACCACCGCGCCTTGGCGCAGCAGAGTCAGGACTTCGCTCTGGCCTGCTAGGGTCTGATAGCCGCAGAAGGTTGATTTGACCCCCCGCTCGACGAGCTGTTTGTAGATGGCCGACACGGCCTCTTCGCCCGAACCTTTCCAGTGCGCGCGGGCCTTTTTTCGCTGTTCGTTCATGCAGGTTTCAAAGCCGGCCTCATCTAGAATATAGTCGCCCTTCTCAACGATATCGGCCGTCAAATCGACCGGGAACCCAAAGGTGTCATAGAGCTTGAAAACGGTTTCTCCGGGGATCGTTTTCTGGTTCTTCTC
Organism: Geopsychrobacter sp.; assembly: GCA_041689145.1. Classification (GTDB taxonomy): domain Bacteria; phylum Desulfobacterota; class Desulfuromonadia; order Desulfuromonadales; family Geopsychrobacteraceae; genus Geopsychrobacter. The sequence continues at coordinate 2,742 of JBDNGT010000290.1, read as the reverse complement.
CGCCAGTTTGGCGATTTCGTCCTGTAGGATACGCAGGCCGTTGCCCAGGGTCTGAATAAACCGCTCCTCTTCGTTCTGGACCACTTTGGCGACAAAATCATTGCGCTTGGCCTCTTCGGGAAACGCCTCCGCCATGGAGCCTAGGACGAAGCTTGCGGTTTTATAAAGGACCGGATCTTCGAATCCGAGCATCTTGGCGTGGCGCATGGCCCGGCGCATGATGCGGCGCAAGACATAACCACGGCCCTCGTTTGAGGGAAGCACGCCGTCGGCGATTAAAAAAGCGGTCGCCCGGCTATGGTCGGCCATGACCCGCATCGAGACGTCATTTTCATCATTCTCGCCGTAGACCTTGGCGGCGAGTTGTTCGATATAGCTGATGATGGCGCGCAGCAGGTCGGTGTCATAGTTGGATTGTACGCCCTGCATGACGGTGGTGATCCTCTCCAGGCCCATGCCGGTGTCGACCGCCGGTTTAGGCAGCGGGATCAATTCGCCGTCCGGTTGTCGATTGTATTGCATGAATACGTTATTCCAGATCTCCATATAGCGATCGCAGTCACAGCCGACGGTGCAATTTGGCGAGTCGCAACCGATCTCGGGACCGTTATCGTAGAAGATTTCGGAGCAGGGGCCGCAGGGGCCGGTGTCCCCCATCGACCAGAAGTTATCCTCCTCGAAGCGAAAGATCCGCTCACGGGGAACTCCTTCTTGCTTGTGCCAGATATCGGCGGCCTCGTCGTCGTCAGTGTAGACCGACACGTAGAGTCGGTTGGTATCCAGTCCCATCTCCTTGGTCAAGAATTCCCAGGCATAGGCGATTGCTTCTTTTTTGAAATAATCCCCAAAGGAGAAGTTGCCGAGCATCTCGAAAAAGGTGTGGTGGCGCGCGGTGCGGCCGACGTTTTCGAGATCGTTATGCTTGCCACCGGCACGGACACATTTTTGTGAGGAACAAGCGCGGACGTACTCGCGTTTCTCGGCCCCGAGGAAACAGTCCTTGAACTGGTTCATCCCCGCATTAGTAAAGAGCAAGGTCGGGTCATTATGTGGTACCAGCGAAGATGACGGGACCATGGTGTGACCACGATCTGCGAAAAACTCAAGAAACCGGGCGCGAATTTCTGGGCCTGTCATGGGAGTATCCTTTTTAAGTCAACAATGCCGCAATGACTGCGACTGTAATAATATAGAATGCCGGATAATAATTGAAGGTGCGGACATTTAAAAGCCCTTGTTTTTATTTTTTGTCAGGCTGGGGGCTATTCTTCAGCAGGGAAAAGATCGTGCCGAGGTCGAAACCGCGTCTTTGGAAATAGCTGACGACCCGTCGGCGCTCCTTGTCGCTAGCCTCGGCAAAGTTGAATCCGGCGAAGCGGCGCTCAAGCTGCTTCAGGAAAACCTCTTCCGTCGGGATCTCTTCTGTCGCGCTTTGGAGTGCTTCCTGGGCGAGGCTCTCCTTGATCCCCCGGCGCCGCAGATCAAGTAAGACTCTCGGCCCGACGCCGCGCCCGTTGCGTAGCATCTCGCGGCTTTTAGTCAGGGCGTAGCGTGCATCGTTGAGATAGTCGTAGTCGTAGCAGCGTTTGATAACCTCCTCGATGACCGCTACAGAAAAGCCGAACCGCTCTAATTTTTGGCGCAGTTCGACTTCGCTGTGATCACGGTGACCAAGAATTCGCAAAGCGCGGGCAAAGAGCTCAGAAACGCTCGATTTTGATTGCTCCATCGCCTGCCTCAGCTGCTTCCTGTTTGCCCATTTCATGCTGACTGCTTTCGAAATCTTCCCACGAGGAGTCCGTGGTCGAGGAGATCCCAGAGAATTTCAGTTTGAAGTCATCGGGATTCGAACTCTGGCGTAGCGCTTCGTCAAAAGTGATGATGTTGGTATGAACCAGTCTCATCAAGGACTGGTCAAAGGTCTGCATGCCGTAGGTGGTGTGCCCTTGAGCGATGGCCTCCTTGAGGTGGATGGTTTTTTCTCGGTCATCAATGAGATCGCGGATGCGCGCGGTTGAGATCATGACTTCGACCGCAGCGACCCGCCCCTTGCCCTGCGCGCGCGGAATAAGGCGTTGGGAGATGACCCCCTTGAGGACTCCGGAAAGCTGTAGCCTGATCTGACGTTGCTGGTGGGGCGGGAACATGGCCACGATGCGTGTGATGGTTTCGGGCGCATCGATGGTATGCATGGTCGAAAGAACCAAATGGCCGGTTTCGGCAGCGGCCAGCGCCGTTTCTGTGGTCTCAAGGTCTCGCATTTCACCGACCAGAATAACATCAGGGTCTTGCCGCAGGGCGCTTTTCAGAGCAACAGAGAAACTGTCAGTATCAAAGCCGACTTCGCGCTGATTGATGATGCATTTACGATCGCGATGCAGATATTCGATCGGATCCTCAATGGTGACGATATGCTCTGTGCGGTTGCTGTTGATATAGTCGAGCATCGCCGCCAGAGTGGTCGATTTTCCCGTACCGGTCGCACCTGTAACGAGAACCAGACCACGTTGTTCTTTCGAGATTTTCTTAAGAATTTCAGGGAGATGAAGTTCATCGAGCGTCAATATCTTGTAAGGGATAGCGCGAAAAACCGCAGAAACACTGCTGCGCTGGCTGAAAACATTAACCCGGAAGCGGCCGAGACCGGGGACACCATAGGCGAGATCGACCTCATGAACATCTTCATAGCGGGCCTTCTGCTTCTCATTCATGATCCCTTCACACATCTGTCTGATGTCGTCG
>JBDNGT010000289.1:0-7552 GCA_041689145.1 Geopsychrobacter sp. | reverse complement strand
TTAGGTTTTGACTCTGCCGACAGACTCTGGGGGTGGAAGGTTTGTGCCATTGTCTCGGTCAGAGATCCCATCTTAATATTTTTGTAGTTGCCACTGAGCAAACCAGCTATGGTTCGTCCTGTTTGCTTTGACCAAACAGGAGATCCGTTTGTCGCAACCAAAAACCACCGCTGCTACGCTTAGTCTACTGCTTGCCATGCTGCTCTGGGCCAGCTCTTTTGTCGCCTTGAAGATTGCGTTTTCCAGCTACCATCCGATGCAGGTTATCTTTGGCCGCATGTTGATCGCCAGTCTTTGTTTTCTACCATTTCTACCGAGCTTCCGGCGGATGAAGTGGCGACGGCAGGATCTGCGCTATCTGCTGCTCATGGCGATCTGTGAGCCGTGCCTCTATTTCATCTTTGAAGCAAAGGCACTGGTGAACACCAGCGCCTCGCAAGCCGGAATAATCACCGCAATCATGCCGCTTCTCGTCGCGGTGGCGGCCTGGTCCCTTTTAAAAGAACGGATCAACCGCCTGACCTTACTCGGTTTTGTTATCGCCATCTGTGGCGCCATCATCCTCAGTCTTGCTGCTGAAGCAACACTCAGCTCTCCCGCCCCCTTATGGGGTAATCTTTACGAACTCGCCGCCATGGTCTGCTCCACCGGTTATACCCTTTGCTTGAAACATCTCAGCGGTCGCTATTCAGCTCTGTTTTTAACCGCCGTGCAGGCCTTTATCGGCAGTATCTTCTTCGCATTTTTTCTCCTGCCCGCCGATATCGGCCTGCCGCAACACTGGGTGACCGGGCCTGCCCTGGCCGTGATCTATCTCGGCACTTTCGTCACCCTTGGGGGATATGGTTTGTTTAATTTCGGCGTCAGCCGTATCCCCGCAAGTCAGGCAGCGGCGTTTGTTAACCTGATTCCGGTTTTCAGTGTTATTCTGGGTTCGGTTCTTCTCGCCGAACGTTTGACTAACTGGCAGTGGTTTGCGGTCGTCATGGTTTTTGGCGGTGTCTTTTTGAGCCGTCAAGGGGGGATACAGCAGAAGAGCTGAAGACCCAAGGGAGGTCGATGCGGCCATGTAAATCAGTTTAAAACCGATCGGAATTATCCATTCTCCCTTTAAGGAGAAATTTGCTGTTCCACGTCAACCGAGGTTGGCTAACAGCGTGGAAGCCGAACTGGAACTTTTGCCGCCCTTCAACCAGCGGGTGGCCCTCCGCGGCCTTGAAGACTTCAGTCGTATCTGGCTGATTTTTCTCTTTCATCAAAATATCGAACGGAACTGGCATACGACGGTGTGGCCGCCACGGCTCGGCGGTAATAAAAAAGTGGGCGTTTTTGCCAGTCGTTCCCCGTTTCGCCTCAACCCTGTCGGTCTCTCTGCAGTTGAACTGATCGAGATCGTTTACCAGAAACCCCGCCTTGTTTTACGTCTGCGCGGCACCGACCTGGTCGATGGAACACCGATTCTTGATATCAAACCCTACCTACCCTATACCGATGCCTTGCCCGCTGCCAGAGCAGCCTTTGCCGCAGCAGAACCGTTTTCGATTGCGGTAGAATGCAGTGTCGAGGCCGAAAGAGACCTCGTGGCTCTGCAAGAAGAACACCCGCAATTGCGTCAGACGATTATCGAAATTCTGGCTCAGGATCCCCGCCCGGCCTATCGTGGTAAAAAAGCAGATTCAAACAGTTACGGGGTCAGGATCTACAATCTAAACCTGAAGTGGGAAATGAATGGGGAGACAGCACATGTCATTGCCATCTCCCCCATTTAGAGATTATTGACAGTCAGAACGCCAGAGACAATTTGGCTGCCCGCAAACTTGAGCATGGTTGGTGTTGTAACACTCCGAACTTACCTCCTGAGCCTGCAGGCTGTGTATCAGTTCGGTCTTGCGCAATTTACCCGGGGCGATGCCCCGATCCCTTGCCAGCTGTTTAATCTCGGTAAGATTCATCCCCTTGCTCCTTCGTTCTTAAATCGCCATGATCCATAACCGACGATATCAGACCAGTCGGCCGAGTACGTAGTTGAGGATACCGCCATTCAGAAAGTAGGCAACTTCGTCCTCGGTATCGATGCGACATAGTACCTCGATTTCGATCTTTCCTCCGCCAAGCCGCTCGATCACCAATGGCAGACGCATCTTCGGCTGGAGCTTGCCGCTGAAGGGGAGGCTGATCAACTCCTCGCCATTCAGGCCCAGATTTTCCGCCGTTGCACCATCGACAAACTGCAAGGCCAAAACCCCCATCCCGACGAGATTCGAACGGTGAATCCGTTCATAACTTTCAGCAATTACCGACTTCACCCCAAGGAGGAGCGTGCCCTTGGCTGCCCAGTCGCGACTCGATCCTGTCCCGTATTCGCGTCCGGCGACAACCACCAACGGCCGTTCTTCCTGCGCATATTTTAGCGCTACGTCAAAGATAGATTCTTCTTCGCCGTCTGGTATAAATCGGGTAAAACCACCTTCATGGGTTGGGACCATCTTGTTGCGCAGACGGATATTGGCGAAGGTCCCGCGCATCATCACTTCGTGATTGCCCCGTCTGGAGCCGTAGGAATTAAAATCGGCCTCGTCAATACCATGTTCCTGCAGGTAGAGTCCGGCAGGACTCTTCGCCTTAATCGCGCCAGCCGGTGAAATATGGTCGGTTGTGATCGAATCCCCGAGTACAGCCAAGACTCTGGCATCACGGAAACCGGTAAACTCCTCGACCGACTCAGGAACCTTGAAGAAGGTGGGCTGACGGATATAGGTAGATTTTTCTTCCCAGGCGTAGGTCTGACCTTCAGGGATCGGCAGCCCTTGCCAGGCCGCATCTCCGTCAAAAACTTCGGCATATTCACGCTTGAACATCTGGACACTCACCAACTGGACCTTCTGCGCGACCTCGGCATTACTCGGCCAGATGTCGCGCAGAAAGACCGGCTGTCCGTTCTTATCCGTGCCAAGCGGCTCGCGACTCAGATCGATCCGCGTCGTTCCTGCCAGGGCATAAGCGACCACGAGCGGCGGGGAAGCCAACCAATTCGCTTTGACCTGCTGATGAATCCGTCCCTCAAAATTGCGATTGCCCGAGAGGACTGAAGAAACCCAGAGATCGTTGTTACTGATCGCATCGGCGATGGGACCTTTGAGTGGTCCCGAGTTGCCGATACAGGTGGTGCAGCCGTAGCCGACAACCTGAAAGCCAAGGGCGTCGAGCGCGGTTTGCAGCCCAGCCACCGCCAGATAATCGGTAACAACCTTCGATCCCGGTGCGAGTGAAGTTTTTACCCAGGGTTTGCTGGTCAGGCCAAGGGCCTGGGCTTTTTGTGCGACCAGACCTGCAGCCATCATGACCGCCGGATTCGAGGTATTTGTACAGCTGGTGATTGCCGCAATCACTACGTCACCGCTCGACAGGCTAAAATCCCCCACCTCGACCCGCTGCTCCAGCTTGTCTGCCGGGATAAAACCTTCGAGGGTCAGCTTGAGGTCCGGCATTGCCACCCGATCTTGTGGGCGCTTCGGTCCAGCCAGACTCGGGACGATGTCCGCCAGGTCCAGCTCGAGTACGAGGCTATATTGCGGATCAGCCTCCCCGGGCTCACGCCACAAGCCTTGTGCTTTGCAATAGGCCTCGACCAGCGCGATCTGTTGCGGGTCGCGGCTGGTCAACTGCAGGTACTCCAAGGTGATCTGATCGATCGGGAAGAAACCGCAGGTCGCACCATATTCCGGTGCCATGTTGGCAATCGTCGCCCGGTCTGCGAGCGGTAACTGGTCAAGACCCGGTCCAAAAAACTCGACAAACTTACCCACGACCCCCTGAGCACGAAGCTGTTCGGTGACGGTGAGGACAAGGTCGGTGGCCGTCACTCCTTCGCGCAATGCGCCGTCCAAGCGGAATCCGACCACTTCCGGGATCAACATGGAGATCGCCTGACCGAGCATGGCGGCCTCTGCTTCGATCCCCCCAACCCCCCATCCGAGTACACCCAGACCATTGATCATGGTGGTGTGGCTGTCTGTTCCGACCAGGGTGTCTGGATAGGCGAGGGTCACGCCGTCCTTTTCCTGGGTCCAGACCGCATGCGCAAGGTATTCCAGGTTCACCTGATGGCAGATCCCGGTCCCCGGCGGAACGACCCGGAAATTGTCAAATGACTTCTGTCCCCAGCGCAGAAAAGCGTAGCGTTCCCGGTTACGCTCCATCTCAACTTCGACATTATAGTTAAAAGCGTCCGCATTGCCGTAACGATCAACCATCACCGAATGATCGATGACCAGATCGACCGGAATTTTTGGGTTGATTTGTGCCGGATCCCCTCCAACACTGACAACGGCATCGCGCATGGCGGCCAGATCAACGATCGCCGGTACCCCGGTAAAATCCTGCATCAAAACACGCGCTGGACGATAAGCAATCTCTTCTCCGACGCGCCAATTAAGAATGTCATCCAATTGCTGCTCTGACGCCTGGCTACCATCCAGGTTGCGCAGCAGATTCTCAATCAGAATACGGATTGTTTTAGGCAGATTTTCGAGACTTACGTTTCGAGCGGCCGCAAGCAGATTAAGGCTGTAATAACTGTATTTCTGATCTGCAACTTTCAACGAAGTTTGGAAAATACTCTTTTTGTCGTTCATAAATTCTCCCAGGAGACGGATTAATTTCGCTACTGCTCTAGTCTACCGCCTGAGCCGCAACACGCAAAGACCACAGCTAAAATTCTTTGCGAATAATTTACTATCACCTCTTCCGCAGAATCTGTGGGTAGGCAGCAGTTGACGAGGTCTGTGGGATGTGGTTAGACGGTGGGCGGATCGGCGCGGTGGGCAAGGTAATTATGGACCGCCTGGTGCAGAGCATCGGCCGCCAGATTCGAACAGTCCATCTTGTTCGGCGGCAGCCCGCCCAGAGCAGCGGTGACATCCTCCTTGCTGATCAGCATAGCCGCCGCTAGGGTTTTTCCGGTGGCCATTTCCGTCAGCACCGAAGAGGTGGCAATGGCCGCAGCGCAGCCGAAGGTTTTAAACCTGACCTGGGTAATGACATCCCGGTCAATTATCAGGAAGAGTCGCAGCATATCGCCACAGGCCGGGTTACCGATCTCACCGACGGCATCGGCGTTGGAAAGTTCGCCGGCGTTGCGCGGATGCAGAAAATGATCAATGACCGTCTCCGAATACATGGACTGCTCCTTGGTGTGTATAATCTTTTAAATCCATCAAAAAAACATGCGAAGTTATGGTTCAGTTCGCAGGGGCTGAAGACTGTTGTCTCTGCGGCCGTCCCGGCATGGTTTCGCGTAGGGTAAAATAGTCCTGCGGCGTATTGATATTGCGGAACGACAGGCCCTCCGGGTCGAAGCGCTGCCAGATGTCGGGGGTCAGTTCGGTGACCGCAACCGCGGGGAAAAAATCGACGATGCGTCGGCCGTCGTTCTGCAATACGGCCTCTATGGCAGGCAGACAACTTTTCGTATAGCAGGCGTGGAGGGGTTCGAGGCCGCTGTCGTTTCGTGGAATATGGACTTCAGCGGCATGATTTTCCCGGCAGAGGTGCCGGATTAATTCTGCTGACAGAAAAGGCAGATCGCAGGCGACGACAAAGACTTGTGGTTGGCCGGCGTGGTGCAAGCCAGCGTGAATCCCGGCCAGCGCGCCCTTGCTGCGATAGATGTCGGGGACCTTGCGACAGGGGATGTCGGTGTAGAGGTCCGGCGAATTGGTGACGATCAAGACCTCTTCGAACAGGCTCGCCATCAGCTGAAAGCTGCGCTCGATAAAGCGTTCGCCATCAAGCGGCAGCAGCGACTTGTCACTCCCCATCCGCCGGCTTTCACCCCCGGCCAAGATGACCCCGGTGGTTGCCGGGATCAGGCCGGCGGCATTCGGTAGGGCCAACTGAGTTGGATGTGTATAGACCTCGAAGCGGTCGCCGCGCAGATAGCCGATCAGGGTGATACCAGCCAGGCGGGCGAGATGGACCGCCGCCTCGGTCGGTGAGGTGCGTGAGGCGATCAGGCCGATACCGAGACGCGCCGACTTGGCGACCATCTCGGTTGAGATGCGGCCTGAACTGACCAGCATAGAGCCGCGCAGGTCAAGCCCTTTAAAAAGCGCCTCGCCGGCGATCCGGTCGAGGGTGTTGTGGCGACCCAGATCTTCGGCGTGCAGCAACAGTCGTCCGGCGGTGTTACCGACCGCTGCCGAATGCAGACCACCATGCCGACCGTAGAGCTCGGCCTGCACCGACAATTGCTGCATGAGTTCGAAGACCGCCGGGGCCGGGTAATGTTCGGAACGCAGCGCCGGGGGCTCATCGGGCAGGTCAAGATTAAAACTGATGCCGGTCCCGCAGCCGGAGGTCAGGGTCGGGCGTAAACCCTCAGGAGCCTCACCGCAGATTTCAGCGCGCGCGGCACCCTGTTCGCTGCAGACTCCGAGGCAGCGAATGTCATCCAGACTGTCAATGATCCCCTGCAACTTCAGAAAGCCGAGGACCAGAAAATTGAGCTGGTGCGGCGAAGCGATCAGGGTCGCCAGCGGCCGGTCGTTGATGGTGAGCTGCAACGGATACTCGGCGACCAGCGGGCGCAGGGCCGGCTGCAGTTTTCCGCCTTGATAGCGGTGGATGATCAGTGGCTGTTGTTCGCTCATCCCGGATTCTCCTTCCTTCTTCAATTCACCAACGTCTCTTTTTTACCGCGACTGAAGCCCTCTTTGGCGGCGAGCAGGTCGAGGTGCAGGGTCGCGACATCTTCGATTTCCAACGGCAGATCCTCGCCGCGTTCGCGACTGTCGACGACTTTAAGGTAGCCGCTGCACTTGCGACAGATATCGACGCGACAGCCGGTTTCCCCTTCGGCGGTGAAATAGGCAAGGGTTTCGTGGTCGGTGTTGCCACAATGAATGCAGGTCAGGCGATGGAAGGCCCAGTGATTGCCGCAGAGGCCGCATTGCAGGCGCTTCTTTCCCTCTTCGCCACTTAGTTCGGCGATCGCCGGCAGACCACCGCAGATCGGGCAGTAGCCGTGGTCCCAGCTTTTAATTTCACTCGCCAGCCCCTCTTCGCGGCAGTGTTCCAGTGCCGCACCAAGGGTGGTGGTTAGACAGTATTCGAGCAGGGCCGGTTGAACCTGAACCGCCTCGGCTGCGGCACTTAAGGGTTCGCGATTGCGTTCGAAGGTGGCGCGTAGCAGAAGTGGAAGATCAAGCCGGTCGGCCTGCAGCGCGGATTGAAGCGTAGCCAATTCGTCCTGCCCCTGCTGACCATGGGTGCGCAGAACCTTGAGCAGTTCGCTGAAAAATGTTTGCGCCGGGTTGATGTCGATCTGCAGCATCTCGCCGCTCAACAGCGGGAATCCCCGCTCTTGCCGCGGCTTAGCCGCCTTGAGGTCAACCGCGACGCTTAAAAATGGCTCGGCAGCGGCGAAGAGTTGATAGAGCTCGCTATAAAAGCGGCAGACCGCGTTCAGCGTCGGTTTGGTCGCGGCCAGTTTTTCAAGTCGTTGCAGGCGTTTCTGCAGCATCGGTCTCTCCTTCGAATCAGCTAAAGATTA
>JBDNGT010000288.1:0-12104 GCA_041689145.1 Geopsychrobacter sp. | reverse complement strand
GATCAGTCCGCCGACCGCACCTTGTTCGTCGGGGCCGACAGATAGCGAAGCCCCGGCGGTGAATCCGGGTGAAACCATCCCCAGCCCCAGCCCCAGAATCCCCATAATGAAAACCAGCACTGCAATGCTGCTGGCAAACAGTAGTGCTCCGTAGCCGAGCATCAGTACCGGAAGCCCCAGATTCATCAACCGAATCGGGCTCAGTTTTAAACGTCCGACCAGAACCGCCTGGGAAAATAACGACATGGTCGCCGAGAACATCATCCCCATGCCGAGTGCCTGGGCGGTCCCCTTGCCATCAAGGAGGAACCGATCCTGAAAGTAAAAGCCGATGGTCTGACTCATCATTGAGAAAGCAAAAAAGGTCAAAAATCCGACCAGAATGTAGGGGAAGTAGCGCCGGTCAAACAATTTCAGTTTAGGCAAGCTCGCTGAGCGGGGCGTTGTTCGTACCGGTTCTCGCAAGACGATGGCGATCAGCAGGGTGCTGAACAAGGTGATTCCTGCCGCGATATACAGCGGGGTGAGCAGGCCGAGGGCGGCGAGCAACCCGCTGAGGGCCGGGCCGAGGATCGTGCCCAGGGTGCGGGCCGCTCCCAGCTGTCCCATCCCGGCGACTCGTTGCTCGGTGCTGGTGGTGTCGGCGATATAGGCCGCGGCGGCGCTCGGTGCGGCCGACATCAACGAGGCCATCAAGACCCGTGAGCCGATTACCAAGAGGTAGAGGGTGATCCCGGTCAGCAGTCCTTTAAGCCCGAAGAAAAAAACCGAGGCGAACAGACTACACCCGAAGGTATAACCGAGAAGGCCCAACAGCAGCACTGGCTTGCGCCCCCAGCGGTCGCTGGTGCGGCCCCAGAGCGGGCTGGTCAGGGTGAAGGCCAGCGCGGAGCTGGTGACAATCAGACCGACCTGCACTTCACCCAGTCCGACTTCACGGCCTAAGGGTGCCAAGAGGGCGAAGGTCATCGACTGGCCGATACCTGTGGCGAGTACACTGAACATCACCAGCCGGGTTGAGAGCCTGGCCCTGGAGGTTGAGAGGGTAGAAGTGTTCATAAGTTTGAAGATTAGATTATCGTGTACAGATAGGCAATGGCTACCTAATGACGAATCGATAAGGCTCCTTTTTTTTAAGAGTTGGCTTTCTGCTTGACATAGCATCCGCCTATGCGGATATATGATGGTCATGAAACAGACCGCACGACTTTTTAAAAGCCTGGCCGACGAAACGCGGCTGCGCATCCTCGCCCTCCTGACTGGCGGCGAACTCTGCGTCTGTGACCTGATGGCGGCGCTCGCACTGCCGCAATCGACGGTCTCGCGCCATCTGGCGACCCTGCGCCATGCCGGACTGGTCGAGGATCGCCGTCAGGGGGTGTGGATGTACTACCGCTTGACCACCGGTGAGGCGGCTTCCGCTGAGCTGCTTTCGTTGTTGCAGACGCAGTTCAGTGCGCTGCCTGAAGCCCGCACCGATCGGGCTGCCCTCCGAGACTACCTGCGGCAGAAAGAATCCGCTGGTTGCGAATAACAAGGAATCACTGATGACCGTTAAACGGGTCCTTTTTCTGTGTACCGGCAACTCCTGCCGCAGCCAGATGGCCGATGGCCTGATCAATCATGATTTTGTCGGACAGATTCTGGCCTTTTCCGCCGGCACCGCGCCGCACGGACTCAATCCGAAGGCCATGCAGGTCATGGCCGAACTGGGTATCGATATCAGCGCGAACAGCTCGGATCATCTCAGCCACTATGACGGACAGCATTTTGATTACGTCATCAGCCTCTGTGGCGACGCAGATGAGAAATGCCCGCTTTTTATCGGTGGAGTCGAGCGGCGTCATATCGGGTTCGATGATCCGCCCAGGGTGACGGGAACGGATGAAGAGATATTGACTACATACCGCCGGGTACGTGATGAGATCCGGCAACAGTTGGGCGAATTCTTCAGCAATGAACTAACTGAGACAGGACTCTCGCAATGAAGCACAGTCTGACCAAAAAACTTTCATTTCTCGACCGCTACCTGACCCTGTGGATCTTTCTCGCTATGGCTGTCGGCGTCGGAAGCGGCTGGCTCTTTCCCGTGATCAAGGATCTGGTCAATGTCTTCTCGGTCGGCACCACCAATATCCCGATCGCCATCGGTCTGATCCTGATGATGTATCCGCCCCTGGCCAAGGTGCGCTACGAAGAGCTGGGCGAGGTCTTTGCTAACAAGAAAATCCTCGGCATCTCCCTTGTGCAGAACTGGTTCATCGGCCCGGTGCTGATGTTTCTCCTCGCCATCCTCTTTCTGCGTGATTACCCGGAATACATGGTCGGCCTGATCATGATCGGCCTGGCGCGCTGCATCGCGATGGTCATCGTTTGGAACGAGCTGGCCAAGGGCAATACCGAGTACTGTGCGGGTCTGGTCGCCTTCAATTCGGTCTTTCAAGTGCTCTTTTATTCGGTTTATGCCTGGTTTTTCGTGACTGTTTTGCCCCCCTTGTTTGGGCTGGAAGGTGCGGTGGTGCAGGTCTCTATCGGCCAGATTGCGCAGAGCGTGGCGATCTACCTCGGGATCCCCTTTGTCGCCGGGATGCTGACCCGCTTCACCCTGGTTAAGGCTAAGGGGCGCGACTGGTACGAGCAGAAGTTCATCCCACGCATCAGCCCCATCACTCTGATCGCGCTGCTCTTTACCATTTTCGTCATGTTCAGCCTCAAAGGGGAGCTGATCGTCACGATTCCGTTTGATGTAGTGCGCATCGCTATCCCGCTTTTGATCTATTTCGTGATCATGTTCCTGGTCAGTTTCTGGATGGGGATCAAGGTCGGCGCCGACTATTCGAAGACGGCGACGGTCGCCTTCACCGCTGCGGGGAATAACTTTGAACTGGCGATCGCGGTCGCTGTCGCAGTCTTCGGTCTCGATTCGGCGGTCGCCTTCACCGCGGTCATCGGTCCGCTGGTCGAGGTGCCGGCGCTGATCGGATTGGTGAATATTTCCTTCTGGCTGCAGAAGAAATATTTCGCCTAAAGCGGATGACAGCCGGCGGTAGAAGGCTCATTATTGGTGAGGCGTGAGGCGTGAGGCGTGAGGCACAAAACCTTCAGGAGAATAAGTAGCGGGTATGGCATTGGAAAATCCAACGATCAAAGCCCTGCAGTGCCTTCCGGGTCTGCGACTTGAGCCCTCGCGCTGTGTGCAGCAGCGGCATCAGCCGACCGGTTGCGAGCGCTGTTTCAGGGTCTGTCCGACCGGTGCGATTCGCTGGACCGACTTAGGGTTGTACTGGGAGCAGGCTGATTGCCAGCGCTGTATGCTCTGTGTCGCGGCCTGTCCGACCGGGGCATTACTGACGACGGAACTCCCCCTGGTGCGCCGGCTTAAACTTCTGGCGCTCGAGAAAAAACCGGTGCTTGCCTGCAGCGGTCAGCCCGCCAGTATTGGCCATGCGCGACTTCCCTGTCTTGGACTGTTGAGCCGTCCTGAACTCTTACTGGTCTTCGCCCTGGCAATGGGAAAAACCTTCCAATTGAATCTGTTGGCGTGCCGTGACTGTCCGAACGCGGTGATGCTTCCAAGTCTGCAGGCGGCAGCGGCTCAGGTCTCGGAACTCTCGGCGCATGTCGTTCTGATTGAGGATAAAGCGAAGCTGGAGTTTAAAGAGAGAGGTGTCAGTCGGCGGGAGTTTTTCAGCCTGCTGCGGCGGCAGAATGAGATTGCGGTCAACTCCCTGGCAGAGCAACTCCAGGAGTTGCCCGAACGCATTTTGGCGGATAAATCGATTCCACCGCAACGGCTGTTGCTGATGCAACTGCTGAAGCGTCTGCCTGCTCAGGAACGCAGTGAACTCGCGGCGCGACTCTTTCCTCAAGTTGAGATATCGAGTGAACATTGTGTGGGGTGTAGCGGCTGCGTCGATCTTTGCCCTTCCGGAGCCTTGCTGGCGCCGCGCAAGGGAAACCCTCCCACGGTCCACGCCCAGAACTGCACAGACTGTGGTCTGTGCAGCGCCTTCTGTGGCCAGCAGGCCATTGCGGTGCAGCCGGGTTGGCTGTCGCAGGCGTCCAAGATGGTGCTGGGTTGAGTGTGAAAAACGGCCCCGCTTTCAACCAATTTCCGTCGGCAACTTCCTCAGCCTTGTAGACCACCCCTCAGGTTTTATTGCGAATCCGGTTCATCCGTCAGGTAGCGTGCCTTGAACCCTTGATGGTTAAACTGTCTTTTCCTTCTTCTCCACACTGTAGGCAAAAATCGGGATAAAGATCAGAGTCAGGATGGTGCCGATCAGTAGCCCACCGATCGCCACGTCGGCCAGCGGCGAGAGCCGCTCCAGTCCGACCGCCCATTCGAAGGCGATCGGGATCATGCCGGCGATGGTGCCGAAGGCGGTCATCAACACTGGTCTGAAACGCACCCGTACACTCTCCAGGGCGGCATCAAAGGGTGCGTTCCCCGCCTTGCGGTAGTGCTGGTAGAAATCGATCAGCAGCACCGAATTTTTGATGATGATACCGAACAGCAGCATGATGCCGACCAGGCTCGGCATGCAGCTCGGCTTGTTGAAGATCAGCATCCCCCAGGAGGCGCCGATCATCGCCAGCGGCAAGACCAGAATCATGACGATTGACATGCGCACCGACTGGTAAATGGCAATCAGCGCCATCAACAATAACACCACGCCGATCCCGATCGATTTGATCATGCGCTTGAAGGTATCGCCCATCTGCTTCATGTCCCCTTCCTGATGGATCTCTACCCCCGGCAAATTCAAGGTGCTGAGTGCACGATCCGTGTCTTCGGTCAGGGTTGAGATGGCACGCATGGCGCGATAGCCACTGACATCGACCGCGTAGAGCAGCCGGTTACGTTCGATCTTGTTGGCGGTCAGCCGATAACGGATTTTGGCCAGAGCTTCGAGCGGCACCGGTCCCTTGACCGTCTGGATCGGGATCAAGCGTAAGTTCTGCAGCTTCTTGTCAAAAGGCTGGCTGAGGTAAAGCCGGACAAACTGGGTCTGCATTGTGACCAGATTGCCACTCAATGTGACCGGAATGCCGGTCAACGGTAGCTGTGCGGCGATCTGCACCGGGGTAATTCCGTAGGCCAGAGCACGGTTGATGTCGATATCAAGCTCCGCTTCGCTGAAGTCTTTGTCCCAGCTGGTACTGATCGAAGTCAGCCCCTTGACGGTTTTCATGGCCGCCGCCACCTGGTGGCTAGCGTCGGGCAACAGGTTGTAGTCTTCGGCCAGCAGCTGCACGTTGACCGGCGCCTTGATACTGGAGAGCGGCGTGGCGCCGAAATCATACACATCGACCGTTTTGACATTCTGCAGCCCGGCCAGTTTCTGACGGAAGCGCTCTTCCAGCTGCCAGATCGTGGCCTCGCGCTGAAAACGATCGACGCAGTTGATGGTCATGATCGTCTCCGTCGGTAACGATCCCGATCCAAGAGAGAGCACGCCCGGCTCGCTGCCGAAACTGACCGAGCTCATTTCGACCTCGGGTTGCTCGTGCAGCCAACTGAGAAAAGGCGCGATCCGTTTTTCTGCCGTCTCGACGGTTTCATTGGCGCTGAACTTGACATGCGCCTTGATGATGCCAGTATCCATCGGCGGCATCAGGTCGCGACCGATCACCGGCATGATGCTGCGCACGCTTAAGGCCAGCAGGGCCACGACCCCCAGCGTCATCAGGGTGCGGCGCAGGCCTGAACGTCCCCCGGCCGAGAATTTCAGGATCGCCAGATAAGGTTGTACCAGCCGGCCGAAGGTATTTTGATAAAGGCTTTCCATCCAGAGTTCGATACGCAGCTTTTGGGTCCCTTTGCGATAGAGAAAGAAGGAGATCGCCGGGATAAAGGTGATCGATAGAAAATAGGAGACCAAGAGTGCGATGATCAGGGTCGAAATCAGCGGTCGGAAGATCTGCTGCGGGAAGTCGCCGGCAAACAGAAAGGGGAACATGATGGCGATGGTCGCCACGGTTCCGGCAAAGACCGGTGCGATGACCTCTTTGGTGCCGTTGACGATGGCGGTCTGCAGGTCTTCCTTGAGGTCGGTCAGGTGGCGTTCAATATTCTCCAGCACCACCACGGCGTCATCAACCAGCATCCCCAAAGCGAGGATGATCGCGGTGTAGATGATTAAATTCAGTTCGCCGCCGAACATCCAGATAATCGCAATGGTGCCGAAGAAGACCATCGGGATTGAGGCCAGGGCCGCAGTAACCGCCCGCAGGTTGCCGAGAAAAAACAGGATCACCAGCAGGGTGAAGATGATCGCGTCGCGCAGCGCTTCGAGCATGTTGGAGTTGGCGGTCTGGATCAGGGTGCGCTGGGTGTCGGCAAGTTGAAACTGGATGTTGGGGTAGCGGGCCTTGAGTTTTTCGACCTCGGCGCGACCGGCATTGCTGGTAGAAAGCACTGAGCCGCCTGGGGCCCGTTGTATCGCTAGGGCGATCGCCTGCTGACCGTTACCGATGTAACCGGAGAAGCGCCGTTGATGCTCCCAGTTGATGGTGGCGATATCGCCTAGGGTGACGTTGGGAGCCACCGGCAGGCGTTGTAGATCTTCGACCCGGTCACGCTCACCGTAATAGGTCAGTGTGATGAAGGAATCGTCCCCCTTGGCGAAGCCGAGGGGCAGGTCGCGGTCGATGGCGCGGATGGTTCCGGCGATTTTATCCAGGGCGATGCCGTGGGCCTTGGCCGCAAAGGGATCGATATTGATATTGATCGCGCTTTCGAAGCCGCCGAAGACCTCGACATTGCCGACCTGCGGATTGCGCAGCAGGGCCGGTTTGATATCGCTGTCCACCAGTTTGCGGATACTGTCGATATCCATGCTTGGATTGGCGGGCGAAAGGGCGAAAACATCGACCGGCAAAACAAAGGAACCGGCGGTGTAGATCGAGGGGGAGACCCCTTCCGGCAGTTTGCCGCGCACCTTGTTGATCGCGTTGTTGACATCGACCGCCGCCGCATCGAGCCCCTTTTTGTATTCGAACTCGGCGGTGACGATCGACATCCCCGCGATATTGGTCGAGCTGACCTTGCGGATCAGCGACAGGGTTGAAACTTCCTGTTCTAGCGGTTTCGAGACCGTTGCAGCGACCACACTGGGGGTGGCACCGGGGACCTGGCTCATGATGATGACGGTCGGTCGGTCGCTGTCCGGGAAGAGGTTCTTCGGCATCTCGATCAGGCCATAAACCCCGAGAACAAAGAGCGCGGCTATCACACTGAAGAGCAGATAGGGGCGTTTATGGAAAAACTCAAACATGGTCTTGCCCATGGCGGAGGATTTTTACCGGCGCCCCTGAGGTGGCGCGCAGCAGGATATCAGGTTTGGCTAAAAGCAGGGTCTTGCCGGTCAGATCCTCTTCGACCATGACCCCTTCGCTGCCGCGGCGGGTCACGCTCACCGAGGTTTTGTTGACCTTTCCATCTGTGTAAATCAGGACGCTGGTTGTGCCCTGGGTGGTGAGCAGCACGTCATTGGGCAGCAGCAGGCCGTGGCCTATGTAGATAACCAGGGAGATATTGAGGAATTCACCCTCAACCAGAGAGCTGCCGAGGGGCAGTTGGGCGCGGTATTCGCGCAGACCGCTGGGGCCAGCCTGGTTCTTGGCGGTTAGGGGGATTTGTTGACTTTTATATTGAATGGCTGAAGTTTGCAGGTCGGAGGGCAGCTTGACGTCGAGGTAGAGCCCCTCGTTGGCGGCAATTTTAAACAGCGGTTTGCCGGGCAGGGCCAGGTCACCAACCTGAACCAGTCGTTCGCTTAAGGTGCCCGAAACCGGCGACAGGATACGTGCGTATTTTGCCAGATTGTCGATTTCCTGAATGTTATTCAGAAGCCCCTGGCGCTCCATGCTCAGTCGTTCAATGGCCGCCTCTTCCTGCTGCTTCTGTTCGAGCGATGCTCCGCCGACCTGAAACAGTTCCAGAGTGCGCTGGTGACTTTTGCGTTGAACCTTAATCTGTGGTTCGAGTCCGGCAATTTTTGACTGAAGCGACTTTCGTTTCGCGTTGAGTTCGGAGTTGTCGACCAGGCCGATCAATTCACCCGCTTTGACGGTCTCGCCTTCCCCTTTTAAAATCTTGTTGATTCGGCCACTGACCTTGGTTGACAGGGTGGTGGAGTTATCCGAAGAGACCACCCCCATGGCCGGCAGGGTCAGGGCGACGGCTTGTGGCTGCAGGGTGATGGCATCCACCACCACTGGCAACACGGCGGCAACCGGCGCCTTGGCCAGGTCGGCCTTGCGGGTTTTCAGCAGGAAGAGTGCACCGGCCGCAATCAGCAGGATAACCAGAATAAGAATCAGTTTCTTTTTCATTTTACAACTCCTGTCAGCTCGACGCCGTAGAGCACGGCCTGTTGGCTGATGATCTGCCAGCGATCTAGGAAGGTCCTATGCAGGGCGGCATCGGCATCAAGAACCTGGGTTTCAAAGCGTAAATATTCTTCAGTGGTCATGCGGCCGGTTCTGTAAGCCACCTTGGCAATGGCGAGCAGGCGACGGGTGTTTTCGAGGCTGGCTTGGGAGAGTTTTTCTGATTGCTCAACCACCGGCAGCTGCTGTTGCAGGTTGTCAGCCTCTGCCGCGAGATCGATCCGTAATTGCGCGAGCTGTTTTTTCTGTCGTTGCACCTCGATTTTAGCCTGCTCTATCGCACTGCTCAGCTTGCGATCGAATAGCGGGATCGAAAGCGTGATGCCAACATAGTTGTAGCTACGATCGATGGAGTCACCGGTGTTGTAAGCTTCGCCCGCATTCTCGGAAAGAACTCCCTCAAGCTTGAGGCTCGGATAGTGCTGATCCCAGGCTTGTTGAAGCTCTTTTTCACTGGCAGAAACCTTGGCCTGTTGCTGCGTCTGGCGAAGGTATTCTCCTTCAGAGACCGGTCTCCCCAAAGAAAGTGGGACAAAGTGCTCAAGCTGGATCCCGGTTAACTGTTTTAACTGGCTGGTCAGAGTGATGGCTTGTCGCTGCAGGTCGTTGCGTTGCTTCTGCAGGTCGTTGCGCGTGGTTTCAACCTTGAGCAGTTCGGATTCAGGCGACCGGCCGTTATTGACTGCCAGTTGCAGGTCGTCATGGGTTTTACTTAAGGATTCAATGCGTGCGGCGATGGCGGTGTCCAGGTGCGAGGTAAAGGCCAAAGATGCATCGAGCGAGACCACCGCTGCCTGGCGGGTGACCAGTCTGAGCTTATGCCCGGCTTTGCTGGCCTTTTGCAGTTCTTTGACCTTGTCGGCCAGCGAGTAGAGGCTTTTGACAAAGAGCGGCATTTCCGCTTTCAGGCCGTAGCGGGTGATCTGCTTGGCGAAGGGGACCGAGGCGCCAGTGCTCAGATCGACCTCGGTCGGGGGCATCGGTCGCAGGTTGGTCGGCGAATTGTAGCTGGTGTAGCTGCCAAAGGCCGACAGTGTGGGATACAGCTCGGACTGTGCCTGTGTCAGGCGCATCTCTGCTGAGCGCACTCCCAGTTCGCTGGCCTCAAGATCCGGCTGTCTGGCGACCGCTTCCAGCAGGGCGGTCATGCTCAGCTCTGCCGCCGCTGCCGGCAGGCCCCAGAGCAGCAGCATGAGTAAAAAGGATAGATGTTTTCTCACGGTGGGTCTCCTCGTACGGTCTTTTGTCGCGGGGTTGAGCATCAAGTCCCTCTTGACTCTTCGCCAGTTTCTCAGAGTCCGCGCAGTTGCTTGTCATGTTGCTAGTTTTTCAAAAAATCTGTAATCAGGTCTTGAACCAGGCTGACGAATTCGGCCTTCTGGTCTTCGCCGAAATCCCAGAACTCTTCAACATTCTTCCAGCGTACGGTCTTGCCATCTTCTTCCTTGACCAGCACTAATGATTTGTCGGCCAGGCCGTAATCCTTGATGTAATGCTTTTTTTCAGGTCGGTCAAAGTTTATCGGCTGCCATTGCAGACGCCCGTCAGCCAATTCTTTAGAGAAAGTTTCTGCGGCTGTTTTCGACCAGTCTTCAAATTGCAGACAAGTTGTGCAGCGGACATCTCCATGAAAGTAGCGCACCAGCACATGCGATTCCGCTCGGCTTTGTGTGGGGAGAAGAATCAGAACTAGGAGGGGAACCATCAGGCTGATGGCGAGTTTGTAGCCGATCTTGTTGACAGGTGAGTGCATGGTTTAGCCTCCAGTAAAAGTTGTCAGGCTGCGGTGTAGAGCAGCCAGAAGCCCCCGGCCATAACCAGCAGGCCACATAGTCGTTTGAGCCAGATCGCCCCCTTGGAACCTTCACTCCAGTTCAGGTAACTCTGGATTTTTTCGGTAAAGGTGCCGGCAAAGACAATCACCGCACAGTGTCCGATGCCGTAGGCCAGCAGGAGGGATGCGGCGAAGAGCGGACCGTGGTTCGCTTCGGTAAAAGCGACGCCCAGGACCGGTCCCATAAAAGCGAAGGTGCAGGGGCCGAGCGCTATACCAAAAACCAACCCCAGGATGAGGGCGGCGAAAAGCCCCTTACGCTGCATGTCGATCTGCCCCGGTCCCGACCAGGGCATGGGGATGAGTCCCCAGAGATGCAGACCGAAGAGAAAAAAGATTCCGGCGACCAGCCAATTTCCCCATGGTCCGAGATCGCCCAGCATCCGCCCGGCCAGCGCGGTCAACAGACCGATCAAGGCGATAGAGAGCAGGATGCCGATGGCGAACAGGTTCGAGATAACAAAGGCCCGGCGTGTGCTCATGCGGCCCTGGCCGTTGATAAACCCGACAATCAGCGGAATGCTCGCCAGGTGGCAGGGGGAGAGCAGGATGCTTAAAACACCCCAGCCCGCTGCCGCAGCCAGCGCGATGAGCGGGGCGGCGTAAACGGCCTGGCTCAGGCTGGTCAGCAGCTGATCAATCATCAGTCTATTTCCTTGAAGGTGTAACCCAGCTCACGCCACTTATCGAGAATGTCCTCGCGGGCGTAGAAGCCGGTATGGCGATAGAGTTCCTTGCCATCGACGGCATAGAAAATCTGCGTCGGAATCATCCGCACGCCGTAGCTCGCCGCCTCGTCGCGGTTCTTCCATGCATCGATAAATGTGACTTCCAATTGACCGGCGAAATCCTCTTTCAAGGCATCGAGAATCGGCGCCATCTTGATACAGGGGATGCACTTATCGGCACCGACGTCGATCAGCTTCGGCAAGTCGGCGGCAAATAGGGTGCTGCTTACCAGGAGAATCGCCAGGGCAAAACCGGTTAGCGTGAAAATTTTCATGGCATCATCCCAGCAGTTTTTCAAGATCCACAGGACTTAGCACCTTGCCGACGACCAGAACCTTGCCGTCAACCGCCAGGCCGGGCGTGGTCATGACGCCGAAGCTCATGATCTGGTTGAGGTCGGTGACTTTCTCAATTTCGTAGTCAATACCGAGATTGTCGGCCGCCTGTTTGGCGTTTTCGGCAAGCTTCTGACATTTGGCACATCCGGTGCCGAGGATCTGGATTTTTTTCAATTTGGATCTCCTTTCCAGTTTAAAAAAACGCTCCGTAGATCATTCCACTCAAGGTGGCCATGGTCATGACCAAGAGCACGAAAACAACAGTCTTCTTGGTGCCCATCACGCTGCGGATGACCAGCATGTTCGGCAGCGACAGTGCCGGGCCAGCCAGGAGCAGCGCAAGCGCCGGCCCTTTACCCATGCCGGCGCCCATCAGTCCCTGCAGAATCGGTACTTCGGTCAGGGTGGCGAAGTACATGAAGGCGCCGAAGACCGAGGCGAACATATTAGCGAAAAGTGAATTACCACCGACCAGTGAAGCGACCCATTGCGAGGGGATCAACCCCTCATGTCCCGGGCGGCCGAGTAGTACACCGGCGATCAGCACGCCGATCAGCAGTAGCGGTAGGATCTTCTTGGCAAAATCCCAGCTTTCACCGAACCAGTCGCCCATTTCACCGTCACGGGTGCTTTTCAAGTTGCTCAGCATGGACAGGCCGATTACCCCGAAGGTGAAGGCGAGTTCTGGATGCTGTGGCAAAATAATTGCGCTCACCAGCGCCGGAATGCCGGCCAGCAGGATGCGCACAAATCCGAGTTGAAACCAGGTAGCCAGCATCAGCCCCAGGGCAACTGAGAAGCCGCTG
>JBDNGT010000287.1:0-5246 GCA_041689145.1 Geopsychrobacter sp. | reverse complement strand
TTACTCATCCTGTCGTAGCCGGGGCCAAAATCGATCTTCTGGCTACAACCGGTCATGACCAACAGCGGTAAAAAAACCAACAAGAAAATAAACTTTTTCATTCACTTCCTCCGCGCTAAGGCCTTAATTTCGGGCCCTTAGCTTAAAAAACCGAATTTTTACATTTCAATCCTAGCTGAATCGAGGTTGCAGACAACGGCGCAGCGGATAAACTTACTCCCCTGCACCGCAATTGCGGTCCATGATAACATGAACCATCGATCTCGTCAGGCGAGGAGTCACTCTCATGCAACACATTGAAATTTACACCAAAGACTACTGTCCCTACTGCCACCCCGCCAAAGAACTCCTGAGCATCAAAGGGGTCTCTTTCGTTGACCACGATGTCACTCGGGATAGTGAGCTGGAAACCCAAATGGGTCAACTCGCCGGATGCCATACCGTCCCGCAGATATTCATTGATAACCTGCATATTGGCGGGTGTGATGGGCTTTTCGCGCTTGGGTGCAACCAGCTGCAGCAGTTGCCTGAGGATCCCGCCCGTCATCCTTGGGCGGCGTTCTCCTTTAAGCCCGCGATGGTCGTAGCGTAATTTTGGGCGCCGAAAACGGCGCTTCCGGCGACAAAGACGTCGGCACCGGCTGCAGCGATCCGTCCGATGTTAGCGAGCTTAACGCCACCATCGACTTCAAGCTCAATCTGCAGGCCGCGCTTGTCGATCATCTGGCGCAGCTCTGCAATCTTCGGCAGGCAGCTTTCGATAAACGACTGGCCGCCGAAGCCGGGGTTGACCGACATGATCAGCACCAGATCAAGATCCTCAAGGATCACTTCGAGGGTGCTGACCGGGGTGGCCGGATTGATCGAAACCCCGGCTTTTTTGCCGAGGCTCTTGATCAGCTGCACGGTCCGGTGCAGGTGATGAACGGCTTCCTGATGCACAGTAATGATATCGGACCCGACCCGGGCAAATTCGGGGATATAGAGATCAGGATTTTCGATCATCAGATGAACGTCAAAGGGGATATCGGTCACCGGACGTAGGCCATTGACCACCAACGGCCCGATGGTGATATTCGGCACGAAATGTCCATCCATCACATCGACATGCACATAATCGGCACCGGCGGCGGCGATCGCACGGACCTCGTCACCCAGGCGGGCAAAGTCGGCAGAGAGTATCGAAGGGGCGATCTTGACCATCGGATGATCCTCCTGAGGTTGATTCAATTGAGCCGCCGCAACTTCACGGCAAAAAAGGCGTCCATGCCGTCATGCAGATGGGGATAGGTGCGCAACGCTCCCTGGGCGTCAAGCAGCGGTTGCCAGGCTTCCGGCAGTTGCTCGGCAAACGACTCCAACACGAACCCGCGGTGGTTCTCGAGAAAGCTCGCTACGACCCCGGTCGTTTCGGCGCGGCTGAAGGTACAGAGCGAATAGAGCAACAGGCCTCCGGGGCGGACCAGCGGCGCAACATTGAACAGAATTTTCAGCTGCAGCGCCGCCAACTCTTTGAGATCGGCTGCCTGCCGGGTCCAGCGGCTCTCCGGATTGCGCCGCAGCACGCCCAGCCCGCTACACGGGGCATCGACCAGCACCCGGTCGAAACTTTCGATTTCGACAAAATCGGGGAAATCTTCCAGATCATACTGGCGCGCCTCGATACAGCAGCAGCCGTTGCGCGTCGCGCCATTCTCGAGCAGGGACACCCGCTGCGCGTGCTTTTCCAGCGCCAGGATCTGCACCCTGTTCTGGGTGAGCGCCGCGATATGGGTGGTCTTGCCGCCCGGCGCCGCACAGGCATCAAGGATCTTCTCGCCCGGCTGTGCATCGAGCAGATGGGCGATGAGCATGCTCGCCTCATCCTGCACCTGATACCAACCCTCAGCATCCCCCGGCAAGGGGCCGATGCCGCGCTGTTCAATGATCAGCCCCTCAGGGACATAGCGGCACGGCCGATAGCCAAAACCGGCCGCATCGAGGGCGTCCTTAAAGCTTAGTGCATCGGTCCTTAAGCTGTTGACTCGCAGGCTCAGCGGCGCGGATTGGCTGAGCGCTTCGCCCAGGGCAAGCGCCTCGGCATTAGGCAACTGGCTCATGATCTCGCGCGCCAGCCATTTTGGCATGCTGCAGACATGTTCCAGATAATCGCGCACCTTCTCAGGCCGGGGCCATCTCAGCTCGTCGCGCTGCCGGTCGAGCGCGCGCAGGGTGCCGTTGACCAGCCCGGCGAGCTGTTCGAACCCGAGTTTGCGCGTCAATTCAACGGTCTCATTGACCGCCGCGTGGGTTGGAATCCGTTCCAGTTCGAGCAGCTGATAGGCGCCGATCCGCAGCAGATGCCGCGCCGCAGGTTCGAGTTTGGCAAAGGGCTGACGGCTGACCTGGGCCAGGGCAAAATCGAGTTTGCCGCGCAGGCGCAGAATACCGTAGACCAGTTCGGTCAACAGCGCCCGGTCGCGCGGATCGGTGCCGCGATTACGTTTGAGGAGGGTATCCAGCACCAGATCGGAGTAGGCGCCCCGCTCGACCTTTTGCAGCACCTCAAAGGCGGCGCGGCGGGCGTCCAGCGGAAAATATTCGGTAGTCAATTAAACAGCCATCCCTTCGAGTCGGCGAATCCGTTCCGCCATCGGCAGGTGGACGGTTTTCACAATTTTTCAGTTTGCTGCAGGAATCACATATTCCTGCAGCGCCTGCTCAACCTCGGGGAGCAGGATATGCGTATTGAAGCAGGGGCCGTTAGGTCGCTTGTTGAGGATGCCGACCACCGGCAGCGGATAGGCATCGCGGATCCCCGAGGTCAGGTCCCGCTCGCAGGCCACCGCCACGATCAACTTGGGGCGCTTCTCGACAATTAGTTTTCGCGCCAGAGTGCCGCCGGTTGCGACCGCCATTTCGATGCCGTATTTTTGCGCCAGTCCGAGCAGGCCGCTGATATCACATTTACCACAGCGCACACACTTTTCAACATTACCGGTGATCTTGATCGCACAGTCGAAGGTCTGGATACAGTGCGGCAGCAGGATCAGGGTCCGCTCGGCCGGCACCCGCAGCTTACGCGTATACACCAGCTGGTTGTTGAGGGCGATAAACGACTGCTGCAGCATATCGCGGTCGACGCCGAACAGTTTACCGAGAGAGATGATCGCCGGAAAGAGATAGCGCACCACCAGCCCGCGCAGCGGCTGGAGCATAAACAGATCGCGGCCGGTCAAGAGGGTCAGGACCAGCAGCCCGAGGCCGCCGACGATAGACAGGGCCAGGATCGACAGCACCGCACCGAAGACGATCGGCAGAGCCGGGTGAATATTGACCAGCCCGACGCTCGGCACCCACCAGAGCAGAAAGGCCAGCCCCAGCACCAGCGAGCCGCCGACAGCCAGCAGAAGAATAAACAGCCGCTTGCGCGGATGCTCAATATGTTCAGTTTCGGTCATGGTTATCGTCTACTTCCCCAATTGGCTACCGGCAGGCAGGCGATGCCCGCGTAAAAAATCGGCGGCCAGCATCTTGCGTTTACCCGGTAGTTGCAGCGCGCCAATGCGCAAAACCCCTTCGCCGCAGGCGACGCAAACCCCGGTCTCATCCGCACTGAGGATCGACCCTGCGCGACCTGCCCCCGCCTCAACTGTGGTCTGAGAGATTTTAAGCGTTTCCCTCAAAAGGCTGGTATAGGCGGCCGGCCAGGGATCGAGCCCACGCACCAGGTTGTGAATATGTGTGGCGGGGAGGGTCCAATCAATCAGGCCATCCTCCTTTTTCATCATCGTCGCATAACAGGTTTCGGCTTCATCCTGTTTCTGCGCCTTAAGGGTCCCGGCACAGAGTTGTCGCAGGGTTTCCTCCAGCGCCTCCCTGCCCAAGGGGGCCATCCGATCATGCAATTGACCTGCGGTTTCATCCGGTCCGATGCTCAGGGTGCGCTTGACCAGCATATCCCCGGTGTCGAGGCCGATATCCATCAGCATGGTCGTCACGCCGCTTTCGGTTCCGCCATCGACAATCACCTTGTTGATCGGGGCCGCGCCGCGATACTTCGGCAACAGAGAGGCATGCACGTTGATGCAACCGTACTGCGGAATATCGAGGACCACCTGCGGCAGAATCTGGCCATAGGCGACCACCACAATCAGATCGGGGTTGAGGGCCTTCAATTCTGCGACGGCTGCCGGGTCGCGCAGTTTTTGCGGTTGGAACACCGGAATCTGATGCTGCAGAGCGAGCTCTTTAACCGGCGGTGGTGTCAGCTTTTTGCCCCGCCCCTTGGGCCGATTCGGCTGGGTGTAAACCCCGACCATCTGCACTTCGGCCTCAATAAGACCCCGCAGGGTATCCAGGGCAAAATCAGGGGTTCCCATGAAAACAGTCCGGATTGTCTGCGGCCTCATTCCTCGTCTCTCTGCTGAATCAGCTTCAGATATTTCTTGCGGAAGATCGATCTTTTCAAGGGGGACAGATGATCGACAAACAGGATCCCCTGCAGATGATCGATCTCATGCTGCATCGCTACGGCCAACAGGCCATCGGCCTGTCGCTGCTGCGGTAGCCCCTCGACATCCTGATAATTCATCGTCACCCGCTCGAAGCGCTTGACCGGCGCATAGTATTCAGGTATCGAGAGACAGCCCTCCTCTTCACAGGATTCACCCTCTTGGGCAACGATTTTCGGATTTACCGCAACGATCAGATCGGGCGGGTTATCCTTGCCGGAGCAGTCGATGACGATCAAGCGCGTCAACACCCCGACCTGGGGCGCGGCCAAGCCGACGCCAGGGACATCGTACATGGTTTCAGCCATGTCTTGCGCCAGCTGCTTCAGCGCGTCATCAAAGACAACGACCGGGGCCGAGATCTTCTTCAGCAGCGGCTCGGGGTAATGGAGGATTGTTCTAACGGCCATCGCCGGACTGTTCCTTTCAACTACAGAGCTAGCAGCTCGAAGCTAACTAACCGTTTTGGCACAGCAATCCCCAGGCCTGATGCGAAAAGCTGCAATGGAGACTGTCGGACTATTCGAACTGAAGCGAAAATTTGGATGGTTGAGAACAGATTTTAGCTCGTTTGCGGGCTCATAGCCGTAGCTATGGGGCAAAAAGGAGCTGAAATATGGGCCAACCAGACGGATTTGCAGCCAGGTCATGGATAGCCCGACAGCCTCCTAACCCTGCCCATTACCCATAAGTCATCTCATACAACCTCAACCACTTTCCCACAGTGAGAAGCCAACACACATAAATTGAAAT
>JBDNGT010000286.1:0-7723 GCA_041689145.1 Geopsychrobacter sp. | reverse complement strand
TGCCCGTCCGGAAGAGTCTGATGTCGAACTGCAGAGCCTGCTGGCTGACGCCGAAAAAGTGCTGCAGCTTCTGAATCTCCCCTATCGCGTCGTTGATCTCTGTACCGGGGATATCGGTTTTTCGGCCGCTCGGACCTTTGATATCGAAGTCTGGTTGCCGGGTCAGAACTGTTATCGAGAAATCTCATCCTGTTCCAATTTTCGCGATTTCCAGGCCCGGCGTGCCGCAATCCGCTTCCGGCGCGAAGGGGCAAAGAAACCCGAGCTGGTTCACACCCTGAACGGCTCTGGCCTGGCGGTCGGTCGCACGCTGGTCGCGATCCTCGAAAATTACCAGCAGGCCGATGGCTCGGTGGTTGTTCCCGAGGTTCTGCGGCCCTATATGGGCGGGCTGGAAACGATTAGTCATTAGTTTTCACGGAGCCGCGCCTTTCTGCTTGCTTTTTAAGCCGAGGTCCGTTAGATTCAGCGCGTTTTTCGGAATGTTTCACAACGTCACGGAGGAGTGGCCGAGTGGCTTAAGGCGGCAGTCTTGAAAACTGTTGAACGAGAGTTCCGTGGGTTCAAATCCTACCTCCTCCGCCAATATAAAAAGAATCCTTAAGTCGGGTTCAACGTGCAGCAACCGCTTGCGACTTGTTGCCCTAAAAACCGAATAGACAAGTTGCGGAGAGGTGACCGAGAGGCCGATGGTGCCCGCCTGCTAAGCGAGTGTAGCGCAAGCTACCGGGGGTTCGAATCCCCCCCTCTCCGCCATATTTGTTAAAGGTTTATCCTTATTCTCTTTTAGAGTAGGGAGTGCTTGGAGCGCCAAACCGTCTTGGGGAAAAAGGTTGACAAACGACGGCAGTTAGGCGATAAGACTGTTCTCTCAAAGTGCGCCACTAGCTCAGCTGGATAGAGCGTCTGACTACGGATCAGAAGGCCGGGGGTTCGAATCCCTCGTGGCGCACCAAAAAATTCAAGGACTTAGCTTACAATGGGCTAAGTCCTTTTTTTGTTTTCAGCGAAAAGGTTCCCTGGAGGGTCCGGTGAGAGTAGTCAGCACGAAACACCTGCGGACCTGATTGCCCTCCTTAGCCACGCTCTCCATGATTCGTCTCTGCGCCCGTATCGCGAGTCCGTCACGTTTATTGTCAAACCCCTGTCAAACTGACATACTGCCAATGTTTTCAATTCTTTAATTATATCTTATTCAACGATAAGCGAGGGGTTCGATGGACCATTCCGCCCATAATAAAATTGTCTCTTTTATCTGGTCGATTGCCGACGATTGCCTGCGCGATGTTTATGTGCGAGGTAAGTACCGTGATGTCATTCTGCCTATGTTCGTGCTGCGGCGGCTCGACTGTCTGCTTGAGCCGAGCAAAAAAGCTGTCATGGAAGAGGTCAAGTTCCAACGCAACGATGCCGGGCTGACTGATCTTGATCCTGAAGGGCTCAAAGACGCTTCGGGGTACGTTTTTTACAATACCTCCCCCTGGACCCTGAAAAAACTGGTCGAGACGGCTGCCAATAATCGTCAGATTCTGGAGGCCAACTTCAAGGCTTATCTCGATGGTTTCAGCGACAACGTCAAGGAGATCGTCACCAAGTTTAATCTACGCTCTCAGGTCAGCCACATGGCTGATAAAGATGTGCTGCTGGAGGTGCTGGAGAAGTTCACTTCGCCCAACATCAATCTTACTCCCAATGAGGCGAAGGACCCGGACGGGCGTAAGCTGCCACCGCTGACCAACCTCGGTATGGGCTATGTTTTTGAAGAGCTGATCCGCAAGTTCAACGAAGAGAACAATGAAGAGGCCGGAGAACACTTCACCCCCCGTGAGGTAATCGACCTGATGACGCATATCCTCTTTGAGCCGGTGAAGGATCAGCTGCCGCCGGTTATCACTGTTTATGATCCCGCCTGTGGCTCAGGGGGGATGCTGACCTAATCGCAGGATTTCATCATTCACCCTGATGGGCAGATCAAGGCCAATGCTGATGTCTATCTCTACGGCAAGGAGATCAACGACGAGACCTATGCCATCTGCAAGTCGGACATGATGATCAAAGGGAACAACCCGGAGAATATCAAGTGTGGATCGACCTTAGAGACTGATGAGTTTGCGGGGCTGCGGTTCGACTTCATGCTTTCCAACCCGCCTTATGGTAAATCTTGGGTAGGTGATCAAAGGCATATCCTTGACGGTAAGCAGGTGCTTGATCGTCGTTTCGAAGTGCCCCTCAAGGATTTTCGCGGTAATCAGGATATCGCTGCGGCCACGCCTCGCTCCTCAGATGGTCAGCTCCTGTTCCTGATGGAGATGGTCAACAAGATGAAGGATCTGGATAAGGGTCCCAGCGGATCACGAATAGCTTCAGTCCATAACGGATCATCGCTCTTTACCGGGGATGCAGGGGGTGGCGAAAGCAATATCCGTCGTCACATCATTGAAAATGACTACCTCGAAGCGATAGTCCAGCTGCCGAACAACCTCTTCTACAATACCGGTATTACCACCTATATCTGGGTATTATCCAATAAGAAGGTCGAACTGCGGCGCGGCAAGGTGCAGCTAATTGACGCCAGTCAGATGTTTCATAAATTGCGCAAGAACCTGGGAGCGAAGAACTGTGAGTTTGCTCCCGAGCATATCCGCGAAATCACCCAGCTCTATCTCGACATGCCGAACGACGGTATCTCCAAGGTCTTCGATAACAGCGACTTTGGTTATTACAAGGTTACGGTTGAGCGGCCTAGTCGCCGGGCTGCCCAGTTCACCCCCGAAAGGATTGGCAGTCTCCGTTTCGTCCCGGCTTTAAGTGAGGCAATGGAATGGGTTTATAAAAATTGGGGGGATTCCATCTATTCTGACTTGGCAGATCATCGCAAGGTGATAGAGGCGCATCTTGAAAAGGAAGAGATCAACCTGACAGCCAAGAACAGCAAAGCACTGCACAACCCGCAAACCTGGGCAAGTCAGCGATCTTTGCTGGATACGACGCAGCAGTTGATGCAAAGCATTGGTCAGACTCTATTTAAGGATTTCAACCTCTTTAAAGAGATGGTTGATGCCTACCTCAAAGCTAAAAAGATTAAGCTCTCTGCTAGTGAGAAAAACCAGATTCTCAACGCTGTGAGCTGGCGCGATGAGCAAGCTGAACGGGTCATCAAGAAGGTGCATAAAATCAGTGGTAGAAAGCTGGATGACTTCCTGGATGAGCTCAACTGCACTCAGGAGAAGTTGCACGATTTTGGTTACTGGCCGTCGCAGACCAAGAATGAATATATTGAATACGAGTCAGATTCGGACCTGCGTGATACCGAAAATGTGCCGCTGAAGGAAGATATCCATGGTTATTTCCTTCGCGAGGTGCGGCCCCATGTCGATGAATCCTGGATCAATCTAGATCAGACCAAGATCGGTTACGAGCTCAGCTTCAATAAGTACTTTTATCAGCACAAGCCGCTACGGTCGCTGGAAGAGGTGACGCAGGATATTTTGCTACTAGAGACTGAAACTGAAGGACTGCTGAAGAAGCTTGTGAGTTTAGAGGAGATCAGCTGATGGCCCAAACGCTGACTTTCCCTCGGTACGAAACATACAAAGATAGTGGCTTTGACTGGCTTGGAGAAGTCCCATCTAAATGGAAACTGCTGCGACTGGCAACCGTTTTTGAGGAAAGAAAAGAAAAGGTTTCGGACAAGGACTTCCCTCCATTGTCTGTAACAAAGAACGGTATTGTTCCTCAACTCGAATCAGCTGCAAAATCTGATGATGGTGATAACCGTAAAGGGGTTCGAGAGGGCGATTTTGTCATCAACAGCAGGTCGGACAGAAAAGGCTCTAGCGGAGTTGCAAAGCAGGATGGCTCAGTTTCGCTCATAAATATTGTGCTTAAACCCAAGGGTATTGATCCGAGGTATTGCGAACATCTGTTGAAGAGCAATGGGTTCATCGAAGAGTTCTACCGAAATGGACATGGAATCGTAGCCGATCTTTGGACGACAAGATATTGGGATATGAAGTCGATTCTTATTCCGCTTCCCGATGTGCCTGCTCAAGAGCGCATAGCTAACTTTCTCGACCAAAAGACCTCTGAAATTGGCGATGCCATCGAAAAGAAGCAGCGCTTGATCGAACTTCTTAAAGAGCAGAAAGCCATTCTGATTAATCAGGTCGTGACCAAGGGGCTGAATCCCGAAGTCCCATTACGTGATAGCGGTATCAAAAGGTTTGGGAAAGTGCCGGAGCACTGGGGGATTAAAAAAGTAAAACACTTGGTGAAATTTATCAGTGGAGGGACACCGAGTAAAGATAACCTTTCCTACTGGGGAGGGGATATTCCTTGGGTATCACCTAAGGACATGAAGAGACGATATTTAGCAGGTGCCATCGACAGTATTACAGAAAAAGCTATTAATCGAACAAACCTTAAGTTGTTGAATCTTGGGTGCGTGTTGATTGTTGTCAGAGGGATGATTTTGGCAAGGAAAATACCTGTTGCAATCTCAACAGTCCCGCTAACAATTAACCAAGATATGAAAGCGATGATCCCATCCACAGGTTGTTTGCCTGAATACCTACTTTTCCTTTTGGATGGCCTCCATGAAGAACTGTCGACCTTACTTGAAGAATCGGGACATGGGACAAAGACGTTACCAACGGATAAGCTTGGAAATTTCCCAATATTTTTGCCTCAACCCGAGGAACAGATTGAAATTATTTCTCACATAAAAAATATAGATAAAGATTTTGATCAAGCCAGTTCAGTTGTGAATGAGCAGATCCACCGCCTAGAAGAAATGAAGAAGATACTCATCTCTGAAGCTGTTACAGGGAAAATCAGAATATAAGGATATCGGTCTATGGTCACTCAAACCAACGAACAAGCACTCGAAGCCTGTATAGAGAAAGTCTTAACTGGGACTTGCCGCGAGCAATTAAAGCTTGATGGTTTGGGTGTCGCTGAAGCCAACGCCGAATATCGTAGTGGACACCAGTATTGGCTTGGCGAGTCGGGTGATTTTGATCGCGAGTTTGCTGTCGACCGCCTTCACTTCTGGAACTTCCTAGAAGCGACACAGGCTGAAGAGCTTGCCAAAGTAAAAGACCGTCCCAATTGGAAGCGGTTGGTCCTGGAACGCCTGAGCCGAAAAATCCAAAA
The DNA here is from genome assembly GCA_041689145.1 of Geopsychrobacter sp. Classification (GTDB taxonomy): domain Bacteria; phylum Desulfobacterota; class Desulfuromonadia; order Desulfuromonadales; family Geopsychrobacteraceae; genus Geopsychrobacter. Next base: position 2,569 of record JBDNGT010000286.1, on the reverse strand, counting down.
AGAAGGCGTCCTTAAGGTTCTCAAAGGCGGTCTACGAATCGACGACGCCCATTTCACTCTCCTCTACAGTCAACCTTACAATACGATTAACCCCGAAGTAGCCAAGCGGTTTGAGCAGAACATCTTCTCTGTTACGCGTCAGGTGCACTATTCCCAGGCTGAACCGCTCAAGTCTCTAGACATGGTTCTTTTCATCAACGGCATTGCCATTGTCACTGTTGAATTGAAAAACGCCTGGACAGGGCAAACCACTTATCACGCCATGAAACAGTACCGCGAGGATAGAGACCCCAATGAGCCGTTGCTTCGGTTTGGCCGTTGCCTGGTTCACTTCGCCGTCGACACCGATGAGGTCTATATGGCAACCCGGCTGGAGGGGAAGAAGACCAACTTCTTGCCGTTCAACAAGGGGTGCAACCATGGTAAGGGGAACCCTCCGAACGAGACGGGTCACAAATCTAACTATCTCTGGCAGGAGGTTCTCACCCGGCAGAGTCTGACCAATATCATCGAACATTTTGCCAAGCTGGTTGGTGAGAAGGAGAGCGTTTCACTCAAGAAGAAAACCCTCTTCTTCCCTCGTTATCATCAGCTGGAGGTCGTGCGTAGCCTGCTCTCGGATGTGCGAGATCGTGGCGTAGGGCAGACCTATCTGATTCAACATTCGGCAGGCTCGGGCAAGTCCAATTCCATCACCTGGACAGCCTACCAGCTGATCGAGGTCTACGACAAAGAAGCGGATCATCCGGTTTTCGATTCGGTGATTGTCGTTACTGATCGGCGGGTTCTGGACAAACAGCTGCGGAACAGCATCAAGCAGTTCTCCGAGGTCAAGAACATCGTGGCTCCGGCGATGAGTTCTCAGGAGTTGAAGCAGGCCCTGGAGGGCGGCAAGAAGATTATCATCACCACCATCCAGAAGTTTCCGTTTATCGTCGATGGGATTGAAGACCTCTCCGATAAGCGGTTCGCGGTCATCATCGACGAGGCACACAGTTCCCAGAGTGGGTCAGCAGCCGACAATCTCAACCGGACTCTGGGTTCCGATGAGGATGAAGTGCAGGACGCGATTCTGGAGATCATGAAGAAGCGCAAAATGCGCGGCAACGCCTCGTACTTCGCCTTTACAGCCACACCCAAGAACGCCACCCTCGAACGCTTCGGCGAAAAGACGACGGAGGGCAAATTCGAGCCTTTCCATCTCTACTCGATGAAGCAGGCCATTGAAGAGGGTTTCATCCTCGATATTCTGACCAATTACACCACTTATAAAAGCTACTACCAGATCGAAAAGTCGATCCAGGATAACCCCCTGTTCGATAGTGCCAAGGCACAGAAGCGATTACGCTCCTACGTGGAAGGGGATAAGGAAACCATCGCGGTCAAAGCAGATATCATGGTCAGCCACTTTCTGGAGCAGGTCGTCGGTCCGAAGAAGCTCAAGGGACAGGCCAAGGGGATGGTGGTGACGCGCAACATCGAATCTGCTATTCGCTACCATTCAGCGATGCGCGATGCACTCAAGGGGCAACCTTTTAAGGCTATGATCGCCTTTTCCGGCAAGAAGATGCTTGATGGTATCGAGCACACCGAGGATTCAATCAACGGCTTTCCGACAAAGGATATCGAAGAGAAATTCGATTCGGATGAGTACCGTCTGCTGGTAGTAGCTAATAAGTATCTGACCGGCTTTGATCAGCCCAAGCTTTCGACCATGTATGTCGATAAGAAGCTGCAGGGGGTCTCTGCGGTCCAGGCACTCTCGCGCTTGAACCGGTGTTCTCATTCACTCAACAAGCGTAAAGAGGATACCTTCGTTCTCGATTTCTTCAATTCCACCGACGATATCAAGACGGCTTTCGATCCGTTCTATACCTCAACCTCTCTCTCCAAGGCGACTGATGTCAATGTCCTACATGATACCAAGGAGAAGCTTGATGAGGTCGGCGTTTATGAGTGGTCAGAGGTCGAAAATTTCTGTGAACTCTATTTCGGTAATGCCGAGGCGGAGCAGCTCAGCCCGATTATTGACACATGCGCTGCCCGTTTCGAATGTGAACTGGAGCTGGAAGACGACGAGAAGGTCGACTTTAAGATCAAAGCGAAGCAGTTCGTGAAAATCTATGCCCAGATTGCCTGCATCATGCCGTTCGACAATATCGAGTGGGAGAAGCTGCACTGGTTCCTCAAGTTCCTCATCCCGAAACTGAAGATCAAGGATAAGGACAAGGATCTCTTAGACGAGCTGCTCAACAGCGTTGATCTCTCTACCTATGGCCTGGAAAGGGTCAAGCTGAAGGAGAGTATAGGTCTGGATGATAGTGGTTCAGAAGTCGACCCGCAGAATCCAAATGTGCGAGGGGCGCATGGCGAGGGTCCGGAGGATCCGCTCGATGAGATCATCCGTGCATTCAACGAGCGTTGGTTTGCGGGATGGGAAGCCACCCCTGAGGAGCAGCGGGTCAAGTTCATCAACATCGCTCAGCATGTACTCAGCAACCCCAACTACAAGACACAGGTCGTCGACAATCAGGATGAGCAGAACAGCCGTATCGCCCTGGAAAAACTG
>JBDNGT010000285.1:0-2876 GCA_041689145.1 Geopsychrobacter sp. | reverse complement strand
CTTCTGGCTGGTGTCCGGCTGTGGTAGCAGCCGACCGCTTGCCAGGTAGAGCCGTAGTCCCGGATACACTGGCTCAGAATCCATGCTCCTGCCATAACATTTGTGCAGGGATCGAACAGGTAGTCCCAGGTCGGCCCAAGCTGATTCGCCCAGCTTGAATTGATCTGCATCAGTCCGACATCGACTGTGTCGTTGCGATTATGGTTCGTTGCGGCCGGGCTGAGGTTGCTTTCTGCTTTGGCTATGGCTCTAAGCAGGGCTGGGGATACACCGTACCGCTGTCCGGCATCCTGAAAGCAGAAGGCGTGGGTGTACGCGGGGAGCAACGTAAGGCTAAGAACAAGGAACAATTTTGTCATAGGACATAACCTCAAAAAGGGGTCGTCCTATAAATGGGGGTGGGGGGTAGGTCTTTTAACAAATAAAAACCCGGCGAAGCGGAAGGGGATAAACTGTGTCCCATAGCAATCTCTACAGAATTCTAAGGGTTTTAGGATACCCAGACTCGGTGAAGGAGCCTTTGTTCAGAGATTTGCTTAACAGGAGACGACATCCAGGTGGTCTAATTCAAAATGTAGAAATGTCCTTGTTGACAATCGCATTATTAACCAATTAACCTGAGTTCATATTCGTAAACAACATTTAAATGATATGAAAACTACCCAAAGGAAAAACAATGACAAAATCAGAATTGATCGACGGAATCGCAGAAAATACAGGTTTGAGTAAAACAGATGCATCTAAGGCTTTGGCCGCTACACTCGAGTCCATTACTGACGCCCTTAAAGCAGGGGACAAAGTAGCCTTAATCGGGTTCGGTACTTTCAGTGTGTCATCGCGTGCCGCTCGGACTGGCAAAAACCCCCAAACAGGTGAGGCTCTTGCTATCCCTGCATCAAAAGCATCAAAGTTTAAAGCTGGCCAGAAACTTAAGGATGCCGTGAACTAAATCGTCCCAGCAATATATGATTTGTAAAGGCCCACCTGAAAACCAGGTCGGGCCTTTTTCTTACTTTGCAGGGTATTTAGTAATTTTGTTATCCACCCTACATTCGTGGGTCACAATTTTGGTGACATAACTTATCGGACAGAAGTGCCAACTACCCCTGACACCCACCGGTAGGACTCTGGCAGATATACCGACTTTGACTCTCCATTAGAGCTAGAGCAGCTTTTGGGACATGCCTATTGTTGACCGACTTTCATCCATGTAGTTCCACGAAACCCCACGATAAAATTTTAATAGGCTACATACACATCACGATGCTCCAGTAGTTCAACTATTTTTTTCAATCCGATGGGAGTTGCTGCCTGTTCGATTTCGTTCTCCCCGATTTTATAGAGAAGCATCATGGTTCGGTTGGCATAGAGTTCAACTCCCTTTGCCCCTAAAAGGCGAACGTACTCTCCATAATTGTGTGGGACCTGCTCAATTGGCACACCGAGTTGCTTGACTAATGATTTTCTCTCACGCTCCGGCAGGGCTGCTTTATCCAGCGGGGATTTGTTCCCGCCAAAGAGGCCACCTTTTTTTAATGCAGTAACTCCGCTGGCATCGAACAGGATGACAACCCTGTAGCCTTCTTTCATGGCTGCCCATGCGACGTTCGGAACGGCGCAGATCTGTGCATCATCAAGACTCATGGAAGTTTTGGCGTGGATTAAAAAAGTTTTCCCATCACCTGTACCAGCTAAGGCGGGGGTAGCCAGGAGAATGAATCCGGTCAGTAATATTAATATCCGTCTCATATTAACCTCCATAATGATTATGGGTAGCGACTTTCCTGGATCGGCGGGCATGGAACATCACCGTAAGTGCAGAAAACACAGCAATCGCCTGGTGTGGGTTTGAGCAACTCTTTGCAACTTTTGCACTGATGGAAAAACTGACAGGCATCTGTGGGCATGGTCAACGCTTCCTCTAACCCACACTTTGGACAGGTCAGAGTCGATTCAGTTTGCACACTCACGACTTCTCCATTTCTTCCTTCGTTGCGTCCACAACACGGCGGACGTCAGACAAACATCATCTCCCTTCGGGATGTTTGGTCGTACACTGACATTCTCCATTTTTTTTGGCAGAAAGAATCTTTTCCAGAATTGAGGATTCTCCGCCGTGCTTTCGGACGTCTCGCTGGATTTCGGCTTCCGTATGGTCGTAGCAATAACAGATTTTTTTATCCATAATCAGCTTCCTCCTCGTCACTGATTGTTGTCAGCAGATGGTAGGGCAATCCCAAAACTTCTGGTTTCGTTGACTGCCTGTGCCATTTGTTCCGGTCAACTCTCGGAGAAGGCTTCAAGAATAGGGCATGAATGGGTCGCTTGATTTCTAGAGTCACATGCGGCAACTAACATATTGAGAGTCTCTTTCATTTTCTCAAGAGCTTCCATTCTGGAGTTGATATCAGCAATCTTGCTCTTGGTCCGAGACCTAACCTCATTACAGTTCTGATCTGGGTCGAGAGACAAGTCGAGCAATTCCCCAATTTCCTGAAGCGAAAACCCAAGTTCTTTAGCGTGCCGGATAAAGCGTACACGCTTGACGGTCTCTTCCGGGTAGTGGCGAAAACCGGAGATAGGCCTGAGCGGCTGCTCTATAAGCCCCTGCCTTTCATAAAATCGAATTGTCTCAACTCCTACGTCAGCATTTTTCGCAACAAACCCAATGGTTAGAGCAGACATTTATCCTCCTATCCACTTACTGTTAAATATAACTTCCGTACCTATGTACGGAGTCAACAATTGAATTATACAGTATCAAATTGCAATTGCTTGGCAGGAGATGTGAAAAGTATTTATAGGCAGAAAGTCTCAGAATGCACGACAGAATAGAACACATAAAGCCCACCTGGTGATCCGGGTGGGCTTTTCTG
>JBDNGT010000284.1:0-7551 GCA_041689145.1 Geopsychrobacter sp. | reverse complement strand
TTCTTGCTGAAGTCGCTCACGCACAATCCCGATAACAACTTCATCGGTAACCAACGCGCCTGTATCCAACGCCTCTTTTGCTTTAAGACCCATCGGCGTCCGTTCACGTACCGCAGAACGAAGCATATCACCGGTCGAAATTTGAGGGATAGCAAAGGACTCAACAAGCCGTGCAGCCTGAGTCCCTTTTCCAGCTCCCGGGGGACCGAGTAGAATCAATTTCATCTTCAAAGACCTTTATCAGCCGTGACGCCCTTTAAGCGACACACCCTTCATAAAACCTTCATAGGATCGCGAGATCAGATGAGCCTCAATTTGAGAAGCCGTATCCATCCCAACACCGACGACAATCAGCAGTGATGTCCCACCGAAAAAGAATGGCACATTAAACTTACTAATCATAAAGGTCGGTAATACGCAGACTGCCGATATGTATATCGCACCGACAAAAGTCAGACGGCCTAGTACCGTATCGAGAAAATCTGCAGTCTCTTTCCCTGGACGTACACCGGGAATAAAACCACCCTGATTTTTAACATTTTCGGCCACGCTCACAGGGTTGAACGTCACAGCCGTGTAGAAGTAGCAAAAGAAAACAATAAATGCAACATAAAAAAGGTTGTAGATCCAGTGACCCGGAGACATCACCGCAGCGACTGACTGAACCCATGGCACATCTATCAAGTTTGCGACCGTCGCTGGGAACATAATAATTGAACTGGCAAAGATCGGCGGGATAACCCCACTCATGTTGATTTTTAGCGGGAGATGGCTAGCCTGACCACCCATGTTACGCATACCAACAACGCGCTTAGCGTAATGAATCGGCACCCGACGCTGTGCGCTCTCCATAAAAACAATTGCCGCGACAACCACCACCATCAGCAGCAGAATGAAGAGCATGATCGTCGGCGTAATAGCGCCGGTATCAAGCAACCTGAGTGAATTGACAATTGCAGATGGAGTTCCAGCGACGATCCCGGCAAAAATAATCAGAGATATACCGTTGCCGATACCACGCTCAGTAACCTGCTCGCCGAGCCACATGATAAAGGCGGTTCCAGCAGTCAGGGTCAGAATCGTCATCAAAACAAAGCCTACGCCCGGGTTAGGAACAACAAGCTCACCGGCAGGTCCGGTCATTGTTTGAAGACCAACAGCAATACCTGCCCCTTGAATAACCGCTAAAATGATTGTGCCATACCGAGTATACTGAGTGATCTTACGCTTACCCTGCTCGCCCTCTTTTGAGAGCTTCTCGATGGGCTCAAAGACAACGGTGAGAAGTTGCAGGATAATCGATGAGCTGATGTAAGGCATAATCCCTAGGGCAAAAACGGTCATCCGCTGCAAGGCACCACCAGTAAAGGCACTGACCATTCCAAGCAATGTGCCTTCGGTCCCTTCAAAAAACTTTGCCAGCACCTGAGCATCGATCCCTGGTGTTGGAACATGGCAGCCAACACGATATACAGCCAGCATCCCTAAGGTAAAGAGGATGCGACGCCGCAATTCAGGAATGGCGATGATGTTCTGCAGCGTAGTCCACACGTTAAATCACCTCAACGTTACCACCAGCAGCCTCAATTTTGGCTACCGCTGCTTTGCTGAATTTATGAGCTTGGATGGTCAAGGCCTTGGAAAAATCACCAGAAGCAAGAACCTTCACACCGTCCTTGACTCGCCCAACCAGACCCGCACTTGAAAGGGCCTCAATACCAACGGTGCTACCCGCATCATACGACTCAAGATCGCCGAGATTGACCAACGCGTACTCTTTACGAGTCAGCGGTGTAAAGCCACGCTTTGGCAAGCGTCGTTGCAGAGGCATCTGACCACCTTCGAAGCCAGGCTTAATACCACCGCCACTACGAGCCTTTTGACCCTTATGCCCCTTACCGGAGGTTTTACCCGTCCCGGAACCAGGACCACGTCCGATGCGTTTTCTATTTTTTGTTGAACCGGGAGCCGGTTGCAGATTACTCAGATCCATCGTGTAGTCCTCTACGAAAATCAGTCTTCAACAACGACCATGTGCTCTACCTTGCGAATCATCCCACGAATTTCAGGAGTATCCTTGAGGCAAACGGTCTGTTGCAGTTTATTAAGGCCAAGTCCTTTGAGCACCTTGCCAAAATAGGCAGCGCGTCCAATCGGACTTTTCTTCAGGGTCACTTTTACTTCAGCCGACATGGCCAGTCTCCTTGCAATTCACCTAAAAGGCGGGCTCAGGACAACCCGCGGCGAGCTCTAATCTCGGCCGGGCTTCTGAGCATTTTTAAAGCTTCAAAGGTCGCCTTGACCACGTTGTGCGGGTTATTTGAACCCAAACACTTGGTCAGGATGTTGTGAATCCCAACAGCCTCAAGAACGGGGCGAACCGCGCCACCAGCAATAACACCAGTACCTTCGGAAGCCGGCTTTAGCAGAACCCTGCCTGCACCAAACTTGCCCAGCACATCATAAGGGATTGAGGTTCCTTCAAGTGGGACCTTGATCAGACTTTTACGCGCCTGCTCAACTCCCTTACGGATAGCCTCGGGAACTTCTTTAGCTTTCCCCATTCCGTAGCCGACACGTCCAGCACCGTCACCGACAACAACCAGTGCGGAGAAGCTGAAACGCCGACCACCCTTAACGACCTTTGAATTTCGGTTAATATGAATAACCTTGTCGGTCAATTCCGACTCGTTCGGATCGATACGTTGCACGATCTTCTCCTCTTAGAGCTTCAGGCCGGCTTCGCGGGCAGCGTCAGCCAGAGCTTGAACGCGGCCTTGGTACAAAAAGCCGTTACGGTCAAAAACAACTGTGTCGATATTCCTGGCAAGTGCCTGCTTGGCAATCGCAGTTCCAACCGCTTTAGCGGCTTCGACATTCCCTTTAAATTTCAGTGAGCTCGCGACATCTTTACTTAGAGTCGAAGCAGCGGCCAAAGTATGACCGTTAATGTCTTCGATGATCTGAGCATAGATATGGCCAGCACTGCGGTAAACCGAAAGACGTGGACGCTCAAGGGTACCGGTTACTTTTTTCCGCACACGCGCCTGACGTTTAAGCCGGGCGAGTCGCCTTTGCTGCGCAACATTCACGACAAAACTCCTTATCTATTACTTACCGGTCTTGCCGGCCTTGCGCAGGATGCGCTCCTCAGCGTACTTAACGCCCTTACCCTTGTAAGGCTCAGGCTTACGGAAGGAACGAATCTCGGCTGCCGTAGAACCAACCAATTGCTTATCAATACCCTTGATAAACACACGCGTCTGCTTTTCAACTTCGATCACGATCCCCTGAGGGATTTCATAAACGACAGGGTGCGAATAACCAAGACTTAAAGTCAGTGACGAACCAGTCAACTCTGCGCGATAGCCAACGCCGTTGATCTGCAATTCGCGGGTAAACCCTTCGCTGACACCAACAACCATATTCTTGATCAGGGCCCGGCTCAAGCCGTGCAGTGAACTATCCTGCTTACCATCACTCGGCCGCTCAACAACAATCTGATCAGCATCTATAGTGATAATCATACGCTCTGGAAGAACTTGTTTCAGACTTCCTTTGGCGCCCTGAACACTAATCTCGTTGCCGCTAAGCGAAACCTTAACCCCTGGGGGGATGGCAACGGGAAGTTTTCCAATTCTTGACATGGTGAAGCTCCTTACGCTCTCTACTAGAATCTGCTTACCAGATGGTGCAGATTACTTCCCCACCGACCTGCTCACGGCGGGCGGCAACATCATCCAGCACCCCTTTCGAGGTCGAAAGGATCGAACAACCATGGCCATTCTTTACTTTAGGAATCTCCCCCTGACCGACATAGACACGGCAACCCGGGGTAGAAATTCGCTTAATCTCATGAATAACATGAGTCTGGTTATCATCGTATTTCAAATAAATACGCAGAACACCTTGCTTATTGTCCGTAATGGCTTTGTAGTTCTTAATATAGCCCTGTTCTTTAAGAACTTCACTGATAGCAACCTTGACATTGCTTGAGGGCAGATCAAGCTTAGCGTGCTTGGCCATCCCGGCATTTCGAATACGTGTCAGCAAATCCGCAATCGGATCGGTCATTGACATGGGTGATGCTCCTTCTTCGCGCTGTTACCAGCTGGACTTGACCACACCAGGAAGTTTCCCCTCGTTGGCCAGTTTCCGCAGACAAATTCTGCACATGTTGAACTTACGGTAATAAGCACGCGGGCGGCCGCAAAGTGGACAACGGTTATACTCACGAACCTTGAATTTCATCGGCCGTTTGGCCTTAGCAATCATCGACTTTTTAGCCACAACTATCCTCCGCTAGCCTATACTTATTTCCGGAACGGCATGCCCATACCGGCAAGCAGGGCGCGCCCTTCCTCGTCGGTCTTGGCTGTCGTTACGATGGTGATATTCAACCCGGAGACCTTGGCGATCGTGTCAATATCGACTTCAGGAAAAATCAACTGCTCACGGATGCCCATGGTGTAGTTGCCACGACCATCAAAAGCTTTACCTGAAATACCCTTAAAGTCACGCACTCGGGGTAGAGCGACATTTATCAGACGATCAAGAAACTCCCAAGCACGGCTGTGCCGCAGGGTAACGCAGGTACCGATCGGCATCTCCTCACGCAGCTTGAAGCCAGCAATAGACCTCTTAGCGCGGGTTATGACAGCCTTTTGACCGGTAATTGCACCCAGTTCCGCAACTGCAGACTCAAGCAGCTTTGGATTCTGAATTGCTTCACCAAGACCCATATTGAGAACAACTTTCTCAATTCTGGGCACTTCCATAACATTCCGGTACTGGAACTCTTTCATCAGCGCAGGAACTTGTTCCTGCTGATATGCCTGCTTTAACCTGGCCATCAAACTCTCCGTTTATCTATCTACGATTTCGTTACATTTTTTGCAATAACGAACTCTGCTATGATCTTCGAGGGCACGAATCCCAGTCCGAGACGCCTCGCTACAGGAGGAGCAGATCAGCATAACGTTAGATATGCTCATTGCTGCTTCCTTCTCGACGATACCACCCTCAGGGCTTATCTGGGTCGGACGGGTGTGACGCTTGACCACATTCAGGCTCTCAACTACAACGCGCCCCTTGGTTGGAAAAACGCGCAAGACCTTACCGGTCTTGCCCTTTTCCTTACCAGCCATCACCTTCACCATGTCATTTTTTTTGACATGTAGTTTGAAAGTTGCCATCTATTTCTATCTCCAACGTTCTTGTTTAAAGTACTTCAGGAGCCAAGGAAACGATCTTCATAAACGAGCGAGCACGCAGTTCGCGAGCCACAGGTCCAAAAATACGTGTGCCGAGCGGATCATTACCAGCGCCAACAACAACCGCCGAATTGTTATCAAAGCGAATATAGGATCCATCGCTGCGACGAACTTCTTTGGCCGTACGAACGATAACGGCGCGAACGACGTCACCTTTCTTAACCTTGGAATTCGGCAAAGCTTCCTTGACGCTGCAGATAATAATATCGCCAATGCCTGCATATTTACGCTTGGAGCCGCCAGGAACTTTAATACAACAAAGTTTCTTGGCCCCAGAATTGTCGGCCACGCTGAGCATGGACTGCATCTGAATCATGATTCGTTCTCCTAAGCAGTAACGGCTTTTTCGAGCACTTCACGCACTCGCCAACGCTTGTCTCTCGATAGCGGGCGACATTCAACGATCAGTACCTTGTCACCAGCACAACAACTATTCAGCTCATCGTGAGCCTTGAAGTTGACACTGCGCTTGATGTATTTTTTGTAGACCTTGTGCTTGACGATTTGATCAACACGAACTACGACAGTTTTATCCATCTTGTCGCTGACCACAATACCTGTCCGGGTGTACCGGCTACCACGCTGCTTGTTCATTGTTTCCCTCACCTCAGTCATCAAGTTTCTGATTCAGGACAGTCTTGACGCGGGCGACATCCTTACGAATCTGGGACAACTTGGACGAGTTCTCAAGGTGTCCGGTATGAAGTTGGAAGCGCAGATTGAACATTTCCTGCTCAAGCTCTGCTGCCTTAGACTGCAATTCCTCAACACTGAGGTCTTTGATCTCGTTAGCCTTCATCAGTCCCAGCCTCTCTCTTCACAAACTTAGTTCTCATCGGCAGCTTGTGAGCAGCCAGACGTAAGGCCTCACGGGCAACTTCCTCTTCTACGCCCTGCATTTCGTAGATAATATGTCCGGGCTTAACTACAGCAACCCACATCTCCGGCGCGCCCTTACCTTTACCCATCCGGGTTTCAGCGGGCTTGCTAGTTAGTGGTTTATGCGGAAATGTCCGAATCCAAATCTTACCGCCACGTTTCACGTAGCGCGTCATGGCCCGTCGAGCAGCCTCAATCTGGCGGGCAGTAAGCCACCCACACTCAAGGGCCTGCAGTCCGAAGTCCCCGAAGTTCACTTCGTTACCGCGACTGGCCGCACCAGTCATACGACCGGTAAACTGTTTCCTGCGTTTAACCTTCTTTGGCATTAACATGATGTAAAACTCCTGCTATCAGCCAGCTGGCTGATCTTTGCCAAAGACTTCACCTTTAAAGATGAGGACCTTGACACCGATAATTCCATAAGTGGTCTTGGCTTCGGCAAAGCCGTAGTCGATATCGGCACGCAGGGTGTGCAGAGGCACCCGCCCTTCGCGATACCACTCGCGACGACTCATCTCAGCACCACCGAGACGGCCGGAGCATTCGATTTTAATGCCCTGCGCTCCGAACTTAAGCGCCATGCTCACACTCCGCTTCATAGCACGGCGGAATGCAACCCGACGTTCCATTTGCAAGGCGATATTCTCGGCAACCAGTTGAGCATCAACCTCAGGCTTGCGAACCTCCTGAATATTGATAAAACACTCGTCGGCGGTCAACTTGGCAAGCTCACGCTTGAGTTCTTCAACTTCAGAACCCTTCTTGCCGATGATGATACCGGGGCGAGCAGCAAAGATATTCACCTTAACCTTGTTTGCGGCACGCTCCAGTTCAATCTTGGAGATACCCGCATGGTAAAGGCGTTTCTTGAGGAAATTGCGCAGCGTTAAATCTGCATGCAACTTCTCGGCATAATCAGTGTCGGCATACCACCTGGAATCCCAGGTCCGGTTAATCCCGAGACGAAATCCTATCGGATGAACTTTCTGGCCCAACTGGTCACCTCCTTGGCGTCTTACTTAACGGCCAGGACCACAGTAATGTGGCTGGTCGGCTTGCGAATTTTGCTGGCGCGCCCTTGAGCACGCGGAATGAAACGCTTCAGGACCGGGCCCATATCAACGTTGGCAGCCTTAATGAAAAGCTGATCGACGTCAGAGACACCCTTCTGTTCGGCATTTGCAACAGCGGATTTCAATAATTTAGAAAGAATCGGCGCAGTCTTTTGCGGTGAGAATTGGAGAGTATTAAAAGCCTCCTGAATCCCTTTGCCACGGACTAAATCGACAACAAGTCGCGCCTTTCTTGGAGAAAGACGTACATTTCTCAGTTTTGCTACAGATTCCATGTGGAGCTCCTGTTACACAGCCAGTCCCTACTTGCGGACTTTGCTTTT
>JBDNGT010000283.1:0-4029 GCA_041689145.1 Geopsychrobacter sp. | reverse complement strand
CATGATTGCCTGTATTCTGTAGATGGAATACAATCAAGAAACAAAGGAGATTACTCTATGGATATGCTCTGGTTGGTCGGGATCATCGTCGGCTGGGTCGTGCTGAATCGCTGGGTACTGCCGCGGATGGGAATCCAAACCTGAATGTCTGATTCTTGTAGTCTTCCCGTGCGGAAGACCGATGATGATTCTGTTGAAAATGCCGAGAAATAAAAAGTGGGCCTGTCAAAACAGGCCCACTTTTTATTGATGGGTCGGGTTTCCCCTGTTTGGGGGCACTCTTGTTCAGCGCAAGCCGGTTCCGCAGCGCGGGCAGGTCAGCAGGGTATTGGCCGGAATTTTGTCGCCGCAGGTCGGGCAGTTAAACCAATGTCTGCAGGAGCGGCACTGCTGTTCTGAGAGCCCCTGTTTCTTTTTGCATTTGGGACAGCGGCGATACATCTTGCGTTGACTCAGGTAATCTTCAAAGAAGAGCCCGCAGCGTGGGCAGTCTTTTGCGTCCGGTTTGGTGATATCTGCCTCGCAGCCTGGGAGTGGGCACTTAAAGACGGCTTTACAATTAGAGCACCAGTATTTGCCTTTAAGCTCTTGTTTACAGCTTGGACATGTTTTCCCTGCCATTACTTAGCTCCCTTTTATTGCCGTCTGAATCCCCGTCAACCTGACCAATCCAGGTTGGATCAAGTCACCGCTTTAAGCATAGTCGACTACGGGTAGAATTTCAAAAAGATCTCAGCGCAATCTACGACAAGCGCTAAAAAGAACAAAAAAACCGACCTGTACGGTCGGTTTTAAGGTTGGCCAATTTAGGGGAATATTATTTTATGGCTGGTCAGCCGGACTGAGGCTGGCGGTCATCTGCGGCCGGGTACGTTTCATGACGAACATGTACTTCTCTTTAAGCTTCTTGGTAAAGAGCGTGCCGATCCAGAGTGGGCTCCAGACAACCCCAGCAGTGAGCCAGCGCTTGAGCGCAGGTGTGTCGGTCTTGTCGGCGGTGATCGTCATTGCAACCGATTCAAAGCCTAGATGCTGCAGGGATATGCTGTGCTGTTGGCCGGAGGTGAGATTGTGACTGTAGTTGACCGGAGTGATGCCGAGTTCTTTGCCATCCATGATCACCCTCGCCCCGGCTGGTTCAGATTGAATCAGCGCTCGGGTGGGTGCACAAGCGGTGGTAAAGGCAAAGAGCAGGATCAGGCAGGTCAATTTCTTCAGCATAAAGGTCCTTATGGGATGAAATGCGGTGGTACACAGTTTTTAACGATGCAAGGCCTATTCCCACAATTTCCAGTTTTACTCCCTGAACCATTTCATTTCAACCTGAGGTTACAAGAGGCTGTGATTACATAGGTTTAAAATTTAAAAAACAGCCGTGCAGAAGTACGGTAGAGAATCTCATAGTCCTGGAATGGGAAGAGAATTGTCACTCTGAGTGACAAAAACTGCACAGTTGCACCGCTGCTGAAGCGAAATCGCCGCGCTTTTTGTGTATTGCGATTATCACTCTCAGCTGAAACGGTTCAAGCGGAAGGGAGATATCTTTTTAGGAAGGTCCCAGTGTAAGACCGTTCACACTGTGCCACCTGTTCCGGTGTTCCCGCTGCGACAATAAGTCCTCCTCCGCTGCCACCCTCCGGCCCAAGATCGATGATGTGATCGGCGGTTTTGATCACGTCGAGATTGTGTTCGATCACCACGATGGTATTGCCGCCCTCGATCAGTCGATTAAGGACCTCTAGCAGTTTATGGATGTCGGCAAAATGCAGGCCGGTCGTCGGTTCGTCGAGGATGTAAATGGTGCGGCCGGTCGCGCGTTTGCCCAGTTCGCGCGACAGCTTGACCCGTTGCGCCTCACCCCCGGAGAGGGTGGTTGCGCTCTGCCCGAGTTTGATATAACCGAGTCCGACATCACGCAGGGTTTCAAGTTTGTTGCTGATTCGCGGCAGATTCTCCATGAACAAGCTGGCTTGATTGATGGTCATATCGAGCAGATCAGCGATACTCTTCCCTTTGTATTTGACCTCGAGGGTTTCGCGGTTATAGCGCGCGCGCCTGCAGACCTCGCACTCTACGTAGACGTCGGGCAGAAAGTGCATCTCGATCCGGATGATGCCGTCACCGCGGCAGGCTTCACAGCGGCCACCCTTGACGTTAAATGAGAAGCGGCCGGGTTTGTATCCGCGAATTTTTGCCTCAGGGAGTTGAGCATAGAGTTCGCGGATATCGGTAAAGACCCCGGTATAAGTCGCTGGATTCGAACGGGGTGTGCGGCCAATCGGTGATTGATCGATGTCGATCACCTTGTCGAGCTGCTCAAGGCCGAGGATCTCCTTGAGCGGTCCGGCTTTGTCACGATTGCGGTGTAGTTTCTGGGCCAGGGCCTTATAGAGGGTTTCGATGATCAGTGATGATTTTCCTGAACCTGAGACGCCAGTGACGCAGGTCAAAACCCCCAGCGGAATCTCGACATCGACCGACTGCAGGTTATTTGCACTGGCGCCTTTTAGAACAATTTTACGCTCACTGGTGCGTCTGCTTTGCGGGATCTCAATCTGCCGCTTGCCTGACAGGTACTGGCCCGTCAACGACTCTTGGCAGGCGAGGATTTCATGGGGGGGGCCGGCGAAAACAACCTCACCACCATGCACCCCGGCCGCTGGTCCCATGTCGATCAGGTAGTCCGCTGCCAGCATGGTTTCTTCATCATGTTCAACCACCAGCACCGTGTTGCCGAGATCGCGGAGCTTTTTTAAGGTTTCCAGAAGTCGTAGATTGTCGCGCTGATGAAGCCCGATTGAAGGCTCATCCAAAATATACAGGACTCCCATCAGCGAGGATCCGATCTGGGTTGCTAGGCGGATGCGCTGCCCCTCTCCGCCCGAGAGGGTTCCCGATGCCCGATCGAGGGAGAGGTAGTTGAGGCCGACGTGACTTAAGAAACCGAGCCGATCGCGGACCTCTTTTAAGATGCGCCGCGCAATGGTCGCCTGTTTGGCGGGCAGTTCCAGGTTTTGGAAGAAGGCGGTTGCCTCGGCAATCGACATGGCGCAGATCTGCTGAATATTCTTGGTTGCGACCTGCACGTGGAGCGATTCCGGGCGCAGACGTGCGCCGGCGCAGCTCGGACAGGGGACGACGCTCATATATTTTTCCAGGTTTTCGCGGACCGCGTCTGAATCGGTTTCGCGGTAACGACGCTCCAGGTTCGGCAGGATCCCTTCAAAAACTTTTTCATAGTGATGGCGGTGCTCCCCCTGATCGAAGAAGAAGCGCACCTTCTCCCGCCCTGTACCGCTGAGCAGGATGGCGCGGACCTTTTCGTCAAGCTGCTCGAAAGGGGTCAGCATGCTGAAGTCGAAGTGTTCGGCGAGCGCTTCGAGCAGCGCCTGGTAATAATAACCGCTACGGCTGTCCCAGGGGGTAATCGCGCCCGCGCGTAACGAGAGACTGGTGTCGGGAATGACCTGTTCAACGTCAAAATAGTTACGTGTGCCGAGGCCGCTGCAATCGGGGCAGGCGCCGTGGGGGTTGTTGAACGAAAACATGCGCGGCGTGATCTCCGGGTAAGAGAGACCGCAGTCGATGCAGGCATGCTTGGCGGAATAGAGTTGGCTGTTGCCGTCCGGTTCTTCAATCCGGACCTGCCCGTCTGACAGTTTAAGCGCCGTTTCAATCGAATCGGCCAGCCGGCTTTCGATGCCGGGCTTGATCACCAGGCGGTCGACTATGACTTCAATGCTGTGTACACGTTTTTTATCGAGCTTAATCTCCTCTCCAAGTTCATGCATGACGCCGTCAATCCGTACCCGGACAAAGCCATCGGCCTGAAGCTGAGCGAGCTCTTTGCGATATTCCCCCTTGCGTTCACGGACCAGCGGCGCCATGACCATGATGCGCGTTTTTTCCGGGGCGAGCATGGCGCGATCGACCATCTGTTCCACGGTCTGCGAACTGATCTCCTGCCCACAGCGGTGACAATGAATCTGCCCGGCCCGGGCAAAGAGCAGGCGCAGGTAGTCATAGATT
>JBDNGT010000282.1:0-4200 GCA_041689145.1 Geopsychrobacter sp. | reverse complement strand
CCCGCTCGACCCAGACCGGTGTTCAGCTGCCCCAGGTGCCGGTCGCCGATGCGGATTCTGGGCTTTATCCGGCCTGCCTGGTCATCCGGGTAGAGCACACAAAACTGCAAACCCGCCACTCACCCAACACAGGAGACCCGCCTCACTCTATGATCAAAACCAGTATGTTCTGTCAGCCTTGCAACGGCCAAGGGTCGTGCTCGCCTGCAACAAAGTGACTTAGCAAACCCCGGCCTTTCCCACCTGAGTTTCAAAAAAGATATTTGCTTATATAAAGAACGGGCTTGTCCAACAACTGGATAAGATCGTGGTTCGCTTCGCTCTCACGATCTATCCTTATTCGTTATATGCCGCTTTCATAATGCTTTGAGTAACGCCTCATAGTGTAAATTGTCTGTCTTTAAATGTTCTATGACATCGTTTACTACATTATCTATGTCACTAATAAGATCACTATTTTTAGAGATTCTTTCGATACTATTTAGGTGACTGAAATAGTGAAGTACTTTTAAAATACGCTTTGATTTTTCTGCGCCAAATATTTTTTCTGCGCGTTGATCAACCGTAGAATTAAGATCGTCCGGAATTTTTGCATAGGTATAAAGTTCGAGAAATCTTCTCAATGCATTAGGGATGGCCAATAGCAACTCTAAGTCTTGTTTGTTATCACTATTTTGGAACCTATGGATCACACTAAAAAGGTAGTGGTATTCAGACGAATACTTCTTTATTGAATCCGGCAGATCTACCAAAGTGGATTCTTTTGTGTTGATTCGCTTCACAAAGAAAAACCGGCACCTAGCTTTTTTGCGAGGGGGAAGTTCTCTTAATAATGTAAAGAACTCAAAATTGTGTGTCGAGATAAACAACTGCTTGCAACGAAGTTTCCATTCGTTACCCGCTGAAGAGTCGTGGTAACAAAAAACTTCTTTTAGCGCCGCATTTACCTGAAAAATGTGATTGCTATCTAAGCTCGAAATTGGGTCATCTATATAGATGATCGCTTTTTCAAGTTCATCAAGCTCCAATAGTTTTGTAAGGAAAAACGAGAAAGCTATTGCAGTCTTTTCACCTTCACTAAGGTTCTTGGCTATTTCCCCTTCTCGAACCAAGCGGAATTGCTCCAGATCACCGACTTTAACCACATCTATTTGGACTTCATCCCTCCCTAAAAAACCAGAAATATAGCGATTTATTTCTTCTCGACCTTTTTGAGCCAGACTGATTTCTGCTTCTAATACCTGGTTCTCTTTCTTAAGGGTTTGTTCCTTTGACTCAAACCACGTTCTTTGCCGAGATAGGATTTTTTTTAATCGCTTTTTTTCTGCTAGTGGTATTTCAAAAATTAGCTCAGATATATAGTGGTGCTTTAGGTCTCGAATTGCCTCCACCTTTCCACTACCAAAACTGTTTGATACTTTGTTGCTATCTTCGATTAGTGCGTTGAGACTCGATACCGAGTTTTGTAACGAACTCAGGATATCATCTGAAATCGGTTTAATACTGATGCCCGTGAATGGCGCTTCAATTTTTTTGTCGAGTACTTTGACAAGAATATCTACACGATTGTTGTATTTCTCGATTGAGTTACCAATATTAGCTTGAATTTTTCTCAGATCATCCTGAAACTCTGGGTGAAACTGCCTCTTATTAAATATAATAATGCTTATTTTTGATTGCTTTGCTTCGACCAATAACTCGTTTATTACATTCTTAAAATTTTCTAGATCTTCTGAAAAGTGAGCTTTGAAATTTGTGATACGGTCTTTATTTAGTTGATTTCCACAAAACTCGCATTCACTTTTCCCATCATGTATTTCTAATCCATGTTCGATCCAGTTAGCGAGATTACTATCGTTCTCCAAGTACTCAATCGTATTAGATAGCTCAGGTTTCCTATTCAGCTCTGATTCTACTCGATTGTTTAGTCCATCTAATTTCAACAAAACATTAATTGGGGTTACTTGGTCAAGTTTCTCATCTTCTGAAGCTAGAGCTTTCTTTAAGAGTAGTGATACTTCGCTGTCTTCTAGCAAAAATTTCTTTGGGTCGATCTCAATTATGGGCAACAAGCTATTGATATGTGCTGCAGTAAACGTTTCGATCAGAGATAAGTTTTGCTTTATCTGTTTTCCTTTTGCCGTTTTCTTTTCGGAAATAGTGTTTTCAACACTTTGTATTTTTCTGCCTTTTGAGGCGTATGCCTCGCGGCATCTTTCGATAATTTTCTCATTTTCAGCCATTAACTTCTTAGCTTCTATTGAGTCCTCGCCAAGCAGTAAAATAGGGTCGAATGTTTCGCCATCCCAGCTTAGATTCCTTTCCGTAAATTCTGCATTAAACACTCTCACATTGTTGCCATAGGCACCGACGCTGCTTTGAGTTATTTGGTTGCCTGATGAATCGATAATCCGAAATTGTGCATCAGTGAAATCAGGGTGATGGCATTGATGTTCGAGACACCAAAACAATCGAGAAAGCATTGTTTTCCCCGAATAGTTCCATCCATAAATAATGTTTTTGTCAGCAAAATCCTGAATTCCAGGAGGTTTGGTATAGTTATTAAAAACGCCAAAATTTGCTATTTTTTCAATACCTTTAATCATTACGGTAGTCTAATCTTCCATGGCTATGCGACAGGCATATAACGCCAAGTTAATGGGCCGCCGTTTTGACGCGAAGCGGCAAACAAGGCGGTCCCAGGGAGCGAAGCGACCGAGTTCAACTTTTTGTTATGTTCTTTCTCATTTTTTGAATTCGGGTCGTGCAGCAACATACTTCTTCTCTCTGTGGTTCATGGTTACACCACCAAATGGAAAGCGAACGTACTCTAGCTCACCGTTGCTATTTCTTATAACAATGGCAACTTTTCCCCATTTTAACCTGTAGTCTATTCTATCCATGCCTTGTTCAACGCTTTTAACTTGTTCCAGGATCAGATCAGGATCGATCTCCACTTCGTATTCTTTTAATGGAAAGGGCATTTTGTGGTCAACAATGTTCCCTTCTTGATCCAAGACATAGTAAGCCACGAGACCCGGATCAATTTCGTGTTCAACATGAAGAAAGTTGTCCTTGAGGTAATAGCGAATTGCACTACCACCCCAATCCTTTTCGTAATACGCATTTTCTTCGATAGGTTCGAAGTTACCATCCCCACCTAAACTTGGTGGGATATTTCCCATTCGGTCAGAGAGTCGTAGCCAAGCGCTCTTCTCAGAAATTGATTTCCACTCGAGAAGAAGCTCAGCAGAAAATTTGTCTTCGTCACGATCAATCAAAACTGAACAGTTTTGACAGAGCCAAATTCCATTTAGAATGCTTCTCCTGGCCTCTTTATCTTGTGCTGGGTCAAAACGGGGCCCTCCCTTTGAAGCCGCGCAGATGTGTGCAGCAACACCAATAGACGTGTATTTGTTAGGCTCCTCATTTGGACCAACGGTTGTTCTTTGGCACTCAGGATTTGAGCACAGAAACGAAACTCTTTTTGCTAGATCAGTCTTAGTTTTCTCTGTGAAATCATCTCGCACGGCCGCACCCTCGAACATAACGACCAAGCTCACCGGCAATTTTGGACCGCAGCGGAAAAATTGTCCGAGTGCAGCGCCTTGTTAGTTGCCGATTTCATGCTGTGCCTGATCATAAGTGTCATATAATTTTTTTACTCTATCACTCATTTTCATACCGCCTTTTGTTGCTCTATCTGTCCAATAGTGCCCCTCTAAACTGTATACAGGCGATCCATGAATCTCTACGGCGAAAGAACCATGGTGTATCTCGCTTCGAACACATTGCAATTCTATTTTTGGTTCATTTCGATAAACTGCGACTAATTTGAATAAGTCATCATCTTCTTGTTGTTCAATACTATGAGCTACTAACACTGAGCGAGATTCTTTTGTCATTAGCCTTACACTTAAAAATGTCAAAGATTGCCTAATAACAGCGTAACCATAAATCGGATCAATAACCTCTCCAGTTTCTGGATTGACCCAGCTACTTTTTAGCTCAACTTTCCATGTTCCTCTTAAATCTGGTCGTTTGACGTACCAGCCTTTAAATCCCTTGGGGTTCTATTCCCCGCAGCTTGCTGCGAATATAGGTGAATGAGCGAGTATATACACAAAAGTCATAATGTAACGGTATTGATGTACCACTTGGTGTTTCCGGCAAAGTACCGAAGAGCTGTGTTTGATGCTG
>JBDNGT010000281.1:0-2549 GCA_041689145.1 Geopsychrobacter sp. | reverse complement strand
CGCAACCGAACCCTCTATTATGACAATTTGATGCGGGCGAGGGAAAAAAACGATCTCTTGCGTTGGTTCAAATTCTTCCTGATGGGTGTTGTCGAAACCGCGAAAAATGGCATTGAAGCGTTTGACAATATACTCAAACTCCAGAAACAGGTTGAAGCACAGATCCGGACCCTTGGCAGCAGAGCAGCCAATGCCCAGAAAGTCCTCTACTATCTTTATCAAAAGCCATTGGTAGACGCCGCTAAAGTTGGCGAGGTCGCGGCAATATCGCCGGCGGCGGCGTACAAGTTGATTGCTGACCTAGAGCGGTTCGGAATTTTGAAAGAGATCACTGGCGGTAAGCGTGGGAAGCATTATTTATTCGACAGTTATCTGAGTTTGTTCCGATAGCGGAAAGACGTTATTTATGCCTTCAATAACCGTCGGTCAACCCGAGCGCACCACTCAAAACCGCGTCATCGCCCTGTTCACAGATGAGTTGCGCTACCGCTACCTTGGCGACTGGTCCGACCGCGCCGGCAACAGCAACATCGAAGAGGGCCTGCTCTCTGCTCACCTGACCCGTTCCGGCTATACCGCGCAACAGACCAGCGTCGCCCTGCATAAACTGCAAGCCGAGTCAGGCTCACCATGGCCGCAGTCTCTATGCGAATAATCAAGCGGTGTACGCGCTGCTGCGCTACGGCGTGCCGGTCAAGATCGAAGCGGGCAAGGTCACCGAGACCGTTCACCTCATCAACTGGACCCAGCCTGATCTGAACGATTTCGCGATTGCCGAGGAAGTGACTCTCAAAGGAAACCGGGAACGACGTCCCGACCTGGTGCTGTACATCAACGGCATCGCCATCGGCGTGCTGGAGCTGAAGAGCAGCCGCGTCTCCGTCGGCGACGGTATCCGTCAGAATCTTTCCAATCAGCAACCGGAATTCAACGCATGGTTTTTCAGTACCGTGCAGTTCATTTTTGCCGGTAACGATTCGGAAGGGCTGCGGTACGGTGCCATCGGCACTCCATTTTCTGAAATGGAAGGAAGACGAAGCGGACAACAGCCGCTTCAAGCTCGACAAATACCTGCTCAAGATCTGTGAGAAGCTGCGGTTGATCGAGTTGCTTCATGACTTCGTCCTCTTCGACGGCGGCAATTAAAGAAAACCTGCTCAGAAAAAAGAGTTGTGGTGAAGGAGTTGGGGGCCGGTATGGCTCGCAAGCTTCCGCAACGGTTGGCGGAATTGAATGCGGCAGACGTTTTGTCGGATATTTCACATCTACCCCCTCCTCGTTGCCATGAGTTGACCGGAAAACGTGCCGGTCAGTTCTCGGCGGACCTGGAACATCCCTATCGACTGCTATTCATCCCTGCTGACGATCCGATTCCCTATAAGAGGATGGAGGGATCGATCTTGCGCTGGTCACAGAAATAGAAATCATAGAAATTGTAGATACGCACTGAAGCGAGGTGCACCATGAGTAAAATGAAAGCTAAAAAGAAGTACGCATTTGAGCCCGATTATGCCGTAGCTCCGGGAGAGACACTCTCGGAGGTGATGACTTCCCTCGACATGAACCAGAAGGATCTTGCCAAGCGTCTTGAGATGACTGAGCAGTCCCTGATCCGTATTTTTAAAGGGGAGCAGCCGATTTCCTACGCGACTGCAAATCGTCTGGAGCTGGTCACCCGGGTTCCTGCTCGATTCTGGAATAATCTTGAAGCAGAATATCGGGAGCAACTGGCAAAGATAGAAGAACGGGAGCGCTTGGCGAACAGTATCAAATGGCTGAAAACCATCCCGGTCAAGGAACTAATCGATCGAGGTAGTTTGGAAGACCAGCCCGATAAGGTTTCTCAGCTGCGTGAAGTCTTGAAGTTCTATGGTGTCGGCAGTGTTTCTGCTTGGAACGATATTTGGGATGTTCCTGCCGTTGCTGCTCGCCGTTCTCCCTGTTTTGAGACTCTCCCCGGCATTGCTTCAGCCTGGATTCGTCAGGGTGAACTGCAGGCTCACGGAATTGATTGTCAGCCTTACGATAAAGTTCGATTCAAAGAAGTTCTGAGACAGATCCGTGGACTGACGAGCGAAACTGCGGAAGTGTTTGAGCCTGAGATGAAGAGACTTTGCGCGGAGGCCGGGGTTGCCGTTGCATTTGTGCGAGAGATGAAGAAGGTTCCCTGGAACGGGGCGACCAAATGGCTTACACCAAATAAGGCAATGATCTTGTTGTGTCTTAGAGGAAAAGGGGAGGATAAATTCTGGTTTTCTTTCTTCCATGAAGCCGGGCACGTCCTGCATGACAGCAAGAAAGATCTGCTGATCAACGATGGTAGGCATGACGATCCACGAGAAGTGCGAGCGGATGATTTTGCCTCGGAAATACAGATCCCAGCCAAACACAATGCGATCATTCCCAAACTGCGATCCAGAGCAGAAGTTATACAGTTGGCTAACGAACTTGGTATTGCTCCCGGAATCCTTGTCGGTCGATACCAGTTCCTAACTGAAAAGTGGCACTTTTTTAAGGACTTGATCCGGCCGTTGCAGTGGGTGGAGAAT
>JBDNGT010000280.1:0-3196 GCA_041689145.1 Geopsychrobacter sp. | reverse complement strand
CCACCCGTTTTCTGAAGAACTAAACAGTTTTCGACTTGATGAGGACAACATCCTCATGGCTATGACCGGTGGTACGGTTGGTAAAAGCCTCCTCGTTAAGGCTTTGCAAGAGCCGATGGTTGTAAATCAACGTGTTGCCACCATTAACATAATGGCTGGAGTTTTGCCTGAATATATTGACGGACTAATACGAACCAGTTTGATTCAGGATGTGATTCAAGACGCAAAAAATTCTACAAACGACAACATCTCAATGGGAGACATTTTAGCTTTTCTTATCTCTCTCCCCCCCTCGAAGAACAAAAACGTATCGTCGCCAAGGTCGACCAACTCATGGACCTGTGCAACGAACTTGAAGCCCATCAACAAAAGCAGCAGCAGGGGCGGGTGCGACTCAACAACTCCGCCCTCAACGCACTGCTCACCGCCCGCGAACCCGACGAATTTGCCGACCACTGGCAGCGCATCAGCACCAACTTCGATCTGCTCTACAGCCACCCCGAAACCATCGCCAAACTCCGCGCCGCCATCCTCCAACTCGCCGTCCAGGGCAAACTTGTCCCCCAAAACTCCAGAGACGAGCCTGCTTCGGTTTTGCTGGAGAGAATTAAGGCTGAAAAGGAGAGGTTGGTTAAGGAAGGCGAGATAAAAAAGACGAAGCCTCTTGAGGCAGCTTCGGAAAATGAAGTGCCTTTTGATCTGCCCGATGGATGGGACGTTGAGCGCTTTGGCAATCTTACCAGTACGGTAGGTGGTGTCACAAAGGGAAGAAAGCTGGCAGGAAGGAAAACGGCTTCCTATCCCTATTTACGAGTAGCGAATGTGCAAAGATGGTTCCTTGATCTTGATGTGATGAAGGAGATTGAAATCCCTGTTGAGGAGCTAGGTAAATACAAGCTCCTGTATGGTGATTTGCTTATCACTGAAGGTGGCGATTGGGACAAGGTAGGGCGCACAGCCGTATGGGAGGGACAAATAAAAAACTGTCTCCATCAAAACCATGTGTTTCGCTCCCGTCTTTTCGTAGATAATTTGTGTCGAAACTGGCTTGTCCTGACTCTCAACTCTCCTGTAGGTAGAGACTATTTTGCTGGCTCATCAAAGCAGACGACAAATCTTGCTTCTATCAACATGACACAACTAAAACACTTCCCAATGCCTGTGCCGCCACCAGAAGAACAAAAACGCATCGTCGCTAAAGTCGACCAACTCATGACCAGGTGTGACGAACTCGAAGCCAAACTCAACCAGGCCCAGCAGCACAGCAAAAAACTGATGGAAGCTACCGCTCGGCAGCTTTTGGTGGTGTAAGATTATTTTTGTATTTTTTTGAGCACTTTGATATCGCATGTGATATCATTATGTGTATATGGAGTTGTTGTGGCTGATAGGAGATTGTCGAAACTCGTAAGTCAGGTTCTTGGAAATCCCAAGGACGTTGATTTTGAGGTTCTTAAAAGGCTTCTTGAGGGTTTTGGATATGAATGTCGTCAGCCTCGTCGCGGTAGTAGTCATTACACATTCAGAAAAGCTGGCACATCACCAATGACCGTGCCTAAGAAAAAGCCTGTAAATAAGGCCTATGTAAAGCAAGTCATAAGGCTTCTTGACTTGGAGGATTGGTATGAAAAGAACAGTTGAAGAGTATATGGCACTCCCTTATACCGTGGAACTTACGCCGGATGATGGGAGCTATTTTGCAAAAATCAAAGAACTCGAAGGGTGTATGACAGTGGGGGATAATCCTTCTGAAACACTTGAAATGCTCAACGATGCGAAGAAAGAATGGTTTTTTACAGCACTTGAAGACGGCTTGGATATTCCTCTGCCTGAATCAATGCGCGAGGTAAAGCAAAGTGGAAAATTTGCTTTACGCATGCCGAAGTCTTTACACCAGAAGCTTGCTGAGGGAGCGGAGTCTGAGGGTGTAAGTTTAAATCAGTACATTGTGACTCTCCTCGCAGAGAGAAATACTTTAGTTGGACTCAAAAGCTTGCTGATTATGCAACGGGATAACATTGCACAAGAAGATTGTCTTGATGAAATACCTACTTTGTAAGAGGGGGGACGCTGTTATCTATTTATCTAATGCACCTATGATTGCCTTCTTCATCAATGGATCGGCCTTCAACAACTTCTCGCCACGCCTTGACGCCAGACTGACCCCGGTCGGCCCCAGATGTAAAAACCTGCCGACCTCTTTGCCAGCATAATCAAACTCAAATATTGCCCGATAACAGATTAACCCGAGCCTTTCCAACCATAGACGCCAGTATTTTCTGAGCCATATGCATTGGCGGTAAAAGCACATTGCAGTATTGCTTTTAATGTTGAATAAAGGTTATTTTTGGTTATAATCGTAGCATGAACACAATCGAGTGGAAAAACAGAGCCCGTAAACAATTTAAGAAAATTCCCAAGGCCTACCAAGGACTGATCATTGATGCCGTCGACATGCTTGAAAAGCCACAGGCTGAATGGCGTAACGTTTCTGAATTGAAAAATCACGACTACGACTTTCGGATGCGGGTAGGTCGCTACCGAGTACTGTTTGACTTTGACGGAGATGTTAGCATTGTTGAAATTCAGGAAGTGAGGAAAAGAGATGAGCGCACTTACTAAACAAATTCCCCACCAAGTGATTGAGCAGAACGGGAAACCGGCCTTCGCTGTCATTCCGTTTGAGCAATTTGAAAAAATGGCCGAGCAGTATGTCGCCGATGAAAGTAACCTTTCTTTCCCTCATGAGGTTGTAAAGGCCAATTTTAAAGGTGATTCTATGATTAAGGCATGGCGTGAATATCTTGGCCTGACTCAAGGAGAACTGGCGACTCGTGCCGGGATGACCCAGCCAGCTATTGTAAAACTGGAAAAACCGGATGCGAATCCGCGCAACAGCACTCTGAAAAAAATTGCATCAGCAATGGGTCTAGCGGTGGAGCAATTAGAAGAATAAAAAGAAGAATAAAAAGCGTCCGCACCCTATGATAAATTGCAGCATACGAGCTATTGGGCTACCAAGGCAGTTCTTCCGTTGGGAACCAGGGGGACGCTGTTATCTATTGACTCGGTAAAGACTTCTGTTATCTTTTGAGCCATGCCGCGATTAGCAAGATTAGATATCGCCGGGCTTCTGCAACACGTCATCGTACGCGGAATCGAACGGCGCGATATTTTTAAAGACGAACATGATCGT
>JBDNGT010000279.1:0-4832 GCA_041689145.1 Geopsychrobacter sp. | reverse complement strand
TGAAACAGCGAGGCGCCTTTAGTTATCACGCGGTTGCAGGGCATCTCCCCATGATTACCGAAAAGGATATCGTGCAGTGGTCCCACAACGGTCAGATCACCCAACATGACGACAACTATTTGTACAAAGATGATCTGGTTGAAATTGGCAAACCCAAAACATTTCAGCTATTGGCTGAATCAGCCTATGCAATCAGTGAATACAATGATCAACCACGAGGCAAAGCGCTACTCGGAGCTTTTAAAGCTGATGTTGATAATTTAGGCTTTATCTTCAGCATCGGGCTCGGTAAGCGGACTTCGATCTCAAGATTCACCTGTATGTCGCGCATGCTCAATCATTTTTTTGCGGGTCACCTCGTGGAGCGGATCGAACGTGACTATCCCGACGTCTATCTGGTTTTTGCCGGTGGAGATGACCTGTTTCTGCTGGGTCCCTGGACAACCGTGGTCAAGTTTGCCGCAGTCATTGGTGAAGAATTCAGACGCTATGTTGGCAATCACCCGGATATCACTCTGTCTGCTGGGCTTAGTGTTGTTAAACCACTTTTGCCGATGCACAGCATGGTTGATGGTGCTGAGAGCCTGCTCGAAAAATCGAAACAACACAGTGAAGATTCAGCAGACGGGAAGACACAAACACATAAGAATGCTGTCACCCTGTTCGGCGAAACCACCGACTGGAATACTTACAGCCAACTGCTGGAGCAGGGGGATTTTTATCTGAAGCTTTTGGCTGAAGAGAAGGTCACCACTGGTTTGATCGGTCGTCTTCTTGAATATTCCCGCATGAATAAAAGCTTTGAAAATGGAAATATCCGTAGCGGAGTTTATCTGTCGCATATGGCCTATGATTTTACCCGCAATTTGAAAATTAAAGACCAGGTAGAGCACGACAAATTTGTTCAGGTGAAACAACAAGGTAATCTCAAACATATTGAGCAACCCGTAACTTATGCACTTTATCGTTGGCGCAGTGATCGCTAAAAGGAGGAGAAAAGATGGGGTTTTATTACGATGAAGCAGGGAATTTGAATGCGGAATTATTTGATAGTCTGGCACATGAGAAAGCTAAACAGTTTATTAACGACAGGCTCAATTCAAATCAACTCCGTCGTTTCTATAATGAATGTAAAAACATAGAAACGAGGTTTAAATTATGTTGCCAAGGAGAGGACCCTAAGTTTGCGCAACAAAAAGCGTTTTTAACTGTTTTGCCGCGACTTAAATTACTGAAATCAAAAATCAGCTATGCAAAAAAAAAGATACCAAAGAGTTTTGAAACTTGGCTGACTCAATCAATTGACGCGGTGGAAACACCGATGGATTTTAAAGCATTTCTTTTAAGTTTTGAGGCTGTCGTCGGTTTTTGTTACGGTGAAGGAATTTCTCAAAACTAATCAATAATTGCGGAGGGCTACCATGAAACTCGAAAAAATTTCTAGCATAAAAGGTGTTATTGCCGTTGTGACCGGTCTGCATATTGGTGCCGGGAATGACACCATGGAAATCGGTGGTATGGACCAACCGATCATCAAACACCCCATTACCCAGGCCCCCTATATTCCCGGCTCATCTATCAAGGGGAAAATGCGCTCACTGCTTGAGACCAAGTATTTTATCGACCGGCCGCAGACGCGCAAATATTTAACCGATGCTAAAGGGGGAAAACCCTGCAACTGCGGCGAAAATGACTGCCCGGCCTGCACCATTTTCGGCAATACCAGCGCCAACGCGCAAACCGGTCCAACGCGTATTATCGTGCGGGATGCTAATTTAACGGCGGATCTGAATGAAAAATTTTCCCATGGTGAGTTGCCGATGGAAGTGAAATATGAAAACACCATCGACCGCGTCAAAGGGACCGCATTAAATCCACGCCCCTTAGAACGTGTACCAGCAGGAGTTCGGTTTGATTTTAACATCTCACTGAAACAATACGAAGGGGATGCTGAAAACCTGATGGATTATGTTTTGAAAGGCTTAAAAATGATTGAACTCGACGCCTTGGGTGGTAACAGTTCACGAGGGTGCGGTCAGGTTCAATTTGTGGAGCTAACCGTTGATGGTCAAGAAATATCCTTGGATGACACCAGCCTGTAAGGGGGGGATTCATGTCCGTTTATTGTTATCAGATCTCCCCGCAAAGTGCCTTTGGTACCCCGCTGCGTAGTGATACTCTCTACGGGCACCTGCTCTGCGCGAGTGCTGAACGGCAAGGGGAAGCCGGAGTCTCGCAACTGATTGAGCAGTTTGCCGACAAACAGCCGCCATTTACCCTGAGTTCCGCTTTCCCTGCCGGGATGTTACCTTTTCCGACCTTGTCCGGCATAAGTAGAAAATTATTTAAAGAATTAGCCAAAGAGCATATCAGCGAATCGACCGAAGAACGCAACCGCAAAATGTTTACGTTGCTCTCAAAATACAAAGAATTCAGGAAGCAAGCCTTTCTTAAGCGCAGCGATTGGCAGGAACTTTCCGGGGGCATCAGCCAGAAACAACTGTTTTTGAAATATCTGAGTGATGAAGCGGCCCGAGATGATGCTTCAAAGAGTGCTCGCGTAATAAAACCGGAAAAATCGCGGACCCTGCATAACAGTCTGGATCGTTTTAATGGTCGAGTGTTGCCAGAGGGTGGTCTTTACAGTGAAGAGGCTGAATTTTATCCGCCTGGAACCAGTTTTGATCTCTATGTGAAGACTGACGATTTAACCCGTTTTGAACAACTATTGGAGCACGTTGCGCAGAGCGGTTTCGGCGCCGACAGTTCAACCGGCAAGGGCCAATTCCACTACGATCGTGATCCTGATTTTGATGATTCCATGTTTAAAAAACAGGGTAACGCGCAGATGTCGCTGTCTGTTTGTGCTAATTTAGAACTGGAGGAATTCGAAGGTACCTACAATTTGATGACCAAGTTGGGCAAGGTCTGGAAAGGACTGGGTGAGAAAAATCCTTTTAAAAAACCATTTATTGCGTTTACTGAAGGTTCGGTTTTTACACGGATGTCCGACAGCAATTATGTCCTGCGTAATATTCATACTAACAGCAAATATGTGCAGATTGGACTGCCGCTGACCCTGCCGTTGACTCTGGAGGTGGACGCATGAAATACGATAATTTTGTCCGACTCGACCTGCTAAGTCCCGTGCATATTGGCAGCGGTGATACCAGTGATCCCTTAGATTATGTCATTACCCAAAAAGAGGGGCGTAGCGATTTTTGTCAGATAGATTTGAACGCTTGGCTCGAAGATTATACCGAGCAGGATGAACTTTCAAAAGTGCTTGATGGCAACAAGCTGCCGGTTATCCGCAAATATATTTATGATCATCTCGATCCCGATATCTATGCCAAGACGCGTTCGCAGGTTCTCTCGTCAGAAATCACCCAAAAATATCTACAACATCTGAATAACACGAGTAGTGAAAACCAGCTGCTTATCGACCCCGCGCTAAAGAATCCCCTAACCGGTGGGTTGATTGTCCCCGGCAGTTCCATTAAAGGGGCCATCAGAACCGCTGTCCTTGATTTTCTTGATCAACAGGCCCCGCGCAAATTGAAAGATGCGAATTACAATGCAGGCATCAAGGACCTCACCGGCGACATCAGCAACAACATGTTTAAGCAGCTTAAAATCGGTGATTTTGAAGCACTCAATGGCCAGAGTGCAATTGTAACGGCCAAAGAGGTTTCACGAAATCCAAACAAAATAGGTGGTACTCCAAAAAATAGTTGTGAAACAACCCTTAGCGCTGCCGTTGATTCGGTAGAATCTGCAATTTTCGGCCAACTATCTATTGGCGCGCAACAGCTCGTCAATAATGCTGCCCTGACTTGCCGAACCGGCAGAACCCAGATAAGCTGGACTCTGACAGAATTGATGGCCCTGGTGACAAAGCATTATCGACAGCGGTATGAAACTGAAAAACGCACCTTTTACACTCAGCCTCAATTTGGCAAAAGTAGCCAAACCATTCAATTTTTGGACCAGCAATTTAATGAATTGCAACCGCATGAGATGATTCTGCGAGTGGGCCATTACTCGCATATTGAATGTATGACCGTTAGCGCCAATAAACCACAGGCTCGCAAAGGTATTTTTGGCACCACGCGCACCCTCGCTGACGGTATCTACCCCTTCGGCTGGGTTAAATTGAGTCTCTGTTCCCATGATGATTACGCTAAGTATCTTCTGCAAAAACAGCAAAGCAACAGCGCCTTGGCTGAACAACAGCAACAGTTAAGGACTACTAAAATAGTAAATCGTCAAGCGCAACTTCAGGAGCAGCTCGAACAGAGCCACCTTAAAGAAAAAGCCCAGGCACAACGTTTGATGCGTGAACTGGATGAGCAGGAAAATCCTTGGAAAAAAGTCGTTCATCAAATCGAACAATTTGTGACCTGGGGTGACGTAAAACAGAAAATTATTGAAAGCGGAGAGTTTGATAATTTTCGTCACATCGATGAATTTACTCAGGCGGTTTACACCCAAACCATTGAGGTACGAAAAAATTCCGGTAAATGGGATGATGAACGGGACTCACAACTTGCAGAGTGGTTTAAACCTTCATGTCTAGCTTGGCCCGTAACGCAGGCCGCAGCAACTATTACGGTGCAACTCAACATTGCTCAGCAGGCACAATTAGAAGAGATAGAGGCATTCCGTGATTGGGGGGAATATAAAAAGGGGAACTTTAATTGTGTCGGATTGGAGCCCTTTTTGTTGCAGAGCTTGCAGGCGAAATTGAAAGCTTGGGGGTGTGACAACAAGAAAGCCAAAAAAGATAAAAAAGCTATTTGGGATCAAGTAAAAGGCCAACTTGAAAAGTT
>JBDNGT010000278.1:0-2634 GCA_041689145.1 Geopsychrobacter sp. | reverse complement strand
GATGGTTTTTTGCGCCCCTGTCTCTTCTGTGAGGATGAGATCGATCTGCGCACGTCGTTGCGCGAAGGCTGTAGTGACGAGGAGTTGGCGTTGCTCTTGCGCGGGGCGGTGAAGATCAAACCGGAACGGCACCGGATTGCCGAAGAGCTTGTGGTCCCGAACCGAGGGCGCAAGATGCAGGGGATCGGTGGCTGACGGCGAGAGGCCTGAGGTCCGACAAATCCACCGCAGTAAGCCAATATTGTTATATACTTGTCTTGACCTTTCATTTTACCCTCAAGTAAACCAACCCCATTAAACTTAAAAAGTTATCTTCATAATCATTTGGAATTAAACACTCTTTTCAGCATCAACACAAGAAAGGGTACCCCAGCTTATACCAATGAACAAGTAATGGAGTGGTTGGATTCATGGGGGACGGAGGATGAGACACCTGTAGGCAAATAGCGTGGTCCGTCGATCTGATCAGTGCAATCAATTCTATTGAAAATTACATAAATGTTGTTTATAGTACGCATATTGCGAACTAGGAGCTTCAATGACGTACCAATATGAGCAATTTGACACCGCACTACGCTTGTTGAACGGTCGCCTGGATATAGCAGGCGCCCCGAATTTCAACTTGGTGGTTTGTGGAGGGACTGCTTTAGTCGCGACCGAACTGGTCATGCGAGCCACCAGAGATGTCGATGTTGTTGCGCTGGCAGATGATGATGGCGAACTGATTGATCCGGCACCACTGCCGGAAGCCTTGGAGACGGCGGCACAGGAGGTCGCGGAGGATCTTGGGCTTCCGGAGGACTGGTTGAATAATGGTCCCAGTAGTGGCGAAGGAGGACTTTACCGCCTTGGTCTCCCGGATGGATTTTCTGACCGCTTAAGCTGGAAGGGCTTTGGTGAAAAGCTGACGGTTGCGTTCATCGACCGGATCGACCAGATCTACTTCAAGCTTTATGCAGCAGTCGATCAATTTGGCAGCTATCATGCGACTGACCTCCAGGAATTAGCCCCGACCGATGATGAGTTGCTGGGAGCTGTTGCTTGGTCCAGAACACATGATCCGTCCGATGGGTATTTGGAAGGTATTAAAATGTTTTTCGGAAAGTTTGGCTATGAATACCTCGTTGAGCGAGTTTAAAAAGACAATTCTCGAAAGTCTTCTGGACCTGCTGTGGCGGCAATGGACAGCTATCGGTGTTTCTGGGTATGGCAACGCCGAAGAATCGAAGGTAGTCGATCCTGAAGCTCTGCTATTGTTGACTCTGACAGTCGCTCGTTATGACGCAAGACTTTTCGATGAAGTGTTGGATTGGCTTGAGATCAATGGGGACTATCTGAATGTTCAGCGCCTTCAGAATCTGGTGAAACAATTTAATTTTCAGGCTAAGGCTGAACTTAGCGCCGTTGCCGAGTTGCTTGGCAAGAGATCTTCCGTGGTTCTTAAATGGAAAAAGCTGTCGACAAAATACTCCCAAGACGGGGAGTCACCTCTCTTCTATATGAAAGACGGGCGACCGATGCCGTCTTTAAGCGATTACGACGAGACCTTTCATCGGCATGGCCTGCTACGCCCTCCAGTGAAACAACGAAAGCTTTCCCAACAGTTTCCGAGGGAAGGAATGCCAGCTCTTTTGCTGCGGTTAAGAGCGCTGCTAGGTTTAAATTTACGTTGTGAAATTCTCTGCCTCCTTGGCTCTGTCGATGAAATCCATCCATCGCTTATTGCAAAGCTGATCGGCCAGAATCCACGCTCAACCCAAAATGCACTGGCAGAAATGGTTCGTTCAGGAGTGGTGCAAGTGAGGACGAGTAGCCGAGAAAAGATCTATTCCTTGTCCCCTGGGGTACTTGACCAACTACTGCGGCTGGATGGGTTTACTCCTTGGCGTAATTCAGTTCCTTTGTTCCGTGCCCTGGAGATCCTTTGGCTTGGGGTGTCAGATCCCAAACGACAAAACTTAGATGATTTATTGCTGGCTTCGGAGTGGCGTCGCCTGACCGGGAAGATCAGGACATTGCTTGGGGATGCCGGAATGGGGCAACCCTTAAGAGAAAGTAAGGCGTTTACTGGCGAAAAATACTATGAAGTTTTTCAGGAAGATATAAGGAAGTTTTTAGCGCGATTGTAAAGTGAGAGGTAGAATTGGGGGGACATTGTTGCTTGATTGCTTTATCCGCCTCTGCTAGTTTTGCCCCATGCCCAGACAACCTCGATTAGATATCCCCGACCTGTTGCACCAGGTTATTGTGCGTGGAATTGAACGCAGCGTGATTTTTCGCGATGACGACGACCGGCGTCATTTTGTGCAGCGTTGCGGGCTGCTTCTGCAAAAGTCCGGGGTGCAATGTTATGCCTGGGCGTTGATCCCCAATCACGTGTTATGTTGAGCTCAACATAACACGTGATTTGATAACAGCGCCCCCCGGTTTCGGGGAGGAGCGAAAGGAGGCGTTCAACGAAGAGTTGACGATCATGTTCGTCTTTAAAAATATCGCGCCGTTCGATTCCGCGTACGATGACGTGTTGCAGAAGACCGGCGATATCTAATCTTGCTAATCGCGGCATGGCTCAAAAGATAACAGAAGTCTTTACCGAGTCAATAGATAAATAGATAACAGCGTCCCCCTTATTTC
>JBDNGT010000277.1:0-4051 GCA_041689145.1 Geopsychrobacter sp. | reverse complement strand
TCTTCTGTCCCCTCGAAATTCATGCCGAGCACGTCGCGATAGAATGGCGTGGCGGTCTCAATGTTTTTGACGGCGATGCCGATATGGTTGATTTTTTTGGTCATGAGAAACTCCTTTGACCTGTTTAGCCACCAAGGCACCAAGGGCACCAAGAAAGGCTTAAGTTTAAAGTGCGAGGCGTTGGATTCCTTGTTTGAATAAAATTGTATTGAAGTTAATCAGGTAGCCAAGGTTTTTGTTGGATAGCCGCAGGTAACTGAGAAGTTGTGCTTGCCAAAGAGGATTCGGTTTTTCCACGGCTTTGAGTTCGATGATGACCCTGTCCTCGACAAGCAAGTCGAGCCTGAAGCCCTCATCAAATTGTATTTTTCCGTACACAATGGGTACTGCCGCTTGTCGAATCACGCTGAAGCCTTTTTGTTCGAGTTCATACGCTAGGCAGGTTTCGTAGACTCTCTCGAGTAAGCCAGGTCCGAGTTCTTTGTGAACATGGAAAGCTGAGTCGACGATCTCTTTTCCTATTTCATCCTCTCTTGCGCTGACGCTCATGCATTCCCTCCAGAAAATAGTCGATCAATTTAAATTTACCGGGCCTATAACCCAAACAAAGGCTAACGTTATAGGTTTTCAAGTGTTTTTTTGAACCTTCTTTTGGGTTATAGAGCCGATATTTAAAGTGATCCTCTTGGTGAGCTTGGTGTCTTGGTGGCTAACCCAAGATTTTCAGGGTCTCTTAAACGCTTCCAGCAGCCGTCGGGCCGCGGCACTGGGGGTGGTGACCCCCTGTCCAACACCTGCTTGAAGCTGCGGTAACAGAGCGGCGACATTTTTATCGCGCATGAAGAGATCTTTTAGGTCGTCAATGACCAGGGCCCACATCCAGTCGTGGGCTTGCAGTCGGCGCTTTTCGTCGAATTCGCCAGTCTCTTTCATGGTGCGGGTAAACTGTTCAACGGTCTGCCAGATCTCGTGAATGCCTTCATTGTGCAGGGCGCTGCAGAGGAGGGCCGGAACCTGCCAGTTCTTGCTTTTCGGCTTGAGCAGATGGAGGGCGTTGGCATACTGCTGGCGGGCCAATTCGGCTCTGGGGCGGTTTTCTCCTTCGGCCTTATTGATCAGGATCGCATCGGCTATCTCCATCACCCCTTTTTTGATCCCCTGCAGTTCGTCACCGGCATTACTGAGTTGCAACAGTAGGAAGAAATCGACCATCGAAGCAACCGTGATCTCCGACTGGCCGACGCCGACGGTTTCGACGATGATGATGTCGTAGCCCGCCGCTTCACAGAGCAGCATGGTTTCACGGGTTTTGCGGGCAACTCCACCCAGATTGTTGCCGGTGGGGGAGGGGCGGATAAAGGCATTTTTTTCGCGTGACAGCAGTTCCATCCGGGTCTTGTCACCCAGGATCGAGCCACCCGAAATCTGCGAACTGGGATCAACGGCCAGGATGGCGATGCGCTGCCCCTGTGCGACCAGCATCATCCCCAACGCTTCGATCAGGGTGCTTTTACCGACACCGGGGACGCCGCTGATCCCAACCCGGATCGCCTTACCGGAGTCAGGGAGCAGTTCGTCAAGCAGGGCGGTGGCGGCGCGCGAATGCTCGGGATTACGGCTTTCGATCAGGGTGATCGCTTTGGCCAGTGAGCGGATGCTGCCGTTGCGTACGCCTGCGGCTATTTGTTGGATTTTATGCAAAGTTAAAACCTTGATAGATAGCCACCAAGACACCAAGTACACCAAGAGAATCAAAATCTGAATCTTTTATGGTTTGGTAACTATTCAGCATATGTCAGCTTTACACTGGCATTCGAGAAATCGCCCTCCCCTAGCCCCTCCCATGAAGGGAGGGGGACAAGCTTTGCTCCCTCTCCCCTCTGTGGGAGAGGGCTGGGGTGAGGGGCCTTTCCTGTGCTGAATAGTTGCATGGTTTGAAACCTAAAAAGAATTTAGAGTTTTGCTACTGAAGCACTTCTTGGTGTCCTTGGTGTCTTGGTGGCTAACAAAATGATTATTTTCCTTCAATCGCGTCCAGGGTCTGTCCAGCTGAAACAATGATCGAGGTACCAGGTCCGAAGATCCGTGCCGCGCCGGCTGCATAGAGCTCAGCATAATCTTGACGCGGGACAACCCCGCCGCAGACCACGACAATGTCGTCGGCACCGAGTTTCTTCAGTTCGCCGACCAGTTGCGGGACCAGGGTCTTATGCCCGGCCGCCAGGCTGGAGACGCCGACCACGTGGACATCATTCTCGACCGCCATCTTGGCGGCTTCATCCGGGGTCTGAAAGAGCGGACCCATGTCGACGTCAAACCCGGCATCGGCGTAGGCGGTCGCGACAACCTTGGCCCCGCGATCATGGCCGTCCTGGCCCATTTTGGCAATCAGGATGCGCGGGCGGCGGCCTTCTTTTTCAGCGAAGGCGTCGATCCGTTGCTTGAGTTCATTGAAATCACTGTCAGATTCAACCACTGAGGCGTAGGCTCCCGAAACGAGTTTGATCTCGGCGCGGTGGCGGCCGAAGATTTTTTCCATGGCGTCGGAGATCTCGCCGATCGAAGCACGCAGGCGTGCGGCGTTGATGCTGAGATCGAGCAGGTTCCCTGTGCTATTTTCACATGCTGCGGTGATCTCGGCAAGCGCCTGCCGGCAGGCAACTTCATCGCGCTCGGCGCGCATCTTTTTCAACCGGGCGATTTGCCCTTCACGGACCGCCGCGTTATCGACATCGAGAACCTCGATCGGGTCCTCTTTGGCCAGTCTGTATTTGTTGACCCCGACGATGACGTCGCGCCCCGAATCGATCGCGGCCTGTTTCTTGGCTGCCGATTCCTCGATGCGCAGTTTCGGCATCCCGGTTTCGATCGCCTTGGTCATGCCGCCGAGACCCTCGATTTCATCCAGGATCTTCTGCGCTTCGTCGATCAGGCCTTTGGTCAGACTCTCGACATAGTAGGAGCCGCCCAAGGGATCGACCACATTACAGATGCCCGACTCCTCCTGGATGACCAGTTGGGTGTTGCGGGCAATCCGCGCACTGTGATCGGTCGGCAGGGCGATCGCTTCGTCGAGGGCGTTGGTGTGCAACGACTGGGTGCCGCCCAAGACCGCCGCCATCGCTTCGATGGTCGTGCGGATGACGTTATTGTACGGGTCCTGCTCGGTCAACGACCAGCCGCTGGTCTGGCAGTGGGTGCGCAGCATCGAAGACTTGGGATTCGTCGGCTTGAACTCTTTCATCAACTTGGCCCACAGGAAGCGTGCAGCGCGCAGCTTGGAGGCTTCCATGAAGAAGTTCATGCCGATGGCAAAGAAGAACGAGAGTCGTGGGGCGAAGGAATCAACATCCAACCCTTTGGCGACCGCGCTCCGCACGTACTCGATGCCGTCGGCCAGGGTGAAGGCCAGCTCCAGGGCATTGTTGGCGCCTGCTTCCTGAATGTGATAGCCGGAGATCGAAATCGAGTTGAACTTCGGCATCTTCTGGCTGGTGTATTCGATGATGTCGCCGATGATGCGCATCGAAGGGGCGGGCGGGTAGATGTAGGTGTTGCGCACCATGAATTCTTTCAGGATATCGTTCTGGATGGTCCCGGCCAGCTGCTCCTCGCTGACCCCCTGTTCTTCGGCGGCGACGATGTAGTTAGCCATGATCGGCAACACGGCCCCATTCATGGTCATCGAGACGGAGACCTTGTCGAGCGGGATGTCGCCGAAGAGGATCTTCATATCCTCGACCGAGTCGATGGCCACTCCGGCTTTGCCGACATCACCGACCACGCGCGGATGATCCGAGTCGTAACCACGATGGGTGGCCAGGTCAAAAGCGACCGAAAGCCCCTGTTGGCCGGCCGCAAGATTTCGTTTGTAGAAAGCGTTTGACTCTTCAGCGGTCGAGAATCCGGCATACTGACGCACGGTCCAGGGACGGCCGGCATACATGGTCGCCATCGGACCGCGGACGAAGGGGGCCAGGCCGGGCAGGGTATCCGCAGTGTCGAGTCCGGCAGTGTCGGCCGCGGTGTAGAGCGGTTTGACGCTGATCCC
>JBDNGT010000276.1:0-7553 GCA_041689145.1 Geopsychrobacter sp. | reverse complement strand
GCCAAAAAGCAGGGCCTGCAGATCGACAGCAAACGGCTCTCAGCGCTCCTCAACTGCCCGATTGTTGAGACGGTGGCCCGCTCCGGCCACGGCAAGCAGGAACTGATGGAAGCGGCTCACGCCCACGCCAAGGAACGGGGTGGGGTTTGGCAGCCGCTGAAGATCTCCTACGGCCCGGACCTGGACAAGGCGCTTGGCGTCATGGAACACCTGATTGAACCAGCCGGCTTCATGACCGATCGCTATCCGGCCCGTTGGGTGGCACTCAAGTATCTGGAGGCCGATGAAGAGATTCTGGCCGCCGGCAAAAAACTTGGCGGCCCGGCACCGGAGCTGGAAAAATTCGTGCAGAAAACCAAGGAGCATTGCCAGAAGACCCTGAACACAACCCCCGAAGCAATCATTGCCGACTATCGCT
This sequence comes from Geopsychrobacter sp., assembly GCA_041689145.1. Taxonomy (GTDB): domain Bacteria; phylum Desulfobacterota; class Desulfuromonadia; order Desulfuromonadales; family Geopsychrobacteraceae; genus Geopsychrobacter. Next base: position 7,135 of record JBDNGT010000276.1, on the reverse strand, counting down.
ACGGCTTGATCAATTCGATCTTGCGCCAGGACGTTCTGACCCGTGAGCCGACCCAGAGTGAACGGATTGATATTTCGACCAAGCTGGACAGCGTCCTGACCAACCGCCTGCTCGGACCGCTTATCATGTTCGGCGTGCTCTACGCCATGTTCCAGATCACCTTTACCCTGGGTGAGATCCCCATGGGCTGGCTGGAGGGTCTGTTCGGCTGGTTCGGCGAGACCGCAACTGCGCTCATCCCTGAAGGGTTGGTTCAGTCACTGGTCGTCTCAGGGATTATTAATGGGGTTGGCGGCGTCATGGGTTTTGTGCCGCTGATCGCCATCATGTTCCTGCTGATCTCCTTCCTCGAAGACTCCGGCTACATGGCCAGGGTCGCTTACATGCTCGACCGCGTCCTGCGAATATTCGGCCTGCATGGCTGCTCGGCCATGCCGTTTATTATCTCCGGCGGGATCATGGGCGGCTGTGCCGTCCCCGGGGTGATGGCGACCCGTACCCTGCGCAGCCCAAAAGAAAAACTGGCGACCCTGATTACGGCACCATTCATGCCCTGTGGTGCGAAGCTGCCGGTCTTTATGTTGCTGATTGCCGCGTTTTTCAGCGAAAATGAAGCACAGATCATGTTCATGATTACGCTGTTTGCCTGGGCAATGGCCCTGCTTGTTTCCAAGCTGTTGCGCTCGACCATTATCAAGGGCGACCCGACGCCGTTCGTGATGGAGCTGCCCCCCTATCGCCTGCCGACCCTGAAAGGAATATTGATTCACACTTGGGAGCGCGTCTGGCAGTACATCAAAAAGGCGGGCACGGTGATCCTGGCGGTATCGATCCTGCTCTGGGCGGCCATGACCTTCCCCGGACTGCCCGAGGACACAACACGCAAATTTGCCACGGACCGCCAGACCATCTCCGTTTCAAGCCAAACCGAAGAACAACAACAGACCCTGCACGTGGAAATTGACAATCTCGAAGCGCAGGCGGCCTTGCGGAATTCGGTCGCCGGGCGCATCGGCACCTTCTTCGAGCCGGTCAGTCAATGGGCCGGGTTCGACTGGCGCACCAATATTGCCCTGGTCGGTGGTTTCGCCGCCAAAGAGGTGATCGTCTCAACCTTCGGCACCGCCTATTCCCTGGGTGATGTCGATCCGGAACAAACCGCATCCCTGTCGAACCGGATTGCCGCAGACCCGGCATGGAACAAAGCAACGGCCTTGGCGCTGATCATCTTTGTTCTGCTTTATGCGCCGTGCTTCGTCACCGTGGTGACCATGGCCAAGGAATCTTCCTGGCGCTGGGCACTCTTTTCCACCTGCTTCAACACCATTTTAGGCTTCAGTCTCGCTGTCATTGCCTACCAGGTGGGGTCTTTGTTTCTAGCTTGACAGGGTGCCTACCAAGCATGCCCTCAGGCCATAGAGGAGAAATGAGCATTATGACTTTAGATACTTTGATTGCGGTTGGCATCGTTGTTGGCGCCGCGGCATATCTCTACCGCAAGTTTGCCAAAACCAGTAAAAGTGGCGGCTGTAGCTGTTCATCGGGTGGCGGTTGCTGCGGCACCCAGGATCATGGTGACGAGACGCATCGTTGCGAGTCGAAACACGAAGCGCAAAGCGGGCCTCAGCAGAATCCTTAACTGTTGATACCTCCCGGTGAGGGGGTTAACCGGACAATTCAATGAAATTGCACCATAGATTACTCCAGGAGATGCAGACATGTTCAAGCGGTACAACTTTTCAAACGCAAAAGCATTAATCATCTTCGCGGGACTTTTCATGCTGACAACCCCGGCATTTGCCCATCCGGAGGCAAAGAGCGAGATCGAAAACCTGAAGAAACGGATCGAGGTTTTCGAAACACAGCAGACGTTGCCGGAATCGGGTGTGGATTCCGGACAAATCAGCAAATACGTTAGCTTTCACGGTCTGCTCGAAGCCGAAGCCCTCTATGCCAAAGCTGATGGGGGGGATGGGGAGAGCGATCTCAGCCTGGCGACAGCCCAACTTTCCATCGAGGCGACCCTTAACGAAGATGTCGGTGGTCACCTGACCCTGCTCTATGAAGACGGTGAAAGTGATGCCGTTAATGTCGACGAGGCGGTCATCAGTCTGAGTTCTACCCGCCAAGCGTACGGGCAGTCGCCGTCGCTGCATGTCGGTCGGATGTACCTGCCGTTCGGGATGTTCAACAGCTCCATGATCAATGATCCATTGACTCTGGAACTCGGCGAGACCCGGAACACCGCCGCACTGTTTGCTCTTAAGGGCGAGCGCTGGACTCTTAAGACCGGCGTCTTCAACGGGGATACGGATATGGATGGAGATAATAACAACATCGATAGCTGGGTGGTCTCACTGGAAGTCGCCGCCGGAGAGAACCTCAATTTTGGAACTTCCTATATCAGCGATCTGGCAGAAAGTGATATCGAACTGGTTAAAGATCCATTGCTCTATTCAAGCAGTGTTGCCGGAGCCAGTGTCTTTTTGTCAGCCCAATGTGGTCAATTCGGGTTCGAAGCAGAATACCTGGCGGCGCTTGAAAACTTTGACGCTGCTCTTGTGACCGGCGGTGAAGACCTGACCGGTCAGCGGCCCGAAGTCTGGAACCTGGAACTGGCCTGGATGCCATCAGACAAACTTCAGGTTGCCGCCCGCTACGAACAGGCAAAAGGCTTCCAGGATGACGTACGCCGTTACGGGACCACGGTTTCTTATGGCCTGTACGAACATGTCATCGTCGCACTCGAATATCTGCATGCCGACGCCAAAGGAGCCGTAGATGATCCGGTTAACACTGTCACGACTCAATTGGCTCTGGAATTTTAGGCATCAAAGGCGTCTCCAGGCTTTGCCGGGGGACGCCATAAACTTTCAACCAACATCCTATTTATGGGGGCCTTGTCTACCCATGAGTATCCATGGGTCATCACTGACCTTGAGCTGTGCGGCCTATTCATGGGACCCGGTCGTAAAAAAGTCGAGCACAACCTGTTTCCGGCTGGACGCTGACAAAAAGCGCTCAGGTAAACTTCACACACATACAGAAGCAGGCTGGTCTGCATATGCGCCAGGTAACCGGCGATAACCAAGGCGATTGCAATAAGAATAAAAACCAGCGGCTTCGACATCTCTTCCCCTTATTGCAGGAACATGTCAAACAACGGGGAAATTAGTGTAACATTACAGAGTGAACCTGCAAAATCTCATCCCCTGAAAAACTGAAGGAAAAGGAGTCTGTGCGTGGCGGGATCATCCAAAAAAGTCATCTATGCCGCCCTGGCCGGAAACACTCTGGTGGCGGCGACCAAGTTTGTCGCCGCGGCCCTAACCGGCAGCTCGGCGATGCTCTCTGAGGCGATCCACTCAGTGGTCGATACCGGCAATCAGCTCCTCTTGCTGCTCGGTCTGCACAAGGCGAAGAAACCGGCGGACGAGCGCTTCCCCTTCGGCCACGGCAAGGAGGTCTACTTCTGGAGCTTTGTGGTCGCCCTGCTGATCTTTGCGGTCGGCGCCGGCGTTTCCCTCTACGAAGGGATCCACCAGCTCAGCAATCCGACCCCGATCAGCAGTCCCTACATCAATTATATTGTGCTGATTCTGGCGGTCCTGTTCGAGGGTGCCGCGCTTTTTTTTGCGCTGACCGAATTTTCGCGCGCCAAGGGAAAGTGGGGCTACCTTGAAGCGGTGCGCAAGGGGAAAGACCCGACCACCTTTGTGGTGCTGTTTGAGGACTCGGCGGCAATCCTCGGCCTGCTGGTCGCCTTCTGCGGCGTCTTCCTCTCCCAGGTGACCGGAAATCTGATCTACGACGGGCTGGCTTCGATCATCATCGGCCTGATTCTGGGCGGCACCGCGATCTGGCTGGCCTACGAAACCAAGGGGCTGCTGATCGGCGAAAGCGCCAACCTTCAGGTGGTTACGGATATCCGCCAGATCGTCGCCGGTTTTCCGCAGGTTGAGCACGTCAACCAGGTGCTGACCATGCACATGGGGCCGCAATATATCCTGGTCAATTTGAGCGTAGATTTCACTGATCAGACCACGGCCAGCGAGCTGGAGGAGACCATTGGCAAGTTGGATGTGCAGATCAAACGAGCCTGGCCCAACGTCAAGCAGATCTTCATCGAGACCGAAGCGCGCCGCGTAAAGAAACCCGCATAAGTCATTTTTTTCGGCGGCACTCTAAAAAGGGAAATCCGCGATTGACATGTTTCTTTTTGGGGAGCAGGGTGCCGCCATAATCTGGGTGCAGTCATAATCTAGATGCGCAAGTCACCTTATAGCAAAGGGATCAACGGGATGACTGAGGACAAGAAAAAATTCGCCTATTCGATCTTCTGGAACTGCGGTCTGATCGTCTGCGGCACCCTGATTCAGGCGGTCGCCCTGAGGGCGGTTGCCATCCCGAACAACTTCGTCCCGGGCGGTCTGTTCGGCGTCGGCTCGCTGCTCTACTACAAGACCGGCTGGCTCAACCCCGGCCTGCTCTACATCTTGCTGAATCTGCCGATGTTCATCCTCGGCTATATCTTCATCTCACGCCGGTTCCTCTGGTACAGCGGTCTGGCGATGGGCCTGATCACCATCTTTTACCAGCTGATCGATTTTCAGATCCAGATCGGCACTCAGCTTTATGCGGCTCTGGTCTTCGGCGCCCTGCTCGGGGTCGGCGCCGGCATGGTCCTGCGCTCCCTCGGCTCCAACGGCGGGCTGGATGTCGTAGCGGTGATCCTTAATCAAAAATACAATATCGGCGTCGGCAAGGTCTACTTCAGCTTCAATGTCGTGCTTTTTTGCTTAAGTCTCGTCACTCTTGACACTGACCTCGTCATCGCATCGATGATCGCGGTCTTTGTCTGTTCGGTGGCGGTCGACTATGTCCTTTCGATGTTCAACCAGCGCAAACTGGCCTTCATCATCTCGGAGAAGCCGACGGAGATTGCCGATCAGGTGATGGCCCACTTGAAAATCGGTACCACCATGATGCCGGCGGTCGGATCCTACCGAAAACAGGAGAAGACTGTGCTGATGGTGGTTATCAATAATATTCAGCTGAAACGTTTGGAAGAGATCGTCTTCACCATCGATGACTATGCCCTGTTTATCGTCGAGAACACCTTCAGCGTGCTCGGTTCGACTTTCTCGCGGCGTAAGATCTATTAATCGCTGATGGCCGCAGACTAAGGATAGTGCCCGATGGGGATTTCCAAGCAGCCTTCATGCGTCAGCCTGCCGCGCATGGCAAAGCCCTACCCGGCGATCCTCGATTTTCTGGTCGAGCGCTTTCCGCGGATCGGACCGCCCATCTGGGAGGAACGGATCCGGCAGGGGAAGGTGCGGGATGAGGCAGGGGTGGCAATCAGCTTCGCGACCCCTTTTCTCCCCCAGCAGAGACTCTTTTATTTCAGAGAGGTTGCAGAGGAGACCCCGATTCCTCTGATGGAGAAGATCCTCTTTCAGAACGATGAGCTGCTCGTCGCCTGCAAGCCCCCGTTTCTGCCCGTCACCCCCTCGGGTCCCTACATCGAGGAATGCCTGCTCAATCGACTGAAGGCAAAAACCGGCAACTCCGACCTGACCCCTCTACACCGGATCGATCGTGAAACCTCGGGACTGGTGCTTTTTTCGCTGAACCGAGAAACCCGCGGACTCTACGCCGAACTCTTCATGAACGGGCAGATCGAGAAAAGCTATAGGGCCGTCGCTGAAGTCAGTCAGCGCCCGAAAGCATGTGACTGGACAGTTGAAAATAGACTCGCCGAAGCGGAACCTTGGTTCCGGATGCAGGAAGTTTCAGGTGAGGTGAACGCCTGCTCCAGGATCAAACTCTTGAAGATGAAAGATAACCGGGCATTATTCGAACTCACTCCGATAACCGGCAAAAAGCATCAGCTGCGGATTCATATGGCCGGACTCGGATTCCCCATCCTGCACGACAGGTATTATCCGGAGCTCCTGCCCAAGCAGGCGGACGATCTGGCTAACCCACTGCAGCTGCTTGCGCGCAGTCTGAAGTTTGTCGATCCGATTTCCGGTAGCGCCCGAAAATTTGAGTCGGAACGTCAACTTCTGTTTTGATTCAATCGTGATGCCTAGACATCATGTATTGACCTGTCGCAAGGAGGCCCGATGAAACCCAGCCCTGCATTCAACCACAAGGCCCTGCTCGAACTGGCCGCGATGCGTATGCCCTTTGGTAAATATGAGGGGATGCGCTTGATCGACCTACCCGAACCCTATGTGGTCTGGTTCCATCAACAGGGATTCCCCGCAGGAAAACTAGGCCAGATGCTGGGGACGGTCTACGAAATCAAGGTCAACGGCCTGGAGTATCTCTTCGAGCCCTTACGCTGATGGCCCTTCTTCTGCTAAACGTTAGCTTTTATTTTTAAGCCCTTTAAGCCCAGGAAAAAGATCTACCCATGACCAAAAGCGCATTTGCCAATCTTCCGCTAAAGAGTTCAATGCTCAATAATCTTGAGTCCCTCGGCTATCACGAGATGACCCCGATCCAGGCCGAAAGCCTGCCGCCGATTCTGGCCGGGACCGACGTGATCGCTCAGGCGAAGACCGGCAGTGGCAAGACCGCCGCCTTCGGCATCGGCCTGTTGTCGCGCCTGGTCGAGAGCTGCTTCAGTGTGCAGGGGTTGGTCCTGTGCCCGACCCGTGAACTCGCCGATCAGGTCGGCAAGGAGCTGCGCCGGCTCGCGCGCTTTACCGATAACATCAAAATCCTCACCCTCTGCGGTGGCGTCCCCTTCGGCCCCCAGCTCGGCTCCCTCGAACATGGCGCCCATATCGTCGTCGGGACCCCCGGACGGATTCTTGAGCACCTGCAGCGCGGCAGCCTCGACCTTAAAGCGCTGCGCATGCTGGTGCTCGTTGAAGCCGACCGCATGCTCGATATGGGTTTTCAGGACGATCTCGCCAACATCGTCGCCGCCGCTCCGACCAACCGCCAGACCCTGCTCTTTTCGGCCACCTACCCCAAGTCGATTGCCAGCATGAGCGCAGGGGTGCAGCAGGACCCGGTGACGGTGAAAGTAGCGGCAGTCCATGATGAGGGGCAGATTGAACAACTCTTCTTTCTGGTCAAACCCGGGGAGCGGATCGCGGCCGTAGCGCGGATTCTC
>JBDNGT010000275.1:0-2846 GCA_041689145.1 Geopsychrobacter sp. | reverse complement strand
GACGCTTTGGAATGGGTCGGACCCTCCCTTGATCTAAATATGGGCTTTCAGAAGATTGCCCCCTACTACTACACCGGCTGGCATGAGCCCGCGACCGAACTGCAGTTCATGGTCAACAAAGAGAAGTTCGATGCGCTGCCGACCCACCTGCAAAAGATCCTGACCACCGCCATGGAGCTCTCCGCCTACGACATGTACGCCCGCTCCTACCATGAGAGCGCCGTCGGCCTGGCCTCAATCGAGAAGGAGTACCCGGAAGTCAAGATTCGCACCTTCCCCAAACCGATCATCGTCGCGCTGAAAAAAGCCAATAAGGAGCTGCTGGCCGGATACGAAGCCGAGGATCCGCAGTTCAAGGAGATTATCGAATCACAGAAAGCCTACATGAAGATCGCCCGCAGGTGGACTGAGATTTCCGACTATGCTTATCTTAAAGATAACCTCGAAGAATAACCAATGCGCTGCCTCAGACCCGCTTTGGATCTGAGGCGGCCTGCCTGGAGAGAGCGCGGCACGCATGCTTTTAAAAATTGAAAAATGGATCAACCGGTTCACCGACATTATCGGCGGCATCGCCACAGTGACGATGTTGCTGATGCTGGGCAACGTCTTCTACGACGCGATCATGCGTTACCTGTTCAACACCGGCTCCATCGCCATGCAGGAGATGGAGTGGCACCTGTTTTCGATCGTCTTCATGTTTGGCATCGCCTACGCCCTGAAAGAAGATGGCCACGTGCGGGTCGATATCCTCTACGACCGCTGGTCACCGCGCACCCAGGCGGTGATCAACATCGCGGGGACACTGCTGATGCTGATCCCTCTAAGTGCCCTGATCGTCGAGGGCTCGATCTGGTTCGTCCACGAAGCCTTCGCCTCCGGCGAGATCAGCGGTGATCCGGGCGGGTTGACCCATACCTGGCTGATCAAGGCGGTCATTCCCGTTTCGTTCGTCTTTCTGATTATTTCAGCAATCGGCTTTATGATCCGCAATTTCAACATTTTCCGCGGCGTCGAGGCCCCCAAACCAGACACGATAGAAGACAATATCCTTTAACGGACTTCAAACGATATCGCTTCTCTCTCGCATAAAAGGATTCATTTGTCATGATCGGCATTTTAATGTTCGCCTCCGCCCTGCTGCTGTTGCTGCTCGGCTTTCCGGTCGCCTTCACCTTTGGCGGGGCCGCGGTCTTCTTCGGCCTGTTTGCCGAAGGGACCAAGATCTTCAGCCTGATGCCACACCGGATCTACTCGGTCATGAACAATACCATCCTGATGGCCATCCCGCTCTTCATCTTCATGGGCATCATCCTGCAAAAATCGAAACTGGCCGAACGCCTGCTGGAGGCGATGGGCTCGCTGTTCGGCGAAATTCGTGGCGGCATCGCGATCTCCACCGTGCTGGTGGGGGCACTGCTCGCCGCTTCGACCGGGGTCGTTGGCGCCAGCGTGGTAGCGATGGGGGTCATATCCCTGCCGGTGATGCTGAAATACAACTACGATAAGCGGCTGGCGACCGGAACGATCTGCGCCGCCGGCACCCTCGGCCAGATCATCCCGCCGTCGATCATCCTGATCATCCTCGGCGACGTCTTTCAACAACCGGTCGGCGATCTGTTCAAGGCGGCCTTCTGGCCCGGACTGACGCTGGTGCTGGTCTATATCGCCTATATTGTTATTATCACCATCGTCAACCCGAAGCTGGCGCCACCCATCCGCCTGGGCACGGAACACGGCAACAAGCGGCAACAGGTCATAACGGCCCTTAAATCGATCATCCCACCGCTGGTTTTGATCATCCTGGTCCTCGGGTCCATCCTATTCGGCGTCGCTACGCCGACCGAATCTGCTGCCATCGGCGGCATCGGTGCCATCCTGCTCGCCGGAATCTACCGCCAGTTGTCAACGAAGATGGTCTGGGATGCGGCTTCAGAAACGGTCAAGATCAGCGCCATGGTCTTTGCCATTCTGATCGGGGCCACCGCATTTTCGATGGTCTTCACCTACACCGGTGGCGACTACCTGGTCGAAGATTTCATGCTGGGGCTGCCCGGCGGTAAATGGGGCTTCCTGATCTGCTCGATGAGCGCCATCATGGCCCTCGGTTTCTTCATCGATTTTGTCGAAATCGCTTACATCATCGTGCCGATCCTGGCGCCGATCGCCGACAAGCTCGGGATCGACCCGCTCTGGTTCGCAATTTTGGTTGCGATGAACCTGCAAACCTCGTTCTTGACGCCGCCCTTCGGCTTCAGCCTCTTCTATCTGAAGGGGGTTGCACCGCCGGAGGTTAAAACCATGGATATCTATCGTGGAGTCGCGCCGTTTATCGCCCTGCAGTTGATGGTGCTTGTCATTCTGGTCCTGTTCCCAGGGTTTTTCGGCCTCGGCGCCTTCGACTAACCGCTCAACGATCTGGGCCCCTGACCTGCAGCCCTGAGCTAGTAGATATCGATGGGGTAAATAAACAGTGCGCCATCCAACCCTTTTCGCTGTAATTGTGCCTGCAGGCGGGTAATTCGGGCCGGGCATTCTTCATTCAATGACATTTCATGACTCCATTGGATAAGATAACACTGCTATTTTTTGAGCGTACGATCCACAAAGTTTCGAACTGCGGCATGGGTCTCCGGCGATTCCCGGAGCGCAACAATTTCATCCTCACCCAGCCTGGTGCGCAAATCGATCGCTTCGCGCACTGGCTGGCGTGCCTGCTGCTTGGACAGTGCGTAGAGTTCAGGACGAATCGCGAATCGCGGCTAAGGATTCAGCCACGCTGATCGCCTCGGCCAGCAGCTGATCCGGCTCGACAACACCATCGATCAAACCTTTGTTCTGAGCGT
>JBDNGT010000274.1:0-8486 GCA_041689145.1 Geopsychrobacter sp. | reverse complement strand
TTCCTTCGAAAAAGGCGGTATTGTCTTCGGGCGGCCCGACCCTGATTTTACCAGCAGTACCGTCAACGACCATGGTGTCGCGCTGCACTGTCTGCTCAAGCGGGAAGGTGATCAGCTCACCTATGCTTACGACTTCGGCGACGACTGGCAACATCGGGTGACGCTGCGACGGATACTTCCAGATAACCCCGATATGAAGTACGCCCTCTGCCTTGATGGGGCCAATGCCTGCCCTCCAGAAGATTGCGGCAGCCACCACGGTTATGCCGAATATCTCGAAGCCTTACGTGATCCGAACCATGAGGAGCATGAAAACTATCTCGCCTGGCGGGGCGCTTTTGATCCTGCGGCCTTCGACCTGCTGGCGGTGAACCGCGCGTTACGGCGGCTGAAGGTCTGATGCGTTTTCAATAAAACTGAGTCGATTTTTTTTGTTGTGAAGGAGCCACCGCATGACACAAACCTACAATGTCTATTGCGATGAAAGTTGTCACCTTGAGCATGACCACCAGAAAGCGATGGTACTCGGCGGAACCTGGTGTCCTGTCGAAAAGGTTCGAGAGATATCGACCCGGCTCCGAGAAATAAAAGTACAGCATGGGGTAAAGCCGGACCTTGAGATCAAGTGGACAAAAGTTTCTCCGGCGAAGGCGGATATGTACCTTCGCTTAGTCGATTATTTTTTCGACGATGACGACCTGCACTTCAGAGCTTTGGTTGTTCCAGACAAGGCAATCCTTCGCCATGATGAACATGATCAGGATCACGACACTTGGTATTACAAGATGTACTTTGACATGCTCAAGGTTTTGCTGAGCCCTAGAGACAGGTATCGAATCTATCTGGACACCAAAGATACGAGAAGCGCTGACAAAGTTGAAAAGCTGCAGCAGGTTTTGAGAAACAGTCTGTATGATTTTTCTGGGAATGTTGTTGAACGGGTGCAGACTGTCCGTTCGCATGAGGTGGAAATATTGCAGATCGCCGATCTGCTGATTGGGGCGATGGCGTACCTTCACAGAGGTTTGTCCGGCAATGCAGGGAAAGAGGCTCTGATCGCTCGGATCAAAGAGAGATCCGGATACACTCTCGAAAAAAGCACCCTGTACAAGGAAGAAAAGTTCAATCTGTTCGTCTGGCATCCCTCCGCAAGGTGTCGCTGATGGCTGCACCCGACTGGTTGCCTGACCTCATTCGAATAGAAAATTTTGGCGGCGCTTGGGAGCGTTATCTGGATGCGATTTATGAAGTTTTTAATGCCGACTTTGTGACGAGTCATCCAGTCTGGCGTGGCCGCAGGTTGGCATTGAAACGTCATCCTATGTCAGAAGGTAAAGAAGCGACCTTCTGGCACATGATTTCAGAAGGAGACAATGAGGAAAGTCGAGAAATTGACCTGCGACGTTGCGAGAGGATTCGTTGGCCAAGACCGGTGATCGAGCGATCGGAAGAACCGGAAATCAAGGTTTGGGAAAATCGTCGCAGAGGAGAAACGCGGATTTGCCTTTGGCTGGAGGCTCGAGAGTATTTCGTCATTCTGGCTGATAGGCGTGGTTATCTGTTGCCTTGGACCGCTTATCCAGTGACTCAGGCGCATCGCAAAAGGAAATTACAAAAAGAATATGAAGAATATCGACGGAAATCGGGGGGTTGAAAAGGCTGAAGCCGCCCCTGGGGACGGCCTCGTTACTCTTTCTACACATGGCAGATGAGCTGAACCCACTGTAGCAGATGTGTGTAATTTGTCAACATAGACTCATGCCTATGATAAAACTGCTGACGGTGAACCGCGCATTACGGAGGTTGCAGGTTTGACATGCTGTGATTTTAACTTGAACATGTTCTCAAAGATGCAACATTTGTTTTAATTTTGAGAACATGCACAGGGAGTTATATGAAAGACCGGTTCGTAACCGGCTGAAATACTCTTTGATGTTTATCTCCGCCAGATGCACGCTTTGCTGCTACGTCCGGACGAATGTTTTCCTGTGCGGGGAGATTATCTAGGTGATTCTGTCTGTTGCAGAGTTTAGCCAACAATATATTGCCGGTTTATTTTTACAGCGGGTCGCAAAAGAAACAAAAAACTATGTCATGGGGGAGTAGATGACTTTACAAAACTTGCTGGAGACCGGACAGCTCACGGCGCATAAGGTCATGGCGGTCAGCACGAAAGCCCCGACGCGACTTATAAGGCGAGCATCGGCCCGATCTGCTCTGATGACTGACGTGATTGGAGCATAAAATGACCGCTGTCTATTCTGAAGATTCCCTCGAAAAAGCCGTGATGGGTCTGTTTGCATCACTGGGCTGGGCCTCGTTGAATTGTTATGACGAAGTTCTGGGTGCAGACGGCACACTCGGACGTGAGACGACAGCAGAAGTTGTCCTACGGCCAAAGCTGCTCTCTGCCTTGGAAGTCCTCAACTCTTTATTGCCTGCACATGCCCTCGGCCTAGCAATCGAAGATCTCACCCGCGACCGCAGCCTGATGGTCCCGGTACAAGCTAATCGGGAAGTCCACCGACTCCTGCAAAACGGCGTCAAGGTCAGCTTCGAAAACACCAAGGGCGAACAGGTCACCGAAACCGTCAAGGTGGTCGATTGGATCAATCCAGAAAACAACGATTTCTTTCTCGCTTCACAACTCTGGATCACCGGCGAGATGTACAAGCGTCGCACCGATCTGATCGGCTTCGTCAACGGCCTGCCGCTGGTCTTTATCGAACTGAAAGCATCCCACTTGAAGGTCGAGAACGCCTTCAAAGACAACCTGAAAGATTACAAGAGCAACATCCCTCAGCTCTTCTGGTACAACGCCTTCATTATCCTGAGTAACGGCAGCCAAAGCCGTATCGGCAGCCTGACCGCCGAATGGGAACACTTTGCCGAGTGGAAGAAGATCAACAGCGAAGGTGAGGCAGGTAAAATTAGTCTGGAAACCATGGTCCAGGGAACCTGCGATAGGCCGCGCCTGCTTGACCTGGCTGAGAACTTCATCCTTTTCACCGAGAGTAAAGGCGGGTTGCAGAAGCTGGTGGCCAAAAACCATCAGTTTCTCGGTGTCAACAACGCGGTCAACAAGTTGGCCGCGACCCTCACCCCCAGGCCCTCTCCCAAAGGTAGAGGGGAGTTAGGGCATTTTCGGGGTGGATTGTATTTCTCCGGCTTGGTTGAGCGAGCTCGAGAGCTTCGTCAACAACAGACTCCGGCAGAACAGATTCTTTGGGAAATGTTGCGAGATAGGCAGTTCCTGGGGCTCAAATTTCGTCGCCAGCATCAAATCGGGAATTACATTGCAGATTTCTATTGTCACGATAAACAGTTGGTCGTTGAGCTTGATGGCGGAATCCATACGCGATCTGATGTGAAAGAAAAAGACAATCAGCGAGATGTCTCTCTTTCCGCCCTCGGTTTTAAAGTTCTGCGACTATCCAATAACCTGATCCTGGATAATCCTGACCAGGCCCTACAACAAATTGCGACCGCAACAGGGGTAGAAAGCTTCCCCTCGCCCTCTGTGAGAGGGGCCGGGGGTGAGGGGAAAACGCCCGGACCCACGCGTTTGGGCGTTTTCTGGCACACTCAGGGCAGCGGCAAGAGCTACTCGATGGTCTTCTTCTCGCAGAAGGTCTTGCGCAAGCTGGCAGGCAACTGGACCTTCGTCATTGTTACCGACCGTCAGGAACTAGACGGTCAGATTTACAAGAACTTCGCCAACTGCGGGGTGGTGACCGAGGAAGAAAAGCGCATTCATGCCCAGAGCGGACAGCATCTCAAAGAGCTGCTGCGCGAGGACCACCGTTTCGTCTTCACCCTGATCCAAAAATTCCGCACCGAAAAGGGGGATACTTTTCCCCTGCTCTCGGAGCGTTCCGACATCATCGTCATCACTGACGAGGCCCACCGCAGTCAGTACGACACATTTGCCCTCAATATGCGCAACGCCCTGCCTAATGCCGCCTTCATCGGTTTTACCGGCACACCCTTGATGGCCGGAGAAGAGCTGACTCGTAAGGTTTTTGGCGACTACGTCAGCGTCTACAACTTCAAACAGTCGGTTGAGGATAATGCCACGGTACCGCTCTATTACGAAAACCGTATCCCTGAGCTGCAACTGACCAACGAAAACCTCAATGAGGATATGGAGAACCTGCTTGAGGCGGCGATGCTCGACGAGGGGCAAGAAGCCAAGCTGGAGCGGGAATTCTCACGAGAATATCACCTGATCACGCGTGATGAGCGCCTGGATAAAGTGGCCGAAGATGTGGTGCAGCACTTTACCAATCGGGGGCAACGCGGCAAGGCGATGTTTATCGCAATCGACAAGCTGACCGCCGTGCAGATGTACGAGAAGGTCCAGGCTCACTGGCAGCGCGAGATCACCCATCTCAAGGATGAACTCGCCTACGCCAAGAGCGAATTGAAACAACAGCGACTGGTCGAGAAGATTGGCTATATGGAAGAGACCGACATGGCGGTCGTCGTCTCGCAAGCCCAGAATGAACTGGAGGACTTCAAAGAGAAGGGGATCGACTTCAAACCGCACCGATTGCGCATGGTGCAACAGGATATGGAGAAACAGTTCAAGGACCCGGACAACCCATTTCGGCTGGTCTTCGTCTGCGCCATGTGGATCACCGGGTTCGATGTGCCGAGCTGCAATACCATCTACCTGGACAAACCGATGCGCAATCACACCCTAATGCAGACGATTGCTCGCGCTAACCGTGTATTCAAGGACAAGCTCAATGGTCTGATTGTCGATTACGTGGGGGTATTCCGCAACATGCAGCAGGCACTGGCCATCTACGGCTCGGCCAAGGGGGGCAAGACCGAAGAAGGAGAGTGTCCGGTTCAGATCAAGGAGTATCTCGTTGCGAAGCTGGCTGAGAAAATCGCTGAGGCCGAAGCTTTCCTGATTAAACGTGGCATTAAATTCGGACCCTTACTTGAGGCCAGGGACTTTGAATTTATCGCCCTGCGCGATCAGGCCGTCGAAGTCATCCTGATCAGCGATGATTCGAAGAAGCAATATGTGGCCCTGGCAAACCAGGTGCGACGGCTCTACAAAGCGATCCTCCCTGATCCGGCCGCCAATTCCTTCGGACCATCAAGAGCGGTTCTGGTGAATATCGCCGAGACGCTCAAATCACTTGAACCGATCCCAGACATCTCAGATGTAATGGACCAGGTCGAGGGGCTGCTTGACCAATCGATTGCAACCGAGGGCTATATCATCCGCGATCCAGCCAAGACCGGCTACGGCGGAGTAATTGACATCTCCAAGATCGACTTCGATGCCCTGCGCGAGAAGTTTGCGGGCAACAAGAAACGAACTGAGATTGAGAAGCTACGGGCCGCCCTTGAGAATAAGCTGCGCATCATGATTGAGCTCAACCGTTCGCGGATGGACTATCTAGAGAAATTTCAGAAGTTGATCGAGGAATACAACAGTGGTGCTCACAATATCGAAGCCATCTTTGAAGAAATGCTCAACTTCGCCAAAGACCTTAACGAGGAAGAGCAGCGCCACATCAAGGAGGGTCTTGAAGAGGAAGAACTAGCCGTGTTCGACATGCTGTTCCGTCCGCCTCCAGAACTGACCGACAAAGAGCGTACTCAAATCAAGAAAGTTGCTAGGGCGCTACTGGAGAAATTAAAGCAAGAGAAGTTGGTTCTCGACTGGCGCAAGAAAGAGATGACCCGCGCCGCAGTTAGGCAGACGATTGAAATTATTCTGGATGAGCTGCCAGAGATTTATACCAAGGAGTATTACGATCAGAGGTGTGATCAGGTATATCAGCATGTGTATGATGCATATTGGGGGCAGGCTGAAAATATTTACGCCTCGAAGCATTAAGGTTTTTTGACGACAAAGAAATTCGTAATTATGGGTGCCTCTCAGTCAGCTCATGGCCCTGTCCAGCGAACTCGAAGTCAGACTCGATAATGCACAACAGCACAACAGAAAACTGATGGAAGCTACCGTACACCAATTTTTGGTGCGTGATTTAAAAGAATGGATTGTTTAATGGCGCGAAAAAAAGATTCTCAAAGAGGTGTCTGGATAGGTGCGATAGCAGTAGTATTGGCGGCATTTATTGGCGGCATGTTTATGCTTTTAACTAGATCGGATGTTCCGTCAATCAGTAATGCTAGAGGTCCAGTTGTCATAGGTGATAACAACGTCACAATACAGGAATTATCGACACAAAAGATAAGGGCATTCGTTGATTTATTAGACGAAGTTGATATGCATCTCGGAGACAATGTTTATCCTGATGCATACGGGGTTAGTTATAATCCATTGACTCAGGATATCTACCCGCAGGTAGTACAGGGTCTAGTTTATTTCGACAAAGAGAATAAAACCTATCTTGCTGACAAGAGTGGGCCGACACGAATTGGTAAATTTCTTGCTGACAAGCTACGCCCGCAACTATCAGAACATGACTATTCGGCATATCAATTTGTTTTTGCTGTCAAAAATGACGATCCAGATTATGAACGATTGACGGACCGATATCGGGGAGAAGACGGTTTAATCGACATCGGAGGGATGACGTTAGTTGCTGATGGTGAAATGCCTGGCAATTTTTACCGTCGTTATGCGGCTGTCGGGTTTGCAAAGAATTTATTGATTTACCATTATGGTAAGTGCTAAGGTCGTCAGTAGGTATTCCGAAGGATTTCCTGGGGCAGATGCACCAGTAAAGAAGATTGCCGGTGGGCCGCTGTATCCAAGTTCCGAAGTTATGGCACTTCTGGAGGACGGCGAGGGCAAGCATATTTCTCCTTGGACGCGAAAGTGCATTGCTGATATTCAGAGTCGGTGTATCGCAAACGATGATTTGTGTGGCTTGTTGCTTGAGGCTATTACAAAAGGGACTTATCTCGATTCTGAGTGGTGTGAGCAAAAAACTGATGGGCCTTGGGCGGCTTGTGATTCCTACCGACTTACTCGTCGAGAATGGATTGATGTCGTCAGTAAAAATATGGATATAGGGTATTTTTTTAAATTTGCAATTGGCAAAACAGGCAAGATTTTATTGCTTGTTTCTTGTCATCCTTCTTAGTTGGGGAGAGAGCAAATGAGTGACCAAGGAAAAACGTGTCCTATCTGTGATGAAGGCTCCCTTCATTCTCAGATTGGCAAAAATGCTGTGGACTATAAAGGGCAAACTACTGAGCTTGATTTGCACTACTCTGTTTGCGATTCATGTGGAAGCGAGCAGGCTGATGCATCTCAAACAAGGGATAACAAGCGTATTATGTTGGCCTTCAAAAAACAGGTAGATGGGCTTATGAGCGGTGCCGAAGTTCGGGCGCTTCGCAAGAGGTTTAGTCTTAGCCAAGCTGAGGCTGCAAAACTTTTCGGTGGGGGGCCAGTCGCTTTTTCCAAATATGAATCGGACGATGTCGCGCAATCTGAAGCAATGGATCGCTTGCTGAGACTCGTTTCTTCCGTGCCAAATGCACTTCAGAATCTAAGAAGGCAAGCTGGATTATATTCTGAGCAGATGGGTATGTGGACAACACTTTCAGTGGGGTCGGTGCGTGAAGAATACAAAAAGCTGAGGGTTGTCAAATCTTCATCGCCTGAAACTGATCAAACGTGGAAGAAATGTGCATGATTAGTGCTGAATTACAAAAAGCTATCGATTGTTTGCAGCTTAATGATGTTTACCTGCACGCTTTTGTCGCACGTTGTGAAGGTGAGTTCGATCCAAAGTATGCCGATGCGGACTCACTGGCTTTTCAATCCAAGCATTTTGTGAAAAAATCAAATGTTGTTGAGTCTGAGAACAAAAATAACTTACTACAGGTTTATATCGAGATGGGCGCGCGCTGGGTTGATGAAGAATCTCAGGGTGACGATCTTACAGTGTGCGCTGTTATTGAGGCAGAATATATCGCTGAATATATGATGACTGAACCACTAGACCAAGCGAGTATTGACACGTTTTCTTTGAACAATGCTAGCTACCATGTTTGGCCGTATTGGAGGGAATTGCTCAGTGCACAATGTAGTCGAATGCACTTACCACGGGTAATCCTACCCTCGGTCCAATTAGCACAAAATCGAGAAAAATGTTCCGAGTAATTTGAGCCAAGTGCACTGCCTCTCAAGGCGGTGTTTGTTCCTGGCTTGGCTTTTAAACTGTGAGGGAGCAGGACCGAGCCATGGACCATCAATGAGTGGCTGGTTGTTTAGTCATTACGGATTGAAATTTTGTATGAGAGGTGCAGGGCTACGATATTGCGGATAGGGCAAATAATGCAACAAGATGAGATCAGGCAGGCAGTTCTGGCCACTGGCCATGACGATGAGTTACTTGAAACAACCGTTGCGCGCCTGGTCGATAAATGGGGGAACGAGGTTTACAAGGAAGTCCTGAACATGCTGGTCGGAAAGAATCTCGGCACGGCCCAATCCACAAAATATTGGCAACAGACATTGATGCATCGCCAGACCATTGAAG
>JBDNGT010000273.1:0-5264 GCA_041689145.1 Geopsychrobacter sp. | reverse complement strand
CCGATTGCATCACCAATTCGTAATGCTTTCATTGATTTCAGTAAAATGACTTTAAGCTTGGTGGCTGTTGTAACCGACGTCATCCGCGATGGGAACCCAGTTATAGGTTACGGATTTAACTCAAATGGCCGCTACGGGCAGGGGAGCATGATTCGGAAGGTGGGGGTCAGGCCTGAAAGATTGCAAGATGACGTGCACCAAAAATGTCAAATTACAGCCTTTAATACCTGACCCTGCTGCCACATCTTCATGCAATGATCAGGGAATCGGAAAAAGGATCGAATAAGCTCGAAGCGGATACTAAGCATGGCTACGGGTGAGAATTTATTCTCAATGCAAGATGCACGCAATCTGATCCGCTACGGCGGGATGCGTCCTGACTGTGATTGGCTTCAGTTTGACTGTGCTTTGAGTTATGGCCTGGTTGAATACCTGCGAACCCTGAAAATGCTGGATGACTATGGCTGGTCGCGCTCGCGTTGCATTCCCCATGGGGGGCATCAGATGTCGCTGAATATTGCCGCAGGGCTGGGGCTCGGAGGCAACGAGTCTTATCCCGACCTGTTCCAACCATTCGGAGGTTTCCCCGACGGCGTTCATGTTAAGGATGGTCATATTTTTCTACCCGAGTTGCCGGGGATCGGTTTTGAAGGTAAGGCCGATTTGTCTCGGGTGATGAAAGAATTAAGTGACTGAAAGCAAAATACATAAATGGAAAGTTTGAGACCTTATGTCCCGGTGAGCCAAGGTTATGACCTTTCCTAGTCTTCAGTCTGGGGACATCGTCTGCAAGCTGCTGCATAAGCCTGGTGGCAGTGATCTTTCTCCAAATAAATGGTCGATAAATTATATTGGTTTTTCGAATTTTCGAAGGAGGCACAATGACGAAATCAAAATCCTCTGAGGGGCATATTCCTTCGTCGGTTCATCAGACTCAGGATCTCAAGATGACTGAAGCAGACAGCCCCATGATGAGGGAAAAACTTGTCCAGATTTTCAGGGCAGGGCTTGAGCGTGTGAATCCCTACACCATGATCAATCGACATGTTCGCTTAGAAGATAACCACCTGGTTGTGGAGATTGAGGACCGGCGGGTCGAGATCAATCTTGGGGAATTCAAGCGGATTATAATTATGGGCGCTGGCAAGGCGTCGGCCCCCATGGCTCTCGCTTTAGAAGAAATCCTCGGTGAGCGTATCGACCAGGGTCTGGTGTGCGTCAAGTATGGGCATACAGCGGAACTGAAGCGGGCGAAGCTGGTCGAGGCGGGCCATCCCATCCCGGATAAAAATGGCGTTAAGGCGGCAAGACGCATGGCGGCCCTCGCAGTACAGGCTGATGCTGAAACGTTGGTGATCAACTGCATCTCTGGCGGCGGTTCGGCCCTGCTACCTTATCCGATGGACCTGCAAACCTCTCATGGACTCGTTGATCTCACCCTGGACGAAAAGCAACAGACCACGAGCGCGCTGCTGCGCTGCGGTGCTGACATCCGTGAGATCAACTGTATCCGCAAACATATCTCATCGATCAAGGGCGGACGGCTGCTGCAGATGCTGCATCCGGCCAGAGTGGTGAACTTCATTCTCTCGGATGTCGTTGGCGACGATCTTGGTAGTATCGCCTCGGGGATGACGACTTTTGACGAGACCACATTCGCAAGTGCCCTGGAGGTTCTGCAGCGCTACAATCTCCGGAATGCTATACCCCCGAATGTTCTCTTCGCTCTTGAGTGTGGTGCGCATGGTCAGATTTCAGAAACGGTCAAGCGGGGGGATGCAACCCTTAAACTGGTTGACAATATACTGATCGGTACCAACCGCCAGGCGCTCAAGGCTGCGGCGGCCAAAGCTTCAGAACTCGGCTTTTACGTCCAGGTGATCACCTCCCAGCTCAGGGGCGAATCCCGTTTTGCAGCCAGGTTTCTCGCAGATATCGCCTGTGACGCGGCAGCTAGCGACATGTTTACTCGTAAGCCGGCCTGCCTGCTTTGGGGTGGGGAAACGGTGGTGACTCTTCGCGGGCAAGGCAAGGGCGGTCGCAACCAGGAAATGGCATTAGCGTTTCTCAAGGAGATGACAGATTGGGAGCAGGAGTCTGACAAGGTTTTTTTTCTGGCGGCATCAACCGACGGAAACGACGGCCCTACAGACGCGGCAGGCGCGTTCGCGGATGCAAGTGTCATCAACCTCCATCGTCCAGGCAGTCGAACAGAGATTGAGTCGTTCCTGGCGGCAAATGACTCCTACCATTTTTTTGAACATCATGACGCCGTTTTCAAAACCGGACCGACCAACACAAATGTGTGTGATTTGCAGGTCGTTTTGATCATTTAGAGTTACAAAAATGAATTACACTCCCTTTCGGTAACAGGGCACAACTCAGTTCGTTTAGACCGCAAGTAACCGTCTTGAATTTTGTTCTGTATTGTATCCTGTTCCAAAAATCTGAGCGGCGCTAAAATTACTGATATGGCGCATGCGTATCCGTCCGAACCCCTTGGGTTCCAGGACTTCAATAGCAATGGCCACAATGCTTTTGGCCGTACCACGACCGCGTTTGCCACCCTGTTCAGCGCCGCCGGCCAATGTTTCATCGACTTCGATAGTACCGGAAAGAGGTTTGCGGGTGGTATCAACCATAGCAACCCGAAAACGTTGCAGCATGGTTCAAGCAACACGATAGCTTGTTCCCAGGGTGCGCTCCAACGTTTCACCGAGGAGTTAACCGAGTTCCTGGTGATCTTCACCATCTTTGTCGGGCTCAGTTATGGGATTTGCAGAGGCCGTCATATCCGTATGGGTGCTTTTCTCGAAATGATGAGTCCAAAGGTGGAAAAGGTCTTTATCATCATCATTTTGGCAAGCGGCTGACTGTCCGACAAATCACCGCTTTTAAAACACGAAAGCCCTCAATCTCCGGACCGGGGGCTTTTCCGATTTGTCAGGGTATTCAGTAACTTTTGATCCTCTAAGTGTTTTTGGCTCTGAAATCAATGCAGCACAAAATCCAAGACGTTTCCCCCTGTCAAATTTTACTACTTTGGAAAAATAGCCAGATTAATCGGATTTCGCTTTAAAAGTAAAATCCTAAAATTTGCAAATCGCACACCCTGAGTATTGAATGACGCACAACGAAAGCCTGCATGATCCCCCTTCTTATGGAAAGCAGCTAAAAACGAAATTGTTGACAACAATTACAAACTGCGATACGTGTACATACACGCTTTAGGGAGGTGAGTCATGAACAAATCAAAAACGGAAAAAGCACCGAGCTTCTGTGCGTGCATGGCTATGCGCATGGCATCGCGAACGATCACCAAGATCTATGACCAAGCGTTAAAACCGAGCGGCATAAAAGTTACTCAGTTTTCGATTTTGATGAACATCAAAACCCATGGTCCAGTTAACATCAGCACCTTGGCAAAATTACAACATCTGGATAGGACGACACTTGTTAGAAACCTTAAGCCGCTCGAAATCGCTAAGTTGTTAGAAAGTGTTCCATCCAATAATCCACGTGAAAGGCAAGTGCATATTACAGATCACGGACTAAAGACGATCAAAATTGCTTTGCCATATTGGAAAACAATCCAGCGCAAAATATCCAACAAGCTAAATCTAGAACAATTGAACTTGCTTGAGAGTTTTGCCAATAGTTTAGAAGATGTCGTCGCAAGTGAAGACGAAGCGATAAGCCGTTAATTCATTTTGGCATTATGCGTGTAGATACACTTATGGGCGTTGTTTGGATTTTGCTCCTTTTTATTGAAAGGACCTTGGCATGAAATCAACATTGAAGCCCCCCGTGGAGTACAGCCATCGCTATCTGGTGCCCAACAATAAGACAGTCCCCTACGTGTTTGAAGAGTCTGAATTATTCCAAAGTATGCCATCAGTTTTTGCCACAGCCTTCATGGTGGGGCTTATGGAATGGGGCTGCATGGAGGCACTCAGAGACCACATGGAGGACGGGGAAATCTGTCTTGGTCCGAACATCAGCGTGACACATTGTTCGGCGACTCCGCCGGGAAGGGAGGTTAAGGTTCTGGTCAAATGCCTTGAAGTCGAAGGCTCTCGAACCAAATGGTCTATTGTCGCGAAAGACGAAAAAGGGCTGATAGGTGAAGGGACCCATGAACGGTTCACAATCAATAAAAAAAGTTTGAAAAAATTGTTTCAGCAAAAAAATGAAACAAAAAATTCTACCGTCGCTAGAACTATTGTCTAAAAACGAAACGAGACCGGAGGAGTCATGCCGCATTTACAGTTTGAAATCAACCGCTGCTTGAACGAAGAAATAAAGATTGCATTCGCTGAAGAAGTACGACAGCTTTTTTCTAGAATAATGGATACTGGGACCGACCATATCAGTATCTCTATTCGCGAATTCGGCACACACAATCTGTCAATAGGTCGTGCCACTGAACCGGAAAAAGGGATTGCGGTGGTCAATGCCGATATCCGTCTGGGGCGTAGCATAGAAAAACGCAGAGAGTTGACCCTTGGGTTTATGGATTTGATGCATAAGCACTGGGACATCCAGAAAAAACAGATGTACGTCACGTTAACCGAACACAAGGGTGAAGATTTTCACTTACTGGAAAAATATTTGGCGAGCTGGCAAGAAGGCGAAGACCCGTTAGCGGAGTAATCACCTCATTCCAGCACCTCAGCAAGAAGTGATGCCTTGGAAATAACAATGGAAAGCAAATCAAGGTAGGACTTTTCCCCCAGGAAAATAGACATCTCAAATCAACCTGTGCCATTTCCAAAGCTCACGACATGTGCCCGGGCCAAAAATGCCGTCGTAGCTTCCGATAAAACCCCCACCAAGGTCGAACGCACGGCGATCTGCTGGTGGGACAGTTCCGTTTTTACTCCATGTGGATCTACATGTCTGGCCTGCAAAAGCAGGAGGAGTGGGATGACCGGCAGGAGAAGCGTGAAATTGTACCGCGTGACAGGGAGAGGGAGAGGGAAGCCCCGATGGCTGAACCAGCCAAAGCGGCAATAATTGCGTAAAGTGTGATTTCCCAGCGGATCGACCCGCTTCTAATATAACGAAATACGGCAAAGCTGGTACCGGGGGAACTGACGCACTTATTGGTGCCGAGAATTAAATCGGCAGGCATCCCCAGCGCAAGTAGTAGGCACAGAGATCAGACCCCCTCCGCCCGCGATGGAGTCAATAAAATCGGCAAACCCGATCAGCAAAAAAACGACAGCGTACTGCCATAACACGATTTCCATAAAGCGGTATTT
>JBDNGT010000272.1:0-3284 GCA_041689145.1 Geopsychrobacter sp. | reverse complement strand
TTGCAACCGATATCCGGCGACATTTTAATTCGGGACAAGGAATTGTTGATCGCTTCGGGAACACAGGACGAAATCATCGTCAGCTCCAGCGTCGGCGCCATGACCCAGGAGATTGTCAGATTCTCCGTACCTCACCGCAACAAGCTTTTGGCGGTAAGATGGTGGCAACCAAAAAATAGCAAACATCCCGTCCTGGCGTTAACGACCTGGGACGGACAGGATGTTGAGGGAATGTTGCTACAACTGGAAAACAATCAGATTACTGAACTTAGCGTGGGCTTACCCTATATTTACGGAGCCTTTGACCTTAACGGTGATAAAACACCGGAGTCACTATTTGGACAGCCGTTTGACCGAGAGGATTTTTATGGACAGCCAATACGTGAATTCTCATTGCAAAGTGATACTTCACTGAAACAACATGAGCCAAGGTTACACTTTCCCCGATCTTTCCGGGTCGTAGGCTCACTGATAACGGATTTTACCGGAGACGATGAATTTGAGTTCATTGCAATTAACGACCAAAAGCTCGTCGTTCGAAATGCCGCTGACAAAATCGTCCACAGATCCGAACGAAATGTGGGTACTGGGCTATCTGCACTGACCTATGACCTCTACCCGAGCCAAGCCTTCAGCCCGGTCATTCGGGTGAATATCGAACCTTCCCCTGTCCTTGTAAACACTTCCGGGGGCCAGGGACGATTCCTGATCTTTCCGCGCCAAGAAAGCATCAGTAGCTCTTATTCCCCAATCACGTCAAATTCAAATACAAACAGCCTCGGCTCACTTACCTTCGATGGGGAGCGTTTTATCGAATCAACACTACCGTATCGGTTACAAGGACTTATAGCCGGCATGGCTGAAAACCTTGGCAAAGTATGGATATTACTGTCCCTTGACGATCCAGAAGGCACTTCGAACAACGGATCAGGTGCCGAATTGATGTCAACATCACCACCGCCTGATTAATCAAAGAGTGAAAATCGGTGCCTCTTGACAGGCGACCAAAATGCATCCCTAGATATCATCAGGTAACAATCTGGCAAGTCGCGCCCCGCTACTAATCCGGAACAAAGTAAGCGAACATTAATCAGATATATGGGCCAGTTCAGGATGCCCGAAAAATGATCGCAATAGTTCGGGCAATTTTTGTAAACGGCGGAGTTACCGGTAAACAATCTCCCTGAGCTGTCTGGCGCATGAGAGAGATGAACTCCGATAAGCTTTGAGAAGACATCTCACATTATAAATAATGTTCGCTTACTTTTGAGCCCATTAGTAATTACTTTGAGAGAAAAATAACTAATATATGTATATGTGGCTTGCTCCCTGGCTGCTATTTTCTTCATTAGTCAAAACTACCAAAGCCGATTTATCTCCAATTTTCACGTGGGAAAAATCAATCAAAAAAGAATCAATTTCACGAATTGGGGTAACCGAAAACCCGGTGCTCGGTGAATTGCTCTCCCAACTAGCGCTGACGATTATATCCGAGCCTGAAGCCGATGATAACCCCACAAAAGCCGGCCTGCGTTTTCTCATAAACGTTATGATTTTGCCGCCCTCAACAAGAACTTGCCGAGGAATGGAAAGGTATTGTTCGTTGACGGAATACGCGTAATCGGGAGAGCTAATGATTTTCCTGTCCATTAATCGTTTGGCGACCTTGGGCGAAGAAACTTTCCCTAATTCGAGCCTGGCGACGGAATCCCGACCCGGCGTCTGTAATTCAAGATAACTTTCAGCAACATTTATCCACTCAGAGTCGCCGACGGGGAAGATTGAAAAGATCTCTCGATCAGCAGGGAGCGATGAAACCTCTTCACCAACGCTGATTCTTCCTTTTTTCAGGGAGGCAGCCATTAGTTTTCCAATGTCTCCATTTAGCAATTCATATCGCTGAGCATACAGCTCGTCATCAATAAATCGTATGGCAACATCTTCTTTCCGTTCAGATTCCTCTCCCAGACCCTTCTCAGAGATCTCGAAAAGTTGAGAGTAGATCTTCGTGTATTGACCCTTACCCGAGATATCCCGATCCTGCCCCCAAACTACCGCAACTTCCAGGTTCGGATCTGAGTCTGCCTGGCCAATAGAAAGGTAAATCGCTTTCGAGTCTTTGATGTTCGACTGCAGTTCATCGATTATGTGTATGTTATCGGCCTTAAGTGAACCTAACACCAGCTTTGCATCAGAAAGAAAAACCAGTCGACCGTCCTCGCGCGCTGACATAGACAGCGCCGCAACCCTCTTTGGCTTAAAATCTAACGGCAGGGGCAGAATCCTTTGTGGAAAGGTACTGGTATCGGTGAATGGAGTCGCGTGGCCAGCCTGATCAACTAAGGTTGAAAACAAGTATCTTTGGGAATCGACGGATTTTATGGAGATCGCGAGTTTATCCTGCACTTCAAGGACTTCCAGAACAAGCCCCTCATCGGAAAACCCGGAATGATCGAAATTAACATCAAACCCCTTAACACTAAGGCGTCCTAACAACGCCAGGAATTCTGTATCCTTATCCAGATCAGGGACATTCGAAACGACATTAATAGTCTTTTTTCCAGTCCATTCCGACAGTGAATCCAGAGGTAGATTATAGCTCTCGGCGAAGGCATTCGGCAGCGTGAGCAAGAAGGCAACGAACACAAGAACTCGTTTCACAATATGCCCCTTAAAAAGCGAATTGAGGCCCCCGCAGTGGAAGGCCTCAATAATTTTTCAGTAAATAGACTATACTTCTCTAGCTTTTAGTAGTTCCAGTTGAGCTCAAGCATCGCAACATACGCTGCATCATTTACACCGGTCGCGTCTTCAACACCCTTACCCGGCAGGAAGCTGGAAAGTACCAGTCGTGGAGCAAAATACTCATTAGCCTGGTACTTTACCGCCAAATCCAACTCCGTGCCTGCGAAACTGTCCACGGACCCACTGGCAGTGCTGAGCGTTTCAAGCCCTCCAGTCTGCTGGTACCACATCGGAAAAACCTGCGCCTGGTAGGATAGTTTCGGTGAGATTGACGAAAGGTTGCCGGAACTGCCAACAGAAAGCATGATCTGCCCCGGGTTGTTACCAGTACCTTTGTTCTCAATGCCGCCGTAACCCGCTCCTCCAGGACCTGCTCGATCGAGGGCCAGGCCAAAGAGACCTGAACTGAGAGCTGCGTTAGAGCCTGGCCCCCAGCCAAGGAATTGACCGTCAATACCGATTAAAGGCGAGTATCGACCGATATCGGTTATCCCCACCCAACCCTCAACGTCATTATCGGTTGGATCGTCATCACCACT
>JBDNGT010000271.1:0-17490 GCA_041689145.1 Geopsychrobacter sp. | reverse complement strand
TTGAAGGTCTGGATGCCAATCGACAGGCACAACCCTTGCTCACCAATATCCGCGTCAACCTGAAAGAAGGCCTGCTGATGGCCATGAGCATCCTGCCATCGATCATGTCCGTGGGGCTGATCGGCTTACTGCTGGCCAGGTTCACGCCATTGTTCGATTGGCTGGGGTACCTGATCTATCCGTTTACAGCATTAGTACAGTTACCCGATGCGCTACTGGTAGCCAAGGCATCGGCGACAGGGCTGGCGGAAATGTTCCTGCCGGCATTGCTGATGGTCGAGGGTGATGTCGCGAGTAGGTTTGTTGCCGGGACGGTTTCTATTGCCAGTATTTTGTTTTTCTCGGCATCTATTCCCTGCATTTTGTCGACTGAGATACCGTTGAGTGTTGGGCAGATGTTGGTTGTTTGGTACCAGCGGGTGGTGTTGTCGGTGGTTTTTTCGGCTCCTTTTGCGTTTTATGCTCAGGGGCAGGTGGGTGGGTTTTGATCAACTGAATTGCGCATATCCTTTCCCTGCTGTGGCAGATTCTGGCAATCACAACTAGCTCCAAATCGACATTTATAGACATGTGGTTTATAATAAAACATATTTATAAACATATATAAACCATATTAAAGACGATAAAGGAGCCGCTATGTTTGCAAAACGCTTGTTTCGAGCACGTAAAGCAGCCGGGCTCTCAATGAAAGCTCTCGGCGACAAAATTGGTGTGTCTGCAAACGCCATCAAAAAATACGAGCATGGCACGGCTATGCCTGGTTCAGGAAATCTGCTGGCGTTGGCGAAATCTTTAGACGTCCGTACAGAGTACTTCTTTCGCCCGGTCAAAGTTGAGTTGAAAGGAGTTGAATATCGCAAGCGAGCTAGTACACCTAAAAAGTTACTCGATCGAATTAACGGTAACGTGATGGACCAGGCTGAACGATGGGCCGAATTATTGGATCTGTACCCTGATTCAGTGAAGCCCGTAACACAATTTGCATTACCCAAAGGACTGCCAAAAGTTGTTTCTTCGCCGCAAGATATTGAGGATCTGGCAAATCAAATGCGCACTGAGTGGAGTATTGGTTTTAATCCGATACCCGACATGATTGATACTCTCGAGTCGGAAGGCGTGATGATTATCAGCACTGATATTGAGGTGGGCAAAAAGTTTGATGGTTTAGCAGGTGCCATCGGCGAAACTCCTGTGATAGTTGTTTCTGTCCACCAACCAGGGGATCGTCAGCGCTTCACCTTGGCTCATGAGTTGGGTCATTTGGTTCTTCACGGACGCTTGTCGAAAGACATGAATGAAGAGAAAGCATGCAATCATTTCGCTGGTGCATTTTTGCTTCCGAAACAAGCATTGCTCGATCATCTAGGACCAAATCGTCAAGCACTTGAACCGCAAGAGTTGTATTTGCTGAAACATGAATTTGGCATAAGCATGATGGCTATTCTTTTTCGTGCCGGGCAATGCGGGGTTATTAGTGAAAACTTGCAGCTTCAGTACTACAAGCGCTTCAATAAGTTACGTTGGCGAACTTTAGAGCCGGGTACACCTTACCCCAATGAAAATACATATTTGTTCAAACAATTGGTGTATCGGGCGTTGGGTGAAGACTACATAGGCGAATCTAAGGCCGCGGAGTTGCTTGGCATGCCGCTCTCACAGTTTCACAAGGAGCGTAAACTGGGAGCGAACAGTGCAGCTGCTGATCAGTGATGCAAATATCCTGATTGACATGGAAGAAGGAGAGTTACTTCGCTTAATGGTGCAACTCCCCTACAAGTTTACGATTCCTGATATTTTGTTTTATGAAGAATTAGAGGCGGACCATCCCAATTTGCTGGCGCAAGGCATGGAAATCATGCCGTTGAAAAGCGAAACGTTACTACACGCTAGCGAGTTGATTACTCGACATCGCAGAGTCAGTCGGTATGACTGTTTTGCTTTAGCCTTGGCGCATCGGGAGGATTGCCCTCTTTTGACAGGGGATAAGGCGCTAAGAATTGCGGCAGACTCTGAGTCTGTGCCTGTAAAAGGCTCTTTGTGGTTGGTGACACTGATGGTTGAGAAGGGGCTGCTTACCAAAGACGGGGCTCGATCTGCCTATAAGAAAATGGAAGATGCTGGCAGGCGGTTGCCATGGAAGGAAGCTGAACGGTTGCTGGGGTCAGTTTAATGAAAGTTTTTCCTCTTCACCCAAATCCAGCTTTTTTTCAACTGTATTCATCAAGTCTGGTGATGGTTCAAAGGCTTCACCGCTAAGAAAAGCCGTGGTCAAAGCCGATTGGTCTCATTATTTCGTGGCGCCGCCGCATTATTTTGACCTTCCGAAAATGGCTGCGTTTCGGGACTGGCTGCTTGATCATGCCAGTCGGTTTGAACCGCCGGATTGATGTCTGCAATACACTTATACTCGGGTATGCTGTGATCTGTAGCCGTTCGGATGTGATGATATGATGAATTTTCAAATGAAAGCCGTTTACATTTTTGTGTTGCTGGCCTTGTCAGTAGCGGGCCTGGCACAGGAGGCACCAGCCACGGTGCGGGTGGACTATTTCCACCGTGGCAATGCAACAGATGAAATGTTCAGCCTCCACCAGGTGGTACTGGAGCCTTTGCCCTGGCCTGGAAACCCCGAAAGGCCTATCGATACGACGCAAAGAGGATGTTTTTTGTTTCAGATAGAGGATCCGGAATCCGGCGTTGTGCTGTATTCGCGCGGCTATTCTTCGATTTTTCAGGAATGGCAGTCTACCGGCGAGGCCCGCGAGATGAACCGTAGCTTCCACGAATCGGTGCGGTTTCCCAAACCAGACAAACCGGTGCGATTACGAGTGCTTAAGCGCAATGACGCACAGCAGTTCGAAAGTATCTGGACGGCAGATATCGATACCGATGACATGCAAGTGGTGCGCGCCCATGCACCAGCGCCTGCAGAGGTTGTTGAGTTGCATATCAGTGGAGCGCCGGCTAACAAGGTTGATATCGTGTTGCTAGGTGATGGTTATTCTGCTGCGGAGGCAGGCAAATTTGCAGCAGATGCCGAGCGTTTAACCAAAGCGCTGTTTAGCTATGCGCCTTTCAGTACCCGTGCAAATGATTTCAACGTTTGGGGCATCAATCCGCCAGCCGCACAGTCTGGTGTCAACCGGCCGTCCAATGGCACCTTCCGCTACAGTCCGTCGGGCACTACTTATGACGCCTTCGGGTCAGAACGCTATGTACTGGCTTTCGATAACCTCGGCATGCGGCGCATTTTGCAGCATACGCCTTATGAATTCGTCGTGATCCTGGCCAACTCGGACACCTATGGCGGAGGTGGTATTTACGGCTTATATAGCACGGTGGCCGCGGGAAGTGACTGGTCCGATTACGTGTTCGTACATGAATTCGGCCACCAATTCAGTGATAGGCGCTTTCGAAGGCGCCAACTATGAAGCGACCGGCTATTACCGTTCGGAAATGAACTGCACCATGTTCACTCGCCATGACCAGTTCTGCCGGGTGTGTAGCGATGCTTTGGAGCAAATTATTGATTAGTACACCCAATAAGTTGACTGCCCTCAAGCTGATTTGTTTCAGTGCGCTCGGGGTTTTTGTCGACTCCTTTTGCGTTTTATGCTCAGAGCCAGATGGGATCGTCTTGATCTAATGGCTGAACGTCCAAAGGCTCCTGTGTGCACATCATTGTTTGTTATAGTTTTTAATCCTCTCGCTTAAGTTGGTTGGTGATTCAAATAAGTAAGCTTTTCCACGTTTGAATTTTTCTAGCAATTTGAGTTCATTCAGTTTTAGAAGATCTGTACGTGCCGTTTGATAGGTTACTGAGTGTGACTTGGCATGTGACTGAATGCTGTATGTGAATCCAGGGTGTTGTATAGCGTGGGTGATCACTGCTATCTGCCTGTGGTTAAGCATTTTCTGCAGTTCGCCGCGCAAAACCAATTCAGTTCTCTTAAACTCGGTGGTCTTGTGTGCGAGGTATTTAAACAAATCTACAATCGACTCTAGAATCACATCAGTTTGATAGTCTAAGAAGTAGGATAAATCACTGCTGTCATTTTCAACGAAAAGAAAAGACTTGGCATATTTGATGGGTGCCTTTTTGATTGTCTTTGAAATCGATAGGTACTCGATCAGCCAATACTGGGCTTTCGCCATATACCAATAGAATAATGCTCTCGCTGTCCTGCCGTTTCCATCCACAAACGGGTGCTCATAAGCAAGCATAAAATGTAATGTGATTCCGCAAATTATCGGGTGAATGAACGGTTCATGCTCATCAGTATTTGCAAAATTAATAAGGTTTGTGATTCTTTCAGGAATAAGATCTGCATCAGGGGGAACATACAGTTCAGTACCGTCTCTCATATCTTGTACTGTTATATTTTCTGACTTCTTTCTCCACCTGCCGGACCCTGTGGGGTCGTCCAGTGTGTCTAGTGTAATGATTCTGTGAAGTTCCTTGAGAAATTCAGCGCTTAACGATTCTCCATGGGTCTCACGAATAAACATCATGGCATTGAAGTTATTTACAATCATTTGTTCACTTCTATTGTGGGGCTTTCTCCCGCTTCGGAGCATGTTTTTTGCTTCCCTTGTTGTTGTTGATGCTCCCTCCAGTTGGCTTGATGTAATCGCTTCTTCAATTAGTGAACTTATTAGGTATCGATCACGGTTGGTATCTGTTGCAATCGGGGCATCTGCCCGTATTTTTCCTGCAGCATCGCGGTCTAATTTATGGAGTTTTTTAAGTAAGTTCTCAGTCGTTGTGAAGGTAAATGAATTGCCCTCTATGTCTTTGAATGGCACTTGTTGACTATTCATTATTCTGGCTTGTTTAACCATAAACCACCATTCCTGATGTGATATCCCTTCTGGTGTGGGTCTATGGCGTAGCTCGTCCCAGTGGTAATACTTACCTCTAGGTTCAGGGCCTATTCCTAATTGAAGTAGCTCAATAAACCTTTTTGGATCTATTTCTTTTATTAGTTCTTGGTATTCAGTTGGTTTTAGTGGGATTTTCATTTTAACTACTAATCTTTGAGATATTAGTAGTTTATGCCTGTTTAATCCGAATATCTACTAATTTAGTAGTTATTAGTAGTAAATTAGTATTTGAGTTTCCGGATTGATTTTTGCAATACACAGGGGGCAGAGGCGGCTAACTACCAGGCACCACATCCAACACTTCATCGACTGTAACCGGCGGAATACCATGGTGAGCTAGCACAATAACCCTCGATTTTGCCCAATCACCAATCCATTCGCTAAGTTGCTCAGCACTGCGATCATCCAGGTGCGCAAATGTCTCATCAAGTAAAAGCACGTCTGGATCCCCGGCAAGACCGCAAATCAGCTCGGCTTTTCTGCGTTGTCCAGAGCTTGCATGCCCGAGCGGCAACTTTGGATCCAGCTCCAGTGCTTCACAATACGGTTGCCCATCCCATTTCGGGGCGCCTCGAAGCGAGGCCGAAAATTCATAAGCTTCGGATACTGTCAGGAAATCGGGCAGCTCTGGCGCTGATGTAATCAAAGCCACATTACGTCGCGCCTGCGTGACTGCATAAATATCCAGCCCTTTAACCTGCACGCTACCACTTGCAGGCAGCAATTCCCCTCCCATAGAGCGTAACAAAGTGGTTTTACCGCCACCATTGGGACCTTTTAGATGGATGACCCCGCGATTGGCAGCAAGATTCACCGGCCCGACTGAGAATGCCGAGCCAAAAGATACCACCAAGTCGCGGACTTCAAGCAAACTGGTCAAGATTTCCGAACTCCGTTTGGTGAGTGAACATATGCAGGCCCTTGAGCATGATTGAAATACCAAGCGGCAGCATTGCTACAGCGCCCACCCCATAAACCCAGGGTGGTAGTGCTGTGGCAAGTATCGCATGTATAAATACCAACCACAGGGCCCAGCCCACCATGGGTGTGGGCGACACCAGTGTGCGGGAGAATAGGGCGGTAAGGCCAACAATGGTGTTGGCGGCAAACAGCAAAAACAGCAATCCGTAGGCTAAGTTCATCGCTGGGCCCATGGTTGAGCCCAGAATTGCCAGAGCGATGATGGTCGGGCCCGTGAGCACACACATCAGGGCTATTAGCGCAGCGGCTCGATCGCGATGATCGACTGGCCAGCGTTGACGCATGAGCTCCGGGCCCAATCTTGATTTCAGGCGTGTCAGTATTTCGTAGGTTGGCATGACGGCGAATGCCAGGAAGCCACATGCAAAGGCGAAAGCTTTGTGACCGGCAAGGTGATCGTTCATCCGTAATGCAAACATCATCAGTGTTACCAATACTGCCGGCCAAACCAGGCTCAAAAGACTTTTCCGTTCCAACCGCCACAAGCACAATATGTCGCGCCGAACGATTGCGATGATTGGCGATATGCTAGTGAGATGACTGGGGCTGATATTTCCAGAAAGAGCAAGTTGGCCGCGTATGCCAGTGATACCCATTGGTAGTAACGCAATGGTGACAATAACGGCCAGGTATGCGACCCATGGCTGATGAGCGTAACCGAATATCAGCAGTGCTAATGCAGCGGTGCCAAGTGCGATCAACTTTATACAGATCAGCCCACGAAAGGATGCACCCAGCATAATGGTCCATGAGAGGCCGACGAAACCTGCATAGTGGACCACTGGATGCGCATAGTGCGGTGCCAGCCACCAGATACTGACAACGGGTAGGAAAGCAATCCACAATGAGGGCAGCAAATGCCAAACCCAATACCAGTGGCCTATGGGTTGTCGCACCAAAAATGCGATGGTTGGCTGGCTCCATACAGGCCGCAGAGCCAGGCCAGCGGTAATGCTCCAAAATAGCAGTAGCAGCGTGAATGTAAGCGTGACTTGCCAGGGATCGCGGGTGGCTAACTGTTCTCTTAAAGCGGTCCAATTGATGTTGGGGTCGAGTAAGGACACGGCCATTAGGAACGTGGCGAGGGGTAGTATTAGCCGTCGGAAGAACGGCTTGCCGATTGTGGAGAAAAAGACGCGGGTGGTTAGGTTCACATCATTACGCTGCTTGAATGGCTCAGTTAATCCACAGAAGGTGGCTTATACCTGGGATTATTCCAAAAATCATAATGGTCGTTAGCATCAGGGTCGAGTCGCTTGGATCCGGGACGCACTGATCTTGCCACTGATTCAATGTGTGCCGCGATCCTTTCTGCTTCGCCCGGGTTGAGTTTTTCGATCACCAGTTCTTTTCTCAGTTGACCTCGGTCCTTCGGATTTATAACCCAAACGTCTGATTTCCCCGTCCGGTTTATATACCAGCCCGGTATTGCAACAATTGGCGTCACAACTACATGGATTCCGAGTTTCTTCATTATATTTTTGCGGAGATATTTAGCGTGTAGTCTTGCCTGATCTAATGCAGCGGTTTCTTTTCTGTGAGGAAAAGAGAGCGATTTCCCGTCGTAAGTCACTTTCCATTCCGCTCGGTTACTCGATTCAGAAGTTGGCTTGCTTACTGCTTTTGTTTCAACCGCGAAAACGCCGCCACGAGAAATCACAATATGGTCGATATTGCCGTATTGATAAGGCAGGTCATGAAATACCCATGCGCCATCCCTCATCAACATCGACAGTTCTTGGCCAGTTGCACGCTCGCCTTCGAGGCCCAGGCGCAGCGAGACCATGTCGCCAAACAATCTAAACAGCTTTCTAGTTTGGTAAATGAAGAACGCGGCGAAAATAGAGAGGATCACAATCACCGTTGCGCCAGATGCACCTTTAACTATATATAACGCTATAACCCCAAACATTGCCGTTACTAAAAATGTTTCCATAAAATTTTCTTGGGTTTCGCGGTGCTTATCGCGAAGAGTTTCGCCTGGTTCCCGAAGAAAATTATCAGTAAACGGTGAGTAACGCCTTCGTTTTTGAAATTTTCTCAGAACGAAGTGCAGAGCAATTAGCATAATGACCATTGGAATCAATGGTAAAAGCACTGAACCTAACATTAGACCCCCTCGTTAGTTACTAGCAGCCATCGCGAAAACAGTATTACCGGAGCTCTCAGTATTACACCTTTTGAGACAACACAAATCAACATGCAGATCATTGTTATGGCCTGCATTTAATCAACAACCGGATAACAAGCCTCACCCCAAACCCGCTGATGATCATTCATCATCAGGTGGATAACGATAGGCACCACTTGCCCCATGATTTCAGCGCCCTGGGTGATCTGGCTGCGGTTAATGGAACTGTTCCAGGTGGCGCCACCGTGCAGCAGCTGATTTCGCAGTGTGTACAAGCGGTCGAACATAACCTCCATCACCTTTTGGGTATCCTGTCTGCCCAACGCCTGACTGGCAGATGTTTTACTTTTTTGAAAAGACTGTTGCCAGTCATCTTCTGTTGTCTGGCCGTTGTGGAAATCCCAGAATGGTTGAAATACGTACTTGTTGTCGATCATTAATCGAACGGCGCCGGAGAATTGGTTCCACACCAGTTCGTACAACAACTTATCGGAATCCGAATCGATGAGGCGCCCAAGGAAGCCCTGGAATCGCTTTCTTTCAGATGAGCTCTGCCGATCGGGGACTTCATTTGCGTAGGCTGCGTTGAAGTCGACCCAGAGGAAGATGAATTTGGCGTCCTGGTCTTTGGGTTCTTGCTCGGCACGGTTTAGCCAGCTTAGGGCTCGGTGGACGCGCAGAGAGAGTGATGGGGGGAATTGATCGCGGATTTCGCGCTGACGGGCTTTTAAGGTTTGGTGATTGAGTTGTTCGAGGTTACTCATGGCAGACCTTCTCAGTTTTCCATATGAGGGTCAATGTTTCAAACAATAGAACCGCGATAAATGAGACCGGATACATTTACCAGAAAAATGTATCTGGCACCATTGTTAGTGTATGCACTGGCCAAGTGCAATCAAATGCACTCGCAAGTGTCGTTGACACAAAGAATAAGTTATTGTCGTGTATGGCATACCTACACAAACCACCCTGAAAAGTGGGAAAGTGGCGCCATATGCTCTGACGAGGTACAGTTGCGCAAATTGATATAAGTCAGTTCGCTATCTTTGTTGCACTGTATGCTTACTCGGGGAACTTTTTAAGAATTGACACAACAGATGGAACTAAAGTTCTGCAAGAGAAGATGCTAGTGGGGGAAAGAAAAAAAATCATATCTTTATTCTCGGGTGCTGGGGGGCTCGATATTGGCCTCGAAGCCGCTGGGTTTGATGTAGCCATCGGCGTTGAAAAAGACTCTGAGTGCATTCAAACATTACGGCACAATAGACCAAAATGGCAACTTAGTCAGAGTGGTGATATATCCAAATTATCAGCAATATCGTTACTGCAGCAAGCCAAGATGCTAAAAGGTGAAGCTGCCCTAATAGTTGGGGGGCCACCCTGCCAACCATTTTCAAAATCGGGTTATTGGGTAACAGGAGATTCGAAGCGCTTAAAGGACAAGCGCGCAATGCCAATTGGTCACTTTTTTAGAATTGTTGAAGGTTGTTTACCCGAGGGAATACTTCTTGAAAATGTAATGGGCATTGGGTATCGAGATAAAGACGAAGGACTGAAATTAATTGAGTCTGAGCTTTGTAAAATAAATTTGGTAAATGGAACAAATTATGTTCCAGTAATTCACACTGTCAATGCAGCAGCCTACGGGGTACCCCAGACTCGAGAGCGATTGTTCGTTATTGCGCATAGGGAAGGTAAACGCTTGCAATTGCCTGATGTTACCCATGCGCCTGAAAAGCACTCCACTGTGCGTGATGGAACCTGTATGCCTTACACGACAGCATGGGATGCGATCGGTGACCTAGATTCTCTAAAACTCGATGCCTCACTTGAAATATCCGGTAAATGGGCAGGTTTAATTCCGGCAATACCGGAGGGGCAAAACTACCTATGGCACACTAACCGAGGGGGTGGAGCTCCAATTTTTGGATGGAGAACTAGATACTGGTCTTTTTTATTGAAGTTGCAAAAATCAAGACCATCCTGGACGCTTCAGGCTAGCCCAGGACCTGCTACTGGGCCCTTTCATTGGCGTAATCGACGTCTATCCACGCGAGAGATGTGCCGCATTCAAACATTTCCTGATAGTTATAAAGTTATTGGCAATCACCAATCAGCCACCCGCCAAATAGGAAATGCAGTACCTCCCGCTATCGGTGAATTATTTGGCAAATGCATCATGGATCAATTCTTAGACTCTCCCACGAATACCGTGCTCTCGTTGATTCCAAAACGGCGTGAAGACCAACCAAGACCACATCGTCAAAAACCGATATTAGAGCGTTATCTTAAACTCGTCAGCGATTACCCTGACCACCCAGGACAAGGAAAAGGACCGAGAGCCCAATCTCTCGCTCGAGAATTTTGAGGGAAAAAATGCAACTTGGTAAATTAGTCTGGAAACTCGAATTGACCGAAAGCGAGAAGCAACGTATTTCCGACCTGCTATCCGAACAAGGCGGCATACACAGGTCCATATTCAATCAATACGTTGGCAAAGCTAACACCTTCTCTTCGATCTCGAAACGCATGCAAAGAAAGATTCCCGGGTTTCGACCAATGAGCCCTCAATATCGCTCAAGAGCTATTGCTAACATACTGCAAGACCTTTCAGCGAATAGAGCCCGTATGGCTTATTGGCGCCTATACCAACATACAATTGCAGAATATATAGAAAGTGAGATGCCAGCATTTAATCAGCTAATGCGAGACATCGAAATTGATGCAGGAAATGATGAACAAGCAGCTGGTGCATCATCGATACTGTTGGAGTCTGTCTGTGACCATGCGAAGGACTATAGTATTCACGATAAAGATGTTCGTCTAGTTTATGAGCTTTGGCCATTTGAAAGACATGATGATATTGAGCGCCAACTTAGAAAATGTCCAAAGTTTGACAGATTTAAGGCAGTTGATACATCGATCGCGGCACTAAGGAAAAATATACATGCTATTGAAGCGGAGGTCTCTGAATCAGTGCCAGACATAGTTAAGGAGGAACTTGACAAGCGTGACAACGAAGGAATGATTCGAAACTCCTTGCAGAAATTTACTGAAGAGTATCAAGAGGAAATTAAACAACGAATCGAGCCTATCACCACCAAGTTCGATAACCTTGAAGCTAAGCTCAATGGTCAGGCCAAGAATACGGAATTTTTAGAGACACAAACTAAAACAGCGCACGTCGCGCTAGAAAAAGTTACAAGTGATGAATTAGCACTCTTTGGGAAAAAGCTGGAAAAATTGGAAGGTGATATTCAGTCCCTTAAAAATCAAGATTCACTAGTTGCTGGCGGTTTACCTTGCTCAGCTTCAATGGCGCAACATTCATCGAGCGTGTTTCGTAAAATGCAGAATCATGGTTTGGTCTCACCGAGTGGAAGTGTGTCAGAAGACGTATTTATTCACACCTTCATTAACACCTGTATCTCCCGCGGACTTCCCTACTCACCTGGTTATTTACGGACCGCTCACGCACTCCTCAAAGCTTCTCCAGTAGTAACGGTTGCCGACTCGTCCATTGTTGATATTTGGCTTGATGTTTTAGGATGGGGAGCCTCCGTTCTAAAAATCGCGGCTTCACCCATTTGGAGCAGCATAACCGACTGGAAAGAAGGAACAGATCATTTATTCAATGAACTTCATATGCCAAGTATTTTATACATCTACGATTACGATTCTGGGCTAATGGAAGGATATCTTGAACCTGTTCTGCGAGTTTGGTCCGAATCAGGCTTCGGGCGTCCAACTGACAAGCTATACCTTGTTAGCTCATCTCTTGATGATAAGCACCGCAGCATGTCTCTTCGTACACCTATTGTATGGCTCGATTTAGTTGAAAATGAAGTAGAAGAGTCAGTAAATTCCAGCATTACTGCAGCTGTTAATAGTGGTCAACATTTAAATAACGGAATAGGGATCACTCCAGAGTGCTTTTTAACTTGGTCAAGTGATCACTCACCACTGCTGCCCAATGCTAAAGGTTTCAGCATTGAAAGGTCTCATGAAAATTTGATCAATGTACTAAAAGAGCTCGAGATTCAGTTTTCGATGTCTCTAAATCGCATGATTTATCACACCTGCGAAATGCTTAGTGAATGCAACATAGGTTCAAAAAGCATTTATTTATCCTGCTTAAAAGCAATCGTATTACCATGGGTTGTTGGGAATTACGGTGAACAACGAGCCAAAGAGCTAAAGGCACATATTGACTCCCTACAGTGAACAACGTTTGTTTTCAGAATCCTTGTATGCACTACTGCAGTATTACAAAGCGGGGAATACACAAGCCTTTTATTCTATTGTTGACAAAACTCTAGTTTATTGTGCCCTCAAAATTAATGAGGAACAGCGCAAATATTTGCGTCGCCTTTTGTTCGACAGACTGAAGATATTTGGTCTTCTTGAATCATATTGGAATAACGGCAAACGATGGTGGGTAGTATCTGGTAATTGCTTCATATCACGCGATTCAAATAGCGCTTTTGTTTTTGGCGACCTTAGCTTTCTTGCCACAATGAAGCAAGTTTTGAATTCAAAAAAATGGTCGACTCATGAACTTTTTGTCTTGCCAAGACAAACTGGCGCGAATTTCTCACTTTCCATTGATTTAGTGGAAGCCACCTACGAACAGGTCGAAGAAATATCGAAGAAGTTTCGATGCGATTTGGTCAGTGATGCATATTTGCAGTTAATGCAGATTGTACCGCCTATGGATGTAGTTGAAAGTCAATTTATATCACCTGACATTACAGTTTCCGATATTCAAGCGGAAGAAGTTAAGAAGTTCAACTTCGACAGGTGTGAATGGGTAGAAGTTTCGGATGTGAGAAGTATCGGTTATTACAGAGTCCCACATATTTATGGCCAACATCGTGATTATGTAGTTAAAAGAATTGCCAATTCTCTTCTCGGATTCGAGGTAACAAATAGAGAATGGTCCTTCTTATTGGCATCACAAATTCTTAGGACGGAGATAAATTGGAGATACGCTCCACGTCGTTCTGAACTCTTGGTTCCTTCGAAGCAAATTTCGCACATCCCAGCACTTCTTAAACGTGCTCTTTGCGTCAAGGCATTTCATTGGCCAAAGCTAAAAAGTGATCATTATATATTTGAGAAAATCTCATGGAAGAACATAACCGAATTAAATAAGAAGTACCCAATTATAGGTGTTGATAATGTCACGTAATAAATTTCTGGAAATTGGTGATGGTGTTAAAGATGCAATATTGTCTTATATAGCGACAGCATACTCGACAAGCGATTCAACATTCGATGAAGCTCGCCAACGGTTTTTAGAGAACACCCAAAGCACACCAATTTTCAAAGAACCTCTATTCGAATTCATCCATAGATATCAATCATCGTCGGAAACTCTCGGCTCTATAATTCACCAGATAATCGCGGAGAAAGCCCCTCACTTAAATGAGCATGAGATTGCACCGATAATCCAGGTTTTTGATGAACTACTGAAATTTCCGTTCACACATCAAGAACAAGCATCTAGATTATCAGTACTCGCAGGCAAGCATATTGTTGTAACGACTGGCACTGGTTCTGGTAAAACCTTTTGTTTTCTCATACCAATGTTGGTGAACCTGTTTCTGGAAGCTCTAGGTGATTCAACAAGACCCAGGTGGGATGCGAAAAACCAGCCCTTTAACTCGAAGTGGTGGCACCAGTCTACGCCACGATATTTCCCTTTTCGTAAACCGCTGCGCAAGGCTGCAGTCCGCGCTTTGCTAGTCTATCCCCTAAACGCGTTAGTGCAAGATCAAATTGAATCACTCCGATCAATTCTGAACGGGAGATCGGCTACTAACGTCTACAAATCTTTATTGGGTGGTGACCACCTTTTCTTTGGTCAATATAACGGCATGACCGATGGTAAAGGTGAGCCAAATGGGCGTGAAGAGCTAAACCGTTGCGTGAGACTACTGAAACAATTAAAGGATGAGTCACAAAACATTGATCCTGATTTAGCGAAATACCTACAAGAGGTTGCTGGAAGTGAAATGTTACTGCGGTGGGATATGCAATCACATCCACCCGATATTTTGATTACTAATTTCACAATGTTGGCGATAATGCTCATCCGAAAGAAAGAGAGCAATATTTTTGATAGCACACGTGAATGGTTAGCTGAAAGCCCAAATAATATTTTCTACCTAGTCTTAGATGAACTGCACACGTATCGTGGTACTGCTGGGACTGAAATCTCCTATACCATTCGCCAATATTTGGAGCAAATTGGTCTCAGAGCATCACACCCTCAATTAAGAATCGTTTGCACATCCGCATCACTGGAAAGCAGCGATAATGAAAATAGAAGTGACCCTCAGTTCCTTCGTGATTTTTTTGGAACCTCAAAAGAGCAGCATTTATTTGAGAAAATATCCGGAGATTTCATACGCTACAAAGATGACCAGTTAGAAGCGCTTCGCAGTTTAGCTCCCGATTTTGAAAGCTTTAATGCCGAAGCCTCTTCTTCAAGTGAGACTGCGATAGCCAGGAAAATTAAAGCTTTTCAAGATGAAAGAAGCACCCCTGATGATGCTGACATATTTGAAAATTTATTCTTTTCATTGCAGGAAGTTTTGAGGTCCAACATACCCTCAGACTTGGATCTAACAACTGTTCCGTTTACGTTAGATGACCTATCTAAAAAGGCGTTTGACGGGAATACAGAGGCTGCCCGTGGCTTACTTCGATTTGTGGTGGAACATGATTTGAATAGCACCTCATTCAGAGGGAAGCTTCGCCAGCATATATTTGTGAAAAATTTGCAAGGCTTGCGGCGTGCAATGGAAATTTCAGATGGTCAATTAATCTCAACACGGATTTCTGATGACTCATCATCTTATTCGCTGGAAGGGCGAGCGATTTCACTAGACTGTCTTTATTGCCAAGTATGTGGCGAGATTTATTATCGAGGCTATCAAATTCAGATTGACAACAAGCTCTATGTTTCGAGTGATGTCTTACCAACCCCGACTCAACCAAAATTCTATGTTTATATCAACTTCAATGCGGAGGTTTTTGAGAGCCCCAACGATCGTGAGAATTGGATGCGCCGCATAATCGATGGCCGGACAGGGCGCGTAATGCAATTCGACACAACCAGGGCAATTCAACAAAATCAGGCGGTAGTAAACGTATTGATTTGTGATGAATTAAGCTTGCCAACTTCTTGCCCAGCCTGCGATACAAGCTGGGCCAACCGCGGTGACCGAATCGTATCCCCATTGCGTACTATGGGCACAGGCTATCAGAAATTAAATCAAGTCATAACAGAACAACTAATGAATGCATTGTCCTTTGACAATGGGGTAGCGAAGACCATAATTTTCAGTGATAGCCGACGAGGCGCGTCTCTGGTTGCAGCGGAACTGGAGTACAACCACTACCGTGATTCAATTCGAGCAAACTTGGAAACTATCCTTGAAGAGGGAAACAACATTGAGGCCTGTATTGATGACTATATTCAACTTCACAAAGATAGAAATTTTACAAAGCTAGAAAACCATGAATTTGCGAAGTCGGACCCTCAAACGGCACAAAGAATCAACATGGTATTTATGCAGCACCAAGAGGATGATGCTCTAGCTAAAGAGCTTAAGAACATTCTTGGTGAACTAACCCCAGAACTATATGAGACAAGGCAGTTGGTTGACCTTTGTTTCGACAGGCTAGTTTCGGCGGCAATCAATCCTTCTGGTATGCACTTAGATGGTTTGGATAAGGAACTGTGGCCTGTTCTTCTTTCTAAGCGAGATATCACCTCACTTCAGTATTCGCAACAAGATAACCTGAAATTTATTAAATCTGTACTAAAACAACAAATACGTATGGTTATAACAGACTCCATGGGCCGTGATTTCGAATCCTTGGGCTTTGGATGGCTTACTTTCAATAGAAAATCAATTTCAAAGGAGTTTCGAAAGGACGATCAATTTATAGGTTTTATTGATTCGCTAATACGGTTCCTTTCTTTTTACTATCGCACCCGAAGTGATTATGGAAATGCCTCTGGTTGCGATAGCTTGCCCCGCTATTTCACAGACTGGGCTGCAGAGACATTCCCACAGTACTTAGACGGAGGCAATGGCCAGTTTGTTTCCAACCAAATTCGGGACTTTCTCTTGCCACTTGGTGTGATTAACGAGAGATTTTGTCTCCAGTTCGATCATTTGCTAATTCATAAGCCAGGATTAGAGTGTTGGCAATGTGACAATTGTAGAGCGATTCATCTATTTAATGCTTCGGGAAGCTGTAGGACGGTTAAATATCGCAACATATGTAAAGGTACTCTTCGCACCTACTTAATTTCAGACTTTCTAACACAAAATAATTACTACAAACGTTTTAGAAAAGACGGTCGACACAATTTTCCGCTTAGGGTTACGGAGCTTGTTGGCCACACTGACAAATCTGAACAACGAATGAGACAGTTGCTTTTTCAGGGAATTCTCCTAGGTAGTGTGAAAGACATGTTAGCCACTAATGAACTTGCTAGAAAGTATATTGCTATTGACGTGCTTAGCGTCACTACAACTATGGAAGCTGGGGTTGATATAGGCGGTTTGCGTTCGGTAATTATGGCAAACATGCCCCCGCGTCGGTTTAATTATCAGCAACGCGTAGGTCGTGCGGGTAGACGCAAGGACCGAATGGCAGTTGCTTTGACATTCTGTAAGGGTCAAAAACATGA
Source organism: Geopsychrobacter sp. (assembly GCA_041689145.1). Classification (GTDB taxonomy): domain Bacteria; phylum Desulfobacterota; class Desulfuromonadia; order Desulfuromonadales; family Geopsychrobacteraceae; genus Geopsychrobacter. The sequence goes on along the minus strand of JBDNGT010000271.1, from coordinate 781 downwards.
TGAGTATTATTTTGCCAACCCTTTACTGATGATCTCCGAAGCCACTTCTTCGCCGAAGCTTGACCCAGAGAGCAAGCCAATAATTCAACGATTTGCCATGAAGTTTGTTCTGAATTTTGTCTTCAGCAGCACTGATAGATTTGTGATTAGACCGAGACAGCAGACTAAAGGAGATACAAATAGCGGAGAATTTGGAGTTGTTGGAGATTTCAATAGAAACCGAGCCTTTATTGTCAGTGCGATTGAAAAGCATACAGAAATGTTAGTTGAAAGATTAGGTAATATTCTGACGAATAAGAACCGGGGAACACTGCAAGCTACAGTGGAGTCTCTTTGTGAGCAGTTAAAGCAAATTGATGACGGAATAGTGGCCAGTTGGATAGCGAAGTATAGTGAGAATTACTCCTTAAGTGAGATTCTGGCGTTGCAAGGCTACTTGCCTTTGTATGGGATGCCAATAAGAACAGCAAACTTAATTCACCAGCATCCCAATGGTGAGCCGAATAACGGTTATTTACCGATCAAGCACGGTCAAATTGACCGCAATGAGGATATTGCCATTGCAGAATTTGCACCCTCACAAGAGCTGCTCAAGGATAAGAAAAAGCTGCACTGTGCTGGCGTTGCTTGGTTTACTCGAGAGAATCAACAACTGGTTGCAGTACCGCCACCAAAATCGGGAGTTCAATCATTCGGGGTTTGTAGAAATTGCCAGTCATTGGTTGAGTACAAGAGTACTTTCTGTGCGTTTTGCAAATCTAATGATATTTTAGACTTGGTT
>JBDNGT010000270.1:0-12801 GCA_041689145.1 Geopsychrobacter sp. | reverse complement strand
CGCGGATCGCGCCCTTTCAGAATCATTTCAATCCCGCGAAAGGCGGTCGAAGAACTCCAGGCATCCTGAATTCGCCCCTCCTCGACTTGCGCCTCAATCCGCAGGTGGCCCTCAATGCGGGTGATGGGGTCAACTACTATCTTCTTGGCCATCGCTTAATCCTCCCTCTTAACCGAATCAGAATCATCCTTGCGCAGTGCGCTCACAACTCCATGTGCCCCGAAGGCCACCGCCGTCGCTGCCGCAATGCCGAGACCAATTTTATCTGCCGTCGCCTCAATCCCGAAACCCGGGACATTTGGCAAGCGTTTGTAGAATGGGGTCATCGTATCCCAGAACTGCGGCTCACTGCAGCCGATGCAACCGTGACCGGCCTCAACCGGCCAACTGGTGCCTTCGTTGTAGCGCACGGTTGGACAGTTATGAAAAGTCTCCGGCCCCTTGCAACCCAGCTTGTAGAGGCACCAGCCCTGACGGTGCCCAGCATCGCCGAAGCCTTCGGCGTACTGTCCGGCATCAAAATGAGCGCGCCGCTCACAATTGTCGTGGATACGTTTTCCGTAGGCAAACTTGGGCCGCCCTAGGCTGTCGGTCGCCGGCAGCCTACCGAAGGTCAGAAAATGGACAATGGTCGCGGTCAGGTTTGTTGTGTTGAGCGGACAGCCGGGAAGATTTATCACTGTTGCACCCGGAACGGCTTGTGAAACCGAAATCGCTCCCGTTGGGTTGGGCGCTGCGGCCGGAATACCGCCGAAGCAAGCACAGGTTCCTACCGCAATCGTCGCTGCCGCGTTACCACAGACTTCGCGCGCAATATTCAAGGCTGAGTTCCCACCGATGGTACAGTGGATACCCCCTTCGGCGGTCGGGATAGAGCCCTCTACGACGGCAATATATTTACCTTTATACTTCTCCATCGTCTGCCGCCTGGCGGCTTCAGCCTGGTGGCCAGCGGCGGCCATAATGGTTTCATGGTAATCGATCGACAGATAATCGAGGATGATCTCGGTAGCTGTCGGCTGATTGGCGCGCAAGAAAGCCTCAGAGTCCCCTGTACAACCCAGAAACTCCATCCAGATCACCGGCGGACGGTTGTCCCCCTCAATCGCCTCAGCAATTTTCCCCATCATCGTCAGCGGCAGAGCCAGGGTCGCGGTCATCACCGAACAGAATTTCATAAAATCCCTTCGGCTGACGCCCCGCGTCTCCCAACGCTGCAGGACGTTTTCGGGGATAACTCCGTCCAGCACCTGATCCTTCTGTTTCTCCATCACAAATCCTCCTTTTGCTTCTGTTCAGCAACGAAAAAAGACAGCTTTATAGAGCTTGTTAGTTTCAACCAATAGTAACTCACAAAAACATCAACTCATAACAGTGTTTTATATGCTGCTGGCAAGCTGAGTCAAGCAGAAATACTACATAGCATATTATATTTGGTATTTGCTTACGTATACATGTTGCGCGCATCTGCTAGAATGTAATCGAGTTCGGTTAAAATTTAACCAGATAGAGAGGATTTTCTAGATATGGACATCTTCATGACAGGCGGGAGTGGCTTTGTGGGTCGCGCGCTCTGCCGCCAACTGGTCGCAAGGGGGCATAAGCTGCGCTGTCTAGTTCGTACTGGGTCCGAGCCGCGGTTGACAAGGTCCGAACGGATCGAAGCTGTCACCGGTGAACTTCTTGATCCAGAGCAATTAATCCCCCTGATCGAAGGCGCTGACGCAGTCATTCATCTTATCGGTATTATTCGAGAATTCCCTTCAAAGAAGATTACCTTTGCGCGCTTGCACCACCAAGCAACGCGATCCGTTGTCTCGGCAACCGAAGGTGCCGGGGTTAAACGCTTTCTGCACATGAGTGCGAATGGTACCCGCAGGAATGCACAGTCCGACTATCATAAATCGAAATGGCTGGCCGAAGAGGCTGTAAGACAAAGCACGCTTAATTGGACCATCTTCCGCCCCTCCTTGATCTACGGACCGGAAGATCGATTCATCAACCTGATTGCCAGTCTGATCCGCAAACTGCCAGTCGTGCCGGTCGTTGGTGATGGACAATATCAAATGCAGCCCGTTCCGGTTAGTGCGATTGCGCAGGGTTTTACTTCAGCGCTTGATAATAACGAGACATTCAAAAAAATTTATCATTGTGGCGGGGCTGATTGCCTCAGCTACAATCAGTTGCTTGAGCTCGTCGGAGCCACCCTTGGTAAAACGCGGGTGCGCAAACTTCCGCAACCGTTGGTACTCATGCGCCCTCTTGTTGCACTGCTTCAGCATCTGCCGAGCTTTCCTATGACGTCTGATCAGTTACAGATGCTGCTCGAAGGGAACTGTTGCGACTCGACAGAATGGCTGCACGACCTTAACTTAGAATCGGCATCATTCCAAAAAGGGCTCGCGTATTTGAAAACCCAATAAAAAAGCCCCGGCAGCGGTTGCCGGGGCTGGGATTAGCGTAACGGTGAAGTCGCTCTAAAATTCAAGCTGGATCCCGAACCGGACGGTCTCGTCCAGGTCTTGAATTCCACGATCCTGGATATCAACCTGAATATTTTGAAAGGCCAGTGTAATCTTAGCGTTGGGCAGAACGAGGTAACTCACCCCAAAACCCCAGTCAAAATAACCATCGGCATCCATAAATGTAAAAATTTCTGGAGAATAAACCAGGTGGCCATCAACGCCGAAACCGCGCAACACCGCAGGGCTGTAGCTAGCCAAAAAACCAAGACCGACGGCAAGGACCTCTTGGTCGTCACCAGTCGTTCCACCATTTAGCGCGACATCAATCCCAAGGTTGAGTCCATCGACATTGCCGGGAGCACCGATCACGCCGCCCGCGATTCCCGCGAGATTGGTATCTGAGTCTTCATTATACAGATATCGACCCTTGATAACGGAATCCCCGTATTGCTGAGTCGTCAATTTCTGAACAAAACCGAGCTGAGTGCTGCGATCATTGAAATCAAAAGAAAAACTTCCAGCCCAAGCGGGCAGAGTCATAACAGAGACAAGGATTAAGCTGAGAACGGCTCTTTTCATAATTTCTCCTCTAGTAGATTAGACATCTATACTCTGATTGAGAATCGATTCTCGACCTCGACCACCCTCGGATTCGGTCATACTCTCAAGAAGTACTTGCCCGCCGATAGCAGCCGTCTTTTTTACCAAATTTTCTGCCTGATTCCCATCCTGATTTTTAAAGGCCTTAATCAATTTTTCGTGCTCGCCCACTGAAATATTCATCCGCCCCTTAACCGACAGGGAAGCCATCCGCAGCCGGTTGAATTTCAAGCCCATCTGGGTAATCAATTCCGCCAGCTTATGATTTCCAGCGGCCCGAACGAAAAGGGCGTGGAATTCACTGTGGGTGCGGAAAAAGGCCTTCACATCGCCCTCGGCCGCTAAGTTTTTAAGTTTTTCGTTAATCACCTGCAGTTTTTCGATATCTTTGCCTGTCAATCTGGTTGCCGCGAGTTCAGCAGCATAGCCTTCTAGAATACTCTTGATCGCATAGAACTCCTGAACATCCTGCTCAGACAGAGCCGTAACCACTGCCCCTTTGCGCGGGATAACCGTTAGATACCCCTCTGATTCTAGTTGGCGAAAGGCCTCCCGGATCGGTGTCCGGCTGATGCCAAAGCGCTCTGCCAGTTCGGGTTCGGCCACTTTTTCACCTGGTTTGAGTGTCCCCTTGAGAATAGCCTCGCGGATCGTCTCGAGAATTTTTTCTCTTAACGTCTGGTGGCGCTCAATCATTTTACTTTTCAATGCAATTCTCCCTATTTATAACGTCTCCAGTAAATTGTATACAGTATACAAATCATGTCAATCCTTTTCTTTTCTTGTCGCCCTCCGCAGCAAGGCAGCCCCTGCTTTTCGTTGTCTTTTCTAAGTTCAGTCGCTATATTCATCATTTACTTAGAGGCATCGTAATGGATCCAGTCCGCAAGTTTCGCTTTTCTTTACTGACCCTGATGATCGTCGTTTGTGGCGGGACTATTGGTTACAGCCTGATCGAAGACTGGACCCTTTTCGAATCGCTCTACATGACAGTCATTACCGTCGCCACGGTTGGGTTCAAAGAGGTTCATGAGCTTTCCGATCAGGGGAAGATCTTCACTATCCTGCTGATTATCTTCGGTGCAAATAGTTTGGCCTATACCCTGGGGACCCTGTTTCAATTCATGGTTGAGGGACAGTTACGTTCAATTCTGGGGAGGAAAAAATTGGAAAAAAATTAGCGCACTGAGTGGTCATTATATAGTCTGTGGGTACGGACGCATCGGTCGTTTAATCTGCCGCGAATTTGCGGCCAAGCCGGCCCCCTTTATCGTTGTCGAGCAGGATGTCGAACTTTGCCGGCAACTTGAGGATTCCGGTTATCTCTATGTGCATGGCGACGCGACCCGGGATGAAATTCTACTGCAAGCCGGGATTCGTCAAGCCAAGAGCCTGATCACCGCGGTCACCTCCGATTCGGCCAATGTGTATATTACCCTGACGGCGCGCGGTTTGAACCCTGACCTGTTTATCCTTGCCCGTGCCAGTGAAGAGGGTGCTGAAATCAAACTCAAGCGCGCAGGCGCTAACAAAGTATCCTGCTATCCCTTACAGACAGGGCGTTCGCTTTGAATGGGACAGGCTCTAATTATGCTTTTCTTTTTCCCGACTGCAACACTTTTGCGGACGGACCTTTGATGCATCAGGTCAAAGAACAGCAGATTCTGGTGACGGTGGTTGCGGTCGGGCGCAGAGATCGCCTCGCTGTCTATCGTGCGGCGGAGAAGCGCGTCTGAATCTTCAGAGGCGAAAAAAGCGCGTACAAGACGATCTTGCCGATTCTATGTCAGAATGGAACAATCATTCACACAGGAGGTCAAAAATGCCAACACTCGATCGCATCACCACCGGCGGCGGCGACAAGGGCGAAACCAGCCTGGTCGATGGCAGCCGGATCGCAAAATGCTCACAACGCGTCTGCGCCTATGGCACGGTCGATGAACTGAATTCGGTTGTCGGGCTGGTCCGCTGTGAGGAGCTGCCGGAGGGTCTGCACGAAAAGCTCTGCCTGATCCAGAGTCAATTGTTTGACCTCGGCAGCGAACTGGCCACACCACCGGCGGCCAAAAGCAAAATAGAGGGTTGGGGAATAAGCACCAAGCAGATTGAACAGCTTGAAGCCTGGCTGCAGGAAACCAATCAAAAGCTGCAGCCGGCACCCACCTTTGTCCTGCCCGGCGGGGGCAGAGGCTCCGCGCTTATGCATTTGGCCCGAACCGTCACCCGGCGGACTGAGCGTGAAGTGGTCGCCCTGCGGCAGACCGAAGCGGTCGAACCGCTCTGCCTGCTTTTCCTCAACCGCCTCTCCGATCTTTTTTTCGTCTGGGCTCGGCTGTGCAACGATGAGGGGCGCGGTGACCTGTTGTGGGAAAGGCATGGCTGATCAGTCAGCGCGGCAATTGACCCAAGCCCTGATCCGCAATGGTTTGTGGATTCTGCTCTTCGGGCTGCTATCGGCGACCGGGTCGGAACTGGTACGGCGGCTGGTGCATTAGGGTGCTATTGGGTTGTCCAGATGGATGATCTGATCGGTCACTTCGGTGAAGGCCACATCATGGCTGATCAGAAACAGCTGATCGTACCAGTGCTCAGTCAGCTCTTCCTTGCCGACATCGATTGAGCGAAAGGCACGCGCCAGATTCTCACGGCGTGTCGCATCAAGATTGCTGGTCGGCTCATCGAAGAAGGCGATCCGCGACCCGATGGTCTGCAGCATCGCCAGCCGCAGCGCCACCACCGCGCTCATAGTCTGGCCGCCGGAGAGCTGATCGTCGGCCCGCTCACGGAGTTCACCCCCGACCATGTCACGTAAAACAATCCGGTAATCTTCGCCCCAGGCCAATTCCTCATCGGCCTCGGCGATGATGCGATAAATTTGATTGGCGCGCTGACTGATCTCTTCGCGAAAACGCTCAGAGAGATAAGCTGACACGTTACGAAAGACCCGGTTGCGCAGAAACTTGACCAGCTCCTCTTTCTCAACGTAGGTCTTTATCTGGGTCTGCTTGGCCTTGATCTCTACTTCAAGCTGCTTAAGCTTGTCGATCTCACTAGCCAGCCGTTCCACCTCCCGCTTGAGACCTTCGACCTTCTGCCCCAGGGCTCCGACCTCCCGGCCCAGATTATCCTTTTGGGCGCGTAGGGTCTGGTGCTGCTCGGCGCTGTACTCGGCACTCCCGGTCTTGAGTTCGCTCTCTTTGGCGGCGAGCTCCCCCTGTATTTTTTCGAAGAACAGCTCGAATTTCTCCAGGTCGGCTTGACGTTGCGGTAATTCGGCAGCCTGCTTTTGATTAGCCATATACAGGTCGCGGGACGGCTGGTATTTTTTCTGCTCTAAGTCTGCCGCGTCAATATCCGCCGGCAAAAGACTGTAGGTCTGTAAGACCGTCTGCTTTTCGGCGAGTTGTTTCTGAACTTCAGCTTGTTTCTTTTGCAGACCAGCTAAAGCCTCGGTGCGCGCCTCATTGGACTTGCCTCTCGCCGACAGATTCGCGAACTGCTCATCCAAACCCTTAAGTTGAACCTCAAGAGCTTTTAAGTGATCATTTGCCCGGCTCGCTGTGCCCTCTTCTTTTTCCAGTTTTTCGAGCTCTTCACTCAAGCGGCTGCTTTCGGTTGTAAGTTCAGAGAACTTAACTGAGAACAGATCTCCTGGTGGTTTTTCAGCGATATTCAGACAGGGATCCTGAAAGAACGGACAGATTCCCTCAGCCAGTTCCTCGCTCCCCTCCTCAAGCCCGGCGCGACGCCCATCGAGCTGCCCCAACTGTTTTCGCACCTCGCCGACGGCGATGCGTAACTCGGGCAGACGCCCAGCCTGGGTTCGCAAAACCTCATCAACGGCAAGCTCCTTGCGTTTATCAGCCAGCAACTGCTCTTCGGTCAGTAGTTGCTGGCCAGTCTGCGCTATTGCCTGTGATTCCGCCTCAATCCGCCCGCCAAAGGTGCCAACCTGGGTCGCGAGCCTTGAGACCTCTTGTTCAAGCTGGTGCTTCAATTTGCCTTGCTCGCGCAACTCGGCCAGGCTGGTATCAGCCTTTTCAAAAGCAAGCTTGCCCGACTCATTTGCGGCGACGATCGTTTGTGCCTTATCAGCCTCATTGATCAAATGCTTCTGGGTGCCGATCTTCTCCCTGCCATTGTCAATCCGGCCCTTAAGCGTGTCGATCTCGACATTGAGCGCCTTGAGCTGCTGCTCTCGTTGGTCGATTGTCACCAGTTGCCCTGCTACCTGCGCTAGACCCTGCTGCTTCTCAGTCAGATCCGCCTGCGTCTGCTTAAGTTCAAGAATCGCGAGTTTGTGCGCCTCACGCTTTTCCGGCAGCACCGCAACCTGATCCTTGAGCGGCCCGATCGCGCTCTGCAGGGATTCCACTTTCGACTTGATGGCACTGGCAAGGGTTTTCGTTTCGTTGAAGGTCTTGCGCCAGGTATCGATCCCCAGAATTTCGTCGAACTTATCACGCCGCCTGGTCGGTTGCCTGATGACGAAAGGACCGAGAAATTCATGCTGGAATGGGCCGATCACCAGCTCGAACTGTTCGGCGAGCGAACGCCCGTTGTCGAGTCCGAGCAACTCCTTGAGCCGCGCCTCGGTCTCCTTGGCATCCTTGTGCTCCTCGACCTCAAACTCTCCCCCCATCTCCTTGGCCAGCAGCCACTTCGAGGGGGTGCCGACGGTGCGGCTGACACGATATTGTTCGCCGTCCGTCAGCTGGAAAGCCAGCGCGATATCACCGCGCTTGGCACCGATGGTAATAAAGCGCTCGACGTTGCCGACAAAGCTTTGCGCATCGACGCCGAACAGGGCATAGCCGATCGCCTCGAAGATGGTGCTTTTACCGATGCCGTTGGGGCCGGAGAGGACGTTGATCCCCGCTGAGAAGTTCAGTTCGGTGTCGCGATGAGACTTGATGTTCTTCAAGTGAATGGAGAGAATCTGCATCTTCTAGCCCTCCCCATCGAGCAACGCCAGCAGCTCATCGCCATCGACATCACCTTTCTGCACCGCATTACGCAGGGCCATGGAGAGACGGATCAATTCATCCTCGCGGCCCTGGTATTCGCTGCCGGCACCGATCAGGTCGCGCAGGACATCCTGTTCGATTTCGACCAAAGTCTTCTTGACTGTTTCGCCTTCTGCAGCGCTGCTGACCAGCGAGAGATGATTCTTGATTTCAACATGCAGCGGAGTGGCGAACTCTTCAAGCGCAGCGCGTAACCGCTCGCGGCCCAGTTCGAAGGGGTGGAACTTGACCCGCCCGACCAGCTTCAATTCCAGCAATGGCTGCCGTTGATCCTCCACCGCAGTGAGTTGTTCTTTCACCTGTGCGGTGTAACGCGCCAGCGCATCCTCAGCGTTCTCTGCCCCTTCCAGATCGATCGTCGCGACGATCATCGGTCGGGGCGAAGTCGACCTGAAATCCGCTGAAAAACTGCCGTCATCCAGGGTGACGAAGTAATAGCCCTTGGCATATTTCTGTTCGCCAAAATTGACCTGTTCAGGGGCCCCGGGGTTATAAGCGTAGGGTCTGCCCTCAGGCGTATCGACGATATAAGGCTTGTGTCCATGGCCGAGGGCGACGTAGCCGAACCTCTCAGCCAGGGGGTGTGAGTCCTCCGGCTTCATGTTGCCGATCTCGACCGGGGAGAAGGTCCAGATTCCGACATGAAACAACAGCAGGTTGTTCGCAGAGTTTACCGCTGAGCAGATCCTTTCGACGTGGCTGCCGGCCTGGGCACCGATGTAACCGAGTCCATAAATATTGAGTCCGCCGATCGCAACATATCCGCCACTCCCTGTCTCTTCATCAAAAGGCGCAAAATGGTAGCCGCCCTCGTCAGTCCGCTCCGGGCGTAACAGGCGGAGGTAACCCATCTGCGAGAGCGCCTCCATCCAGGAGATGCTGTCGCGGCGGTGGATCCAGTCGTGGTTCCCCTCGATGGCGATGCAGGGGATACCGGCATCTTTGAGCGGCTGCAGGGTCTCGATGGTTTTGGCAAAGGTGCGCGGCAGGATCTGCCCGACATGAAACAGGTCGCCGCCGATCAGCACGAAGTCAACCTCTTCACACACCGCGTCGGTGACGATACCCGCCAGGCAGTCGAAAAAATCATTGTAGCGCTGGGCCTCACCAGGGGAGTTGCGGTAGGTCTTGCCGAGGTGGATGTCGGAGGTATGGATGAAACGCATTAGAAACTCGTTCGGTTTAGGGATTGGCCCGAGTCTATAGGAACGCTTCCTAGGGTTCAAGGGTGGCACAAAGGAAGGCTCAGCGGGAAGACCTAGCCCTTAGAGACTTTTTGCCTCATAACTACGACTATGATCCTGCTAACGAGCTGTGATATGGGCCAACCAGCCGGATTTACAGCCAGTCCAACGGCCTCCTGACATCGTGAACCTTGCCTGTTGTGACTGTCACGTAAGTCGGAATTGCGCCCCGAAGATCAATCAGCGTGTGCATTCTCACTGCGGCCTTTGTTCTCCAGAATTCAGCCCAAGGAAACAGCGTCAGGCACAGGTCAATCGTTGTTGAATCAAAGGTATTCCGGGTCACAATTAATCCTTCCGAGCCCGTCTCAAAGCCCTTTTTTTACCCAGCTACATTTCGGTCCAACCACCATCAAGCTGTTCGGCAGGTTTATCTGTACCTTCTCCATGGTACTGCCGAACAGGGTCTCACGGATCATCCCCTTACCGTAGGCCCCGAGCATCACCAGACCATCGTGCGGTAAGCTGTAGAGCTGCTGCGCGATATCCCCTTCTGCCAAAAACTGCCAGTCAAACGCCTTAATCTGCGCCTCAACAAAGCCTTGCGCCAGGAGGCGCGCCTCCAACTCCTGCCGGTCTCCCTGACTAAAAAGCTGGAGCGGCGCATTACATAACTGATTCAACTTAAGCGCCAGGCGGAGGGCACCTGCGGCATTGTCTGATCCGCCGTAGAGCACGGACAGACGGGTCCAGGGCTTGTATACCGGGGCCGGAAGATAGATCGGAAAAGACGCCGCCTGCACAATCCGCCTGACCTTGGAGCCGATATGCCCCAGCGCGATTTTGCGGGTATCGTCACTCATCGAGCGCGGGCAGGTCATCAAAGAAAAGTGGGTCGGCAGATCGGGCAGGTCACTGGCGCTCTTCCCTTTAGGTTTCACCAGGGTAAACTCGACATGGTGAAAAGCCAGAATCTCGCGCACATGCTCTTGGGCCGTGGCCGGATCACTCAGATAACTGGCATCGAGATCGACCTGCACCACATCAGGATCAAAATAGAACAGGAAACGCTTAAACTCAGGCAAGTAGACCGACAGCGGCAATTGCAGTCGACGGCAGAGATAGGCCGACTGCAGCAGGGTTTCGCGGCCAAAAGGGGTATTGCGGAAAACATGTAGCACCGGCTTATTCATAGAACCTCCAAATCACGGGAAGCACATCATAGCGCTGCGGCAGAGGCTATGGCAAACAGGACAACTCACAAATATTGGGGTTGACAAAAATATCCACAACTGCAGGATAACTGCAAACATCCGCATTTAAATAGGATCGGGATTTTTTATGCGCTTAACCATTCGCATCACCGCCGCCGTGACCCTCGGGATCATCCTGATCTTCTCGCTCTACAGTTATCTGTCGATTCAGCGCGAACGGGAACAACTGAAAAAAAATCTAAGTCGTGAGGCGCGCAATCTCGGACAATCGTTGCTTTTTATTGTGACAGACCTCTGGAAAACCCGCGGTGAAGAGGTCGCCATCGGCTTTCTCCGCCGCCGCAACCTGCTCAGTCCCAACCTGCAGGCGCGCTGGGTCTGGCTAGATGCCGAGATCGGCACCCCCTTAAGGCCCCTGGTCCCCCCCGCTGAGTTGACCTCCCTTACCGGCGGTCAGCCTCTGTCCCTCCTCGTCGCCTCAGAAGACGGGCACGATTTCTTACTGACCTATCTGCCGTCCACAAACCTTAAGGGGCGTCTCGGTGCCATTGAGATCCGCGAATCGATGGATGAACTGCACGGCTACGTACAGGAGAGCTTGCGACGCTCGGCGGTGGTCGTCGCCGTGGCGGTCGCCTCAGCCCTGTTGTTGATGACCTTACTCGGGAGTCTCTGGATCAACCGCCCGGTGCGGCGTCTGCGCGAACAGGCCGAACGGATCGGCACCGGCGACTTTTCTGCCTCACTCGAGGTCGGCGGGCGCGACGAACTCGGCAAACTGGCCGGCTCCATCGAACAGATGCGCGGCCAGTTGGCGGCGGCCAAACAGGCCGATGATGAGGCGACCCGCGAACGGATTGAGACCCTTGAAAAGTTGCGCCACACCGAACGCCTTGCAACCCTCGGCCGACTGTCGGCCGGCATGGCTCACGAACTCGGCACGCCGCTCAATGTGATTTCCGGGCGGGCGAAGCTGATCGCCAGCGAGGAGCTCACCCCGAGCGAAACGACCCATTCAGCCAAAATCATCGGCGAGCAGGCCGAACGGATGACCCACATCATGCGCCAGCTGCTCGATTATGCCCGGCGGGGTGAAAGTCGCAAGCAGTTGATCAATGTCGCCGAACAGCTCAAGATCGTCATCGAGATGCTCCACTCAACCGCCAATAAACAGCGGATCGAAACCGAACTCAACCTGCCATCAGAACCGCTGCAGATCAAGGCCGATCCCGGCCAAATCCAGCAGGTGCTGCTCAATCTGGCGATGAACGGGATTCAGGCGATGGGGCGTGGTGGTCAGCTGAAGATCGACTTGGCCCGCCATCCGGAGGATATGAGCCTGCTGCAGATCAGCATCACCGATCAGGGCAGCGGTATTTTGCCCGAAGACCTGGCACATATTTTTGATCCGTTCTACACCACCAAAGAGGTCGGCCATGGGACGGGTCTCGGGCTGTCAATCGCCCAGGGGATCGTCAACGAACACGGCGGCCAGATCGAGATCGAGAGCACACCCGGAGCGGGGAGCTGCTTCCGCCTGACCCTGCCATTAGCGGATGACGCGCTAGAAACTGAAGGGGCCGAACTAAGTGAAAAAACCAGCTGAAGAGCGCGCACGAATTCTGCTTATTGAAGATGATCAGGCGTTTCTCGATCTGCTGCAGGAAACCCTGACCCGTCGCGGCCACCGGACCGACTGCGTGACCAACGCCGCAGCCGCCGATCGCCAGATGCTGAGTATCGATTACGACCTGGTGCTGACCGATATCAACATGCCGGGGGAAAGCGGAACCGAGTTTTGTGCCCGGCTCAAACAAACCCTGCCCGACCTGCCCGTGCTGGTGATGACCGCTTTCGGCAGTCTGGAGACGGCCATCGCCGCCCTGCGCGCCGGAGCCTACGATTTCATCACTAAGCCGGTCGATCTCGAGCTGCTGGCCATCGCCCTGGAAAGGGTCTTACAGCACCGCCGCCTGACCCGTCAGCTGCGCCTGCTCCAAGAGCAAATCAAAAGCGCTGACAAACAGCAGGAGTTGATCGGCAACAGCCAGACAATCATAAAACTGCGCGAACAGATCAGCCGCCTGGCCCCCGTCGAGACCTCGGTTCTGATCAGCGGCGAAAGCGGCACCGGAAAAGAATTGGTCGCACGCGCGCTCCACCGATTGAGCGGCCGCAAGGGACGTTTCATTGCGATCAACTGTGCTGCGCTACCGGAAGCGCTCTTGGAAAGCGAACTCTTCGGCCACGAAAAGGGCGCCTTCACCGATGCGCACCACGAACGGCGCGGACTGTTTGTGGAGGCGAACGG
>JBDNGT010000269.1:0-4333 GCA_041689145.1 Geopsychrobacter sp. | reverse complement strand
TTTGTATAGAACACATTGGAGACTACCATGACTAAGTTGGATGCGCCGTTCGCACCAGACTGGGTTTCCCCGCCCGGCGACACGATCCTCGATATTATCGAGGAACGCGGTTGGGCACAGACAGAGCTGGCAACCCGTCTCGGATATAGCACCAAGCACGTTAACCAACTCATTAAGGGTAAAGTCCCACTTACGGATGATGCCGCCATGCGTCTGGAGCGGGTATTGGGGAGCTCAGTTGGTTTCTGGTTAGCGCGTGAGGCCAAGTATCGTGAGCGCTATGCCCGATTTGAAGCGGCACAAAGAGATGCAGCGTGGACCGCTTGGCTCGATGAATTACCGGTGAAGGAATTGATGGCAGCCGGTGCCATTGCCAAGCGGCGTATCGATGCAAAATCAAAACCTGACCTAGTAGAAAAATGTCTGTGTTTTTTTGGTGTGGCCTCGCCCGATGAATGGCGTAGCCATTATGGGGAGATGCAGTGCGCTTTCCGCCGTAGCCGTGCGGAACAGAGCGACATTAGTGCTATCTCTTCATGGTTGCGCATGGGTGAACAGCATGCGGAAAAATTGGATGGCCCCAAGTATGATCGCTCTACCTTTATAGAAATACTAACGAAAATAAGGCAGTTGACGGTCCTTCCCCCCGAAGAATTTGAACCTCAACTTCGAACATATTTCAAACAAGCTGGCGTGTCATTAGTTCTGGTTCCGGCTATTCCAAAGGCGCACGTAAGTGGCGTAGCACGTTGGCTGAATCCGCATCGCCCGCTTGTTCAACTTTCCCTGTATGGCAAGACCAACGACAAATTCTGGTTCTCGCTCTTTCATGAGGCGGCCCATATTCTGCTGCATGCCAAGGAAAAGAAGTCCGTATACTTGGACGACCCGAACAAGGCTAATATCGATACCCCAGAAGAGCATGAGGCCAACACATGGGCAGCGAACTTTCTTATCCCTCCGCAGTTTAAAACACAACTTCCTGTCATTAAAAGCAAGGCCGCAGCTAATGAACTGGCAATGCAAGCGGGGGTCCACCCTGGCATTGTTGTTGGGCGCCTGCAACACGACGGATTGATAAAGCCGTCGTGGATGAACGATCTGAAAGCCAGCTTACGTTTCGCGAAGGAGCTGTAGGCGTCAGAGAAAGATCTCTAGTTCAACTAGATACCTTGGGCCTTGACCAGATTGCAATCAACGTCAATGATCGAAGCGATGGCCCGTCCGAATCGGGGCTGAGCTTTCTCATAAGTAGAGCCTCAGCAAGACAAAGAACGGCCCCGATTGTAAGACAGGCAAGGCCGTTCCTATTTGTTGTCCTATAATGTAATCCTGATTTGCCTTAGGATTAATAGTACAACCCTGGCACAGGGGGGAACTTCTAAGCCCTGAGATCCGCGCAAATAAGCTCTGATACAGAACAGATGAGCTCCTAGCGAGTCGCGGATTCTGAGTGCATAACACAACTTTTAGAGCTCAACTTAATTCACTGGCAGAGCTGAAAAAAAGCCTCACAGGTTTTCCGGAAAAAGCCAACAGACCGATCGCAGTCGAGGCCTACAGCCGGTTGGTGCCATTTAAGGCGGCGACCCGATAGGCCTCCGCCATGGTGGGGTAATTGAAGGTGGTATTGATGAAATAGGTAACATTGTTGTAAGGCGCCGGCTGGGCCATGATCGCCTGTCCGATATGCAGGATCTCGGCTGCGTTGTGGCCGAAACAGTGGATGCCGAGAATCTCGAGGGTCTCGCGGTGGAACAGCAGTTTCAGCATACCGGCCTTATGCCCGGTAATCTGGCCGCGCGCCAGGTGCCTGAAGAAGGAGTGTCCCACTTCATAGGGGATGCGTTGCGCGGTTAACTGTTGTTCGGTTCCGCCCAGGCAGCTGATCTCCGGTGTGGTATAGATCCCGGTCGGGATATCCTGGACCAGATGCTCGTCGCAGTGCCCTTCGGCGATATGTGTCCCGGCAAAGCGCCCCTGATCGTAAGCGGCACTCGCCAGGTTGGGGAAACCGACGATATCACCGACCGCGTAGATGTGCGGCAGGGCGGTCTGGTAGGCTTCATTCACCGCCAGATTGCCGCGATGGTCGACCTCGACGCCGATTGCCTCCAGACCCATGTCAGCGGAATTCCCGCTGCGGCCGTTGGCCCAGAGCAGCATATCGGATTTGATGACCTTGCCGGTCTTCAGGTGCAGCACAACCCCGGATGCATTGACCTCGACCCGTTCATACTCTTCATTCTGCCGAATCAAAATTCCCTGCTCGTCACGCATGTGATAACTCAGCGCGTTGCAGATCTCCTCGTCGAGATATTCGAGAAGACGCTCGCGGGTGTTGACCAGGTTGACCTTCACCCCCAGATCTTTCAAGGCGGACGCGTACTCGCAGCCGATCACGCCTGCACCGTAAACCGTCAGCGTACCGGGGAGTTCGCGCATCTGCAGGATCGTATCGCTGTCGACCACGCGCGGATTATCAAAATCGATATCCGCCGGACGATAGGGGTGTGAACCGGACGCAATCACAAAAAAGTCCGCCGAGAACTGACACTGGTTACCCGCTTCATCCGCAACGGCGATGCGCTGCGGATCGAGAAAGCAGGCATGCCCTTTGATCACTTCCACATCATTGCGCTGATAAAATCCTTCACGATCCTGAACCTGCTGCTCAACCACATCCTTGACCGCAGCCATCAGGTCATCGGCTGTGATTTTCACCGGTTGGTGGATTCGATTAAACAGGTGACTCTTCTTTTCGTCAGCGTACTGTCTGATGACATGAATCAGCGTTTTACTCGGGATCGTCCCCATGTGCGTACAGCCGCCCCCCAGGGCCTGGCTCTCGATCACAGCCACCGATTTGCCCGCCTTGGCCAGCTTGATCGAAGCCCCCTCGCCGCCTGGTCCGCTGCCGATAACAATGACATCAAAGTGATTTTTGGGTACGTCCATATTAAATTCCCGCTCGCGGTCGCATTGCTGCTCAGCGCCGACGCAAGCTCCTTCCTGCGGCTAGATGGTTAAACTTTTATTAGATTCTAACATATTACGCTCATAGGCAGCAATTCCCGACCTCTCGCTAACCCCGCATAAACCGGAGGGTTGAGATTTTGACCTTTGTCACGTTTTGCTGTTCCTTGAATCATTTTATGCGGTTTCGAGTCGCAAACCGAGTTTGCCACCTACAGTGGCCGGTAGCTGAATTGTTTACTGCTGCCCAGAAAAAGCTAACCAAAGCATTGCGTGAGCAACCCTTGATTCGCGAATGAGTCGATCGATTGATGAGCATACAGGGCGTCAGTGAGATTCTGGCTCAGACCTGGGTGTGGGAAATGGGAGAACCTGATCGATTCAATTCAAGCCGTCAAGTGATCAGCTCCTGTGGTTTGTGCAGTGCACAAAAAGAAGCGGCAGGGGAAAAAAGTGGGGTACAATATGCAAACAGCGGAACAAGCAAAATCGGTCACCAAGACCTTCGGTGGTCTGACGGTCAATAACCAGGTTTCCTTTAAGGTCCAGCCGGGTGAGATCGTTGGCCTGATCGCCTCTTTCTTGCGCTACCCCAAGCGCGCTCAGGCGGAAAAACACGCCTGGCACATATTAGAAGTCACCGGTCTGGCCGACCGCGCCCAGGTCTCGGCCGCCGGGCTGACCCTGGCCGGCCGCAAGCGGTTGGAGATCGGCAAGGCGTTGGCGCTCGAGCCCAGTTTTCTGCTGCTCGACGAGGTGGTCGCCGGACTCAACCCGACCGAGGTCGACCTGACGATCGAACTGATCTTGAAGCTGCGCGATCAGGGGGTGATCATCCTGATTGTCGAGCACATCATGCGGGTCATCATGCAGATTTGTGACCGGCTGGCGGTGCTTAATTATGGCGAAAAGATCGCCGAAGGAACCCCGGCGGAGATCTCGAACAACCCTGCGGTTAAATGAACTGCCTCGCAGCAAGCTACGAGGTATCAACAGCCTGAAACCTTTGTTAAACAGCACAGCGAGCTGCGGGGAATAAGACCCTCTTTCTGAATTTAACGCAGGCACTGAAAGAGTCCCATACACCAGAGGCAACTGCCGCAGGGCTCGCTGTTGATGTGGCAGTCCTGCTCGAACTCTTCGGTCTGCACGTAATCGCAGGGGGCCAGGCCGCAGCCGGAACAGTAGGGGTAATCGTAGCGGCTGACATTTTCCCGGAA
This sequence comes from Geopsychrobacter sp., assembly GCA_041689145.1. Lineage (GTDB taxonomy): Bacteria > Desulfobacterota > Desulfuromonadia > Desulfuromonadales > Geopsychrobacteraceae > Geopsychrobacter. Next base: position 137 of record JBDNGT010000269.1, on the reverse strand, counting down.
GGTCTTAAACTCGGCCGAATTCCAGATCTCGAGGATCGGCCGGTCGCTGAGATTGCCGAAGATCTTCGGTTTGACCTGCTGTTGCCAGCCGCTGGCAAAGCAGTTGTAGTTGTGCCACAGAAAATAACAGGGGTGGA
>JBDNGT010000268.1:0-8693 GCA_041689145.1 Geopsychrobacter sp. | reverse complement strand
TTCTACCTGGCCACACTCACTATTCGCTGGGCTGCGCCCCATGGACGATTGGCTCAGTCTATTTCGCTTTTGCCCGCTTTCTGCTCGGTTTCAGCGTACTCGGCCAGTACCTGCTCACCTACGGGTTTTTATATGTCTCCGTCGTTGAGGGCTCGATAATTTCTTCGAGCCGGATTTTACTGGCGGCCCTGCTCGGCCCGCTACTGGTCGCTGACCTGGCGCTATCAATCTCCGGCTGGTGTGGTGCACTGCTTATTTTTGCTGCCAATGCAACGCTTGATGCCCTCGCAAAAAGCATCTACTGCGTAACCACCTAAAATTGTTCAATTATTTGTCAGTTTATGTTTGTTAAAATGTGTGGCTTATGGTAAATTCATCAGCAATACCAACCAGTTATGAGGAATATCCATGATTCACATCAAAGATCACAAACAGTACAACATGTTCCATCCTTTCGAGCAGCTTGGGCCGAACGACTTGCCTTGCTTGAGTCATCATGGGCGTATTTGTTTCGAGAGGAGATCCCCCACAAGCGCCCGCGACAATCCGATTGCTCGGTGAAGCGTGATAAGCGCAACTCAACCCTTCGCTATGACGGCAAGGCGCTGCGGCTGGCGAAGCTGCTGGCAAAGGAGAAGACGGAAGCCTTCCGTGAACTCTACCGCTTTCGTGCCGGGGCAGAAGGAACCATGTCCGACCTTGACCGAGTCACCGGAATCAAACAGCTCCGGGTCCGGGAAATGCGCCAAGTCAGAGTGGCGGCGGTCCTGAAAGCGACAGGATTTAATATCTTGCGCGCAATGATGTTCAGAAACCGCCACAGAAGGCCTAAAATTGGAAATGAGTGGCCACACTCTTTCTCAAATAGCCTTGCTGGACCTATCAAAGAGTAAATACTGCAAGTATTGAGTTATTTTCAAGGGCTATTCGGAAACTCTCCCCTGACAACTGACTGCTCAACCCGTCTAATTCTACAAACGACGTGACTCGTTTTTGCGAGGGCATCAATTAATGCTTGCAAAAGAAGCATGCTCTGTGGTTATCATGAATGGACCGGTGGTTCACTAGGCAAGCAAGGGAGGAAAGCAATGAAGCAAAATAAAACAACGATCTTGAAAAATCTCATCAAAGCAAAGGAACTCCTCATTATGCCAGGGGCTTACGATGCCCTTAGTGCAAAGCTGATTGAGAAATCGGGGTTTAAGGCGATTCAGTGTAGCGGTTATGGGATAGCCGCAAGTTTATTAGGCATCCCTGATGTGGGCCTATTGTCTTTTGGCGAAATGCTGGACCACACTAGGCGCATCTGTACTGCTGTCAGTATCCCGGTTATGGCCGATGGCGACACCGGCTTCGGTAACGTGGTCAACACTTATCGAACGGTTCAGGAGTTTGAAGCTGCTGGTGCAGCAGGAATAAACCTTGAGGATCAGGTTTTTCCGAAGCGCTGTGGGCACATGGATGACAAGCAGGTAATCCCGCTGAAAGAGATGGTGCAAAAGATAAGGGCGGCTGCAGAAGCGAGAAGAGACAAGGATTTTGTTATCAATGCCCGAACCGACGCTATTGCCATACATGGTATTGAAGAAGCTATCAAGCGCGGCAATGCTTATGCCGAGGCTGGGGCAGATTTGATCTTTATAGAAGCACCTAAAACCGTTGCGGACATTAAGCGGGTCATCAATGAAGTGAAGGCTCCGGTAAGTATCAACATGACCGATGGCGGAAAAACTCCAGTTGCAACTAGCCGCGAACTTGAAGAATGGGGTGCCGCCCGCCTCAGCATGCCAGTAACACCGATTTTCGCGGCAACCAGGGCAATTCTGGATGCCCTGGAGATAGTTAATCGGGAAGGGGTTTCCCCCAGCTCCAATCACCCGGAAAGGACCATGCAGTTCAAAGAGTTTACAGATATTGTCGGCCTGCAGGAGGTACTTGAGTTGCAGCGCAGGTTTTCGAGCTGATAAACGCAAAAACTGCCCACCTTAGCTCTCAGTAAACAGTGAGCTACGCGACCCTTCGGTTATAACAGGGTGGTTGTCGCTTACATAACCTGAAATCTTTCACAAGTAAGGAGAGGATGAATGAGGAATTTAAGCAGGTTCGGTTGTCTAATGGCGTTGATTGTTGTTCTGTCCGTAAGTTTTGTCCCAGCTTCAGTCCAAGCGGAAAAATGGCCTACCAAACAGTTAAACATTGTTGTCCCCTATGGCGCTGGCGGAACCACTGACCGAATAGTCAGGGGTCTGGGGCCGTTCCTGGAGAAGGAGTTGGGCGTACCTGTAGTTATCATAAATAGAAAAGGTGGTGGTGGTATCGTAGGCACCAAGGCCCACCTTAAAAACGATCCGGACGATGGTTCCTTTATCTTATATAACCTTCAGCCTTACCTTAGCGGCGCAATAGCCAAGGATGCTTTCAAACTGGATGATTTTGATTATCTGGGGATGAATTACATTTCACCGCAAGGTCTTTTTGTAAGAAATGGTTCTAACTATTCCACGGCGAAGCAACTATTTGAAGATATTCGCACGAAAAAAATTACCACCTCAGTAGTTCCCAACTCCTGGTCCAGGGTGTGTAATGCCTTGCTGGAGAAGAGACTGGGTAAAGGGGGCAAGGAGATCCCTTACAACGGTGGTGGCGCGATGCGGATGGCGGTTATTAGACAAGATGTTGTATTTACTCTCACCGACCTTTTCGGAACCATCTCCGCCGTTGGAGAGGACCTCAAGCCTTTGGCTATTTTTGCCGAAAAACGTGCGGACAGTTTACCCGAAGTTCCCACCATTAACGAGGTCATGGACGAGATGGGACTTAGCCATATCCCGGACCTGAACAACTTTCGCTTCTTCATGGTAAAGAAAAGTTTTAGGGAAAATTATCCAAATCGTTGGTTAATGCTGGAAAAGGCGCTGAGCGCTGCGGTACAAAATCCAGAATATATAAAGTCGATGGCGAAGCAGAATATCGATATCTCTTGGAAGAATGCCGTCCAGACCGGTGCGAAGGTGCGGGATGCCGACAAGGTTCTCCAGCAGTTCTCATATTTCTGGAAGAAATAGAAGTAATCAAATAGTCCCCTGCTGTGGAGGGCATGCCTTCCACAGCAGGATTACTAACCAGTGAAACCTGAGGGAAGCAGTATGAGCAAGGCATTTGGTCGACTAATATTTGTGGTGCTTATCTGGAGCTGGGCTCTGGTCTATTTTCTGGAGTGCGCTGAGTTTGATAACAGTTCAGAAAAGATTACCATTGAGGTTGCCTTCTGGATATTCAGTTTCTTTGTCGTCATAGAATTGTTTCTGGCAGGCAAATCTCTGCTCGCTTGCCTGAAGAGTGAAGGGTTTCGCACACCGGAGCTGATGGTGACGCGTTTGCTTGCAGATTCCAAGTTTCGTATCGTGACAATCCTTATCATTTATCTGGTGTTAATCCCTAGGGTTGGTTTTTATGCCTCATCCTTTGCCGCTTTCTGTTGCTTCAGCTGGGCGCTAGGCACCAAAGGGGTGTTTCACGTAGTAGTCCCCGGTGCCATTTTGATGATCACTATTTATTTGATCTTTAATCGGGCGTTGAACCTCTATCTGCCATCTGGCATGCTATTTTGAGCGAGGAAGGTTGAGCATGGAATTCTTCGACAGTTTAACCCAGGCCTTTCACATGATCCTTAACTGGCAGGTGCCACTCTGGACAATTGCCGGTTTGAGCATCGGTATCGTGCTGGGATCGATCCCTGGTGTTTCCGGGGTACTGGCTATCACCTTGCTGCTCGGCCCCAGTTACTACATGACGCCGATCAACGCTATTATCTTTCTTACTGCCATCTATACGGGATCGATCTTCGGAGGAGGAATTTCGGCTATACTGCTCAATATTCCAGGGACACCCGCTGCCATCGCAACGGGCTTCGACGGCTACGCCTTGACCCGCAAGGGGAGGCACAATGAGGCTTTGGGAGCAAGTATTATAAGTTCCGCAATCGGCTGCTTTGTTTCTTACGCTGTTGTTCTGCTCCTGTTTCCGGTTCTCGGAATAATAGTGCTCAATTTCGGCCCTGCGGAGATGCTTATGGTGGTGATTTTTGCCATCATTTCTATCGGCGTGGTGAAAGGAGAGATTGTCCAGACCTCCATGCTCGGCCTGTTTGGCATTCTAATTGGGACTGTAGGCTCTTCCGCTTTCGGCAACGCAAGGGGAACTTTCGATATTGACGCTCTCTACGAGGGTTTACCCCTTATCCCTGCCCTGCTCGGCTTACTTGCGGTATCCGAGTTGCTGTTTATGGTTGAGAGAACCCACGTGGTTGATCAGGGGGAAGAATCGAAGCAGGATTTATCGCAGATAGTAAAGGGGATGTTCGCTGCGCTAAAACACCCGCGCACCCTGATCCGTTCCTCACTTGTGGGGGTGGGCATTGGCCTGCTGCCAGCCGCCGGTTCCACCATATCCGCTATGATCAGCTATGGTATGGAAAAGAAGCGTTCTAAAACTCCGGAAAAGTTCGGCAAGGGGGAAATTTCCGGGTTGGTCGCCGCTGAGACTGCCAATAACGCTTCGGAAGGAGGGGCCGTGGCAACCATGATGCTGCTGGGGATCCCTGGGAGCGCCACCACTGCTTTGCTCATCGCAGCCTTCATGATTCATGGTATGTCGCCCGGTCCATTTCTGGTACGCGATAATCTTGATTTCGCCTATGCTGTAATTCTCATTCAGTTTCTCCAGGCTGCTGGTTTGGTGGTGATTGGAACCCTATTCGTCAATTATTTTGCACGACTGATATACCTTCCGGTTCGCATCCTGCTGCCGGGCGTACTAATCTTTTCCGTAGTAGGAGCCCTAGCCCCCCGGTCATTGATGCTGGATGTCGTGGTCATGCTTATCTTTGCAGCGTTGGGATATATCATGAAGAAGCTAGATTATCCCATTATGGGATTTATCCTCGGACTTGTTCTTGCGTCGTTGGTCGATATGGAATTTGTCAGGACCCTGTTGCTGTTCGGTGACGAACCAGCTGAGTTATTAAAGCGCCCCGCGTTTCTGGTACTTGTGGCGATTACGCTGGGTTTTGTGGTTTGGCCACATATTTGGACCATGGTTAGAGGCAAGAAGACACAACCCGTGCAACATTGAGTGCTTACGGATATTGGTGAAAAAATGGAAGAAAAAATCACAACCGTCAGAGCGGTCGGTAGGGCTCTTGCAATATTAAAATGCTTCACACCCGAAAAGAGCAAAATTGGCCTTTCCGAGTTGAGCAGAATGGCTGATTTGCCTAAATCGACGGTCTTTAGATTGATGAATTCCTTAAAACAGGGCGGCTTTATTTTGGAAGATAGGGGAACAGAAACCTACGGCTTGAGTATGCTGTTGTTTCGGCTTGGTAACGTGGCGGCGGCAGATGCTACGGTGATTGGTGTCGCCCAACCAGAAATGCAGGAAGTTTCCGCTAAGACCTTGGAGACAGTTGTGCTGAATGTGGTGGTGGGAGATGAGCGAGTTTCCACGAAGGTCTTGGATAGCCAGCATTGCTTAAGGAGATTTATCAAGGTCGGCGAAGGGTTGCCGCTTGTCAACGGCGCTTCGGGCAAGTTATTGCTGGCTTACCTGCCACAGGAAAAACAGCGGGAGATATACCAGAATTCGATGTTTGCCGGGCTTATTGACAAGACTCAGGATGATTTCCTGACGGAACTTCAAGCGATCAAGAGCAAAGGCTACTATCATAGCAAGGATGAACGGATTATCGGCGCTTCGGCCGTATCGGCGCCGATTTTCGACAGTTGCGGGGACTGTGTTGCGGGGCTGACGGTTTCCGGAGCAACGGTAAGATTCACCCCGGAAAAAGTGGAACAATTCGTATCCCTGGTAACTCAGGCGACAAAGACTATCTCTGAGAAACTGGGGTTTGAAAGGTGCGATCATGGCTAAAACATTGGCTGAAAAAATATTATCAAAGCACAGCGGTAAAGATCTGACCGCTGGTGATTACGCAGTATGTGCGGTCGACTTTATGTTAGCGACCGATGCTACCGCCCCGATAGCGATCAAGTCCTGGCGGGAGATGGGGGGTGAACAGATTTCGCATCCCGAAAAAATGGTTTTAGTCCTTGATCACGCCACTCCCTGCCCCAACCAGAAGATCGCTGCACTGCACAGTCTGATGCGGAGCTTTGCTGCCGAGCATGCCATCAAACTGTACGAGGTCGGTGATGGGGTATGTCATCAACTGGTGCTGGAAGATCGCCTGGTAAAAGCGGGGGAATTGGTACTGGGCGCCGATTCTCACACCTGCACCTACGGAGCGCTCGGTGCTATGTCGTGCGGGGTTGGTGCTACCGATCTGGCGGCGACGATGCTGACCGGTAAGTCGTGGTTTCGGGTGCCAGAAACCATCCGGATCGATTTAACGGGGAACTTTGCACCGCATGTATATGCCAAAGACGTGATCCTGCATATTGTCGGTCAATTGGGCAGCAACGGCGCACTCTATAAAAGTGTCGAGTTTTACGGAGAAATACTCGACGAACTTGAACTTTCCAGTAAAGCGACCTTGTGTAATATGGCCGTGGAGATGGGAGCCAAAAATTGTTTTATCTGCGATGCAACTACCAATATCAGCTCCGATCATGACGCCCTGTTTTCGGAAACCATTCAGATAGACCTATCGACTATCGCTCCGATGGTGGCAAAGCCACACACCGTTGACAATGTGGAACAAGTCCAAAGCCTAGAGAAAACGATTATAAATCAGGGATTTATAGGAAGTTGCACCAATGGAAGTTTGGCCGATCTTAAGATAGCCGCAAATATCTTAAGCGGGGGGAAAATTGCTTCCGGGGTGCGCCTGCTGGTCTCTCCGGCCTCCAAAAAAATTCTGATAGCTGCCATCAAGGATGGCACCATAGAAATTTTATTGGATGCTGGTGCCACCCTGCTCACTCCTGGATGCGGCCCCTGTGTCGGAACCCACAATGGTATCCCGGGAGATGGAGAAAATGTTATTTCCAGCACCAATCGCAACTTTACGGGGCGCATGGGAAATAACAAAGCCAACGTGTATCTTGCATCTCCTGCAACCGTTGCGGCATCGGTTCTGGCCGGTTGGATCACTTCTTCTGGGGAGGCAAACTTATGATTCTGAACGGAAATGTCCTGAAATATGGAAATAATATCAATACCGATGTCATTATTCCTGGAAAATACACTAAAACTCTCGATCTATCCGAACTGGCGTCACACGCCATGGAAGATCTGGATGAAAATTTCAGTCAGCGCCTTAAAAACGGGGATTTTGTCGTGGGGGGGGATAATTTCGGTTGTGGTTCATCGCGTGAACAGGCTCCGTTGGCGTTGAAGTACGCGGGCGTTGGGTGTGTCGTTGCAAAATCATTTGCCAGAATATTTTTCCGTAACTGCATAAATATAGGTCTGCCACTAATCGTTTGTGATACCGATTTTATAGCTGACGGAGACAGGCTAAAGTACCAGCTCGGAGCAAATATACTGAGAAACGAAACACAGAAATGCAGCTATGACCTCCAGGAGTTTTCTCAGGTAATGGTCAAGGTAATGCTTGCTGGTGGATTGATCAACTATCTAAAGAACAATAATGGAGAGCTGTAAAGAAAGTCGGGGGGTAACGATTCATTTTCACTCGGAAAAGAGTTGTTCGCTGAAACAGTGCTTCATCGTTTTGACAAAAAATGTAGACATCGAAGTACAGCTCTCCGACAAATTAGAAGGATAGCACTGATCAGTGATCGTGTGACCCTTTATTGTTTAAATACAGCTGTGTATGTTTTCTCCCATGATATGGTCCAGAATTTTGCTAAGGGCAAATCCATACATATTGGCATTTAAAAAATCAGGATTTTATTTTTTGGAATTGAGTTTTGAGTATTCTAGCCTCTTCGAAAAAGTAGTAAGTTATGATAATGCCAGCGTCTGGTTTATTACAGTCAATAGTTTTTTTGTGTTATCGCACTTTGCCCAACCCTGGTAATTCGAGAGTCTCAACTGAGCTCTAACCTTGCTTTATGGGGGCTAAGGTGCAAGCGCGGCACTATTTTGCTCTACGAGAAGGTCGACAAAGTCGCCTTAATGACACAGATGATAGTCACCCCGCTTACACACACTATTTTTTATGCAGCCTCCGCCATGTTGGAGTGAGACTGTAGCTCTTGGTAGTTCAACTGGTATTCCTGATCAGTACGAACCAGAGTGAAAATGATACCAAGGAGCTTTCTGGCGATGGCAACGAGTGCTTTAATCCGCTTCATCCCTTTGGCAAGGTGCCTCTGGTAATGCTCATGCATAATGCCACCTTTACGAATCGTGTTAAGATCTGCAAAAAAGAGCAGCTTGCGCAGAAGAGGACGGCCTCTTTTGGAGATACGTCTGCTTCCTCTGAGTTTGCCGGAGCTGATTTCAAAAAGATCAAATCCAGCGTGTTTGAGCAGCTCTCGTTGTGTGTCAAAGTTATTAAAATCCCCGACCTCGCCGATCAGGCCCGCAGCAGTGATCCTACCGATTCCCTTCATGGAAAGAAGAAGATGGCTGTACGGAACCTCTTCAAGATGGCGAGACATTTCTTCTTCCAGTCGGATAACAAAATTGTTACAGGAAGCAATGGCTTCAAGTGTCGCCTGGATCTCAAGGCCGATGCTGAACCGTCCCTCGGTAATCCCCAC